>CAZZNG010000038.1:4167-29124 GCA_964655505.1 uncultured Litorilinea sp. | reverse complement strand
CCAGGGTGGACGATTGAAATCTATGAATTGGATTTCCGCCCCGGCGGTGTGTGGCACTACTGTATGCGCGGCCCGGACGGCGAAGAGTCTTGGGGGAGAGCCGCCTATCAGGAGATCGACCGGCCCAATCGCTTTGTCTATGTGGATTCCTTCTCCGACGCAGCAGGCAACGTCGTGGCCGATATGCCCCAGTGCGTGGTCACGATGGATTTCCACGAGCAAGCGGGCAACAAGACCAAAGTCACCTCGCGCGCGCTCTATGGGACGCGCGAAGAGTTGGAGTCGGTGAAGTCGATGGGTGTCGAAGAGGGGATGAGCCTTTTCTTTGACAATCTGGCGAATTACCTGGCAGGCTTGCAGGCGGCAGCGCGCTAGCGGTCGAGGCAAAACCGGCGGATGCAAGCCGCAGTCCATCAATCTGCAGTCCATCAAACTAACCACACGAGCCGTTCGACCCGAACGGCGAACCAGCAAGAGAGCCAAGATCATGAGAAAGCTTATCGTTTCTGAATTTGTTTCGCTCGACGGTGTGATGCAGGCGCCAGGCGGCGTCGATGAAGATACCGAGGGCGGTTTCAAACATGGCGGTTGGACGAGGTCCTACTGGCATGACGACATCGGCGCGCATTTCTTTCAGGCGATGAATGAGTGTGACGCCTTTCTGTTGGGGCGGAAAACATGGCAAGGTCACGCCGTCTTTGAGTCGATGGAGGAGGGCGATCCGTTTGGTGATCTGATGAAGGCGAAGCAGAAATACGTCGTCTCCACCACGTTGCAATCCGCTGACGCCTGGCGCAACTCAACGATCATCCGTCAGAATGTGATCGAGGAGGTGCGCAAGCTGAAGCAGCGGCCGGGCAAGCATATCTATGTCGACGGCAGCAGCGTGTTGGTGCATGAACTGGCGCGGCACAATCTCGTGGATGAGTATAGCTTGTTGGTTTATCCGCTTGTGCTGGGCAGCGGCAAGCGCGTCTTTCCCGATGATGTGCGGATTGACATGCAACTTGTCGAGACGAAACCGTTCCCGACAGGTGTCGTTCTGATGCGCTACGCGGTGAACAACACGTAGACTCATGCTTGTGACGCCTGCCATGGTTTGCGCTGCTTCTTCGGCGCACGCTATGGCAGGCTGTTGCATGATAGGCCCCAGTCAATGTGAACCGGCAGGGACAGGAGCAGCATGGCAAAACGCAGCAGACACCGCACAGGGCGGCCCAGGGCAGGCGAAGAACGCTTGACGCCGGAGCGTATTTTCAGCGCGGCGCTGGCGTTGATCGACGCGGCAGGCGTGGAAGGGTTGAGTATGCGCCGCTTGGCGCAGGCGCTGGATGTCGACCCGATGGCGCTCTATCGCCATGTGCCTGACAAGGATGGGATCATTCGTGGGGTCGTGCGGCTGGTCTTTGCCGGTTTTCCCTCTGTTGCCACAGAGATTGCCACAGAGATTGGCACAGATGGACATACAGATAGCGAGGCGAGTGCGCTTTCCTGGCAGGCGCAGGTGCACGCGTTTGCCGATGCGTTCTATGCGCTGGCAGCGGCGCACCCGCATGTGGTGCTTTACCTGGTGACCCATGCCGAGATCAGTGAACCGGCTGTGTTGGCGGTCAGTGAGCAGCTTTGCACAATCTTGGCGCGCGCCGGGTTCAATGCAGAGCAGGTGATCGTGTCTGCGGATCTGATCATCGACTATCTCAACGGCTATATCCTGGCGGCTCAATCGGGACGCTTTGGCAGCGGCGAGGAGCGGCGTGAAATGCTCGAACTGCTGGCGCAGATGCCGCCCGGCGCGTTTCCTACCTTGCAGCGGGTGATGCGGGAAGCAGACCCGGCCGCAATCGCGCCGGATTTCCAGCAAGGGCTGGCGTTGATTCTGGCAGGGATTGCGGCCCGGTATGGTGCAAAGTGAGTGGGGGCGTGGCTGCCTCTTTGATTGAGCTATTGGGCCAGCGGGCGCAGGGTGCGCGCCACTTCATCGAAGCGCTGTTCATCGCCCAAACCCGCCAAGATGACAGTCCAGCCGTCGAAGAGCGCGATCAGTTCGTAGCTGTTGCCCTGTTCGCCCTGGACTGTCCAGCGATGGGCTTGCTGTCCATCGGCTAACGTCCATGTTTCTTCTTCGACAATCTGGGCGGGCGGTTCGCCTGCGGTTAGTTCGGCGCGGCGCTGCTCGACCACCTCTTCGAGCGCGGCTGCATCCGTGCGTGCAACCAGGATGTCCAGTTTGGTTTGCCCCACAGGAATGCCGCCGCTGCCTCCCTCGGCTGGTTCCTCCCAAGAGTTGATGGTGATCGCGTAGTTGGTGCTGCTCTCGCGCACTTCGGGCGAGACGTCGAGCAAGGTCCACTCCGCGGGATAGCGCAATTCAAAACCGGCTTGCTCGTCCGTATAGGTGGCGGCGACTGCGAACCAGTCGGGTTCTGTGAAGGTGGCGTCATCCGCGCCTGCGGGCTGATCCGCGCCGGGCAGCGGGCTAATTGGGGCAGACAGCGGGCTGGCCGGGGCCGCCGCGGGCGATGAAGCCACCGGCGTTGCTGTCGGTTCGGCGGGTGTTTCGGTTGGGACAGCCGGTTCGGTCGCGGCTGGCGCGTCAGCAGGCGCGGCGACCGTGGCCTCTTGCGCCGGTGCTGCGGCTTGCCGGCCACAGCCCATCAAGAGCAAGCCGCCCACAAGCCACGAAACCCATTGCAGTCGTTGCATAGACCCTCCATACCAGGTGTGAAAATCGAAGTGACAATGTTTTCGAATCACGCGGCGTAGAGACGTCATCGCAGCGGCAAAGGTTCCGCGGCCGGTGGGCGGCTGGCTTGATTGGCCGTTCTTTTTTAAAAGAGCGCTGTCGAGCTAGCGGCCGCGGTCGGTCACGGTGCGCTTGGCTTCCGTGTCTGCCGCATCCGCCTGTTGGCCGTTTGTGCGCTTGTCTGGCGCGTCCTTGGCTGCACTCGCCGGTTGGGCCGCGCCGTTGCCGTTGTCGGGCTGGGCCTCGCCCAGCGCGGCGACTCTTTCCGCCTCCGCCATCAGTTGGTGACGGTGCAGGCGCGCATAGAAGCCGTCGCGCTTGAGCAGTTCGGCGTGGCTGCCGTCTTCCACGATGCGTCCTTTGTCCATGACGATGATGCGGTCGGCATTGCGTACCGTGCTGAGACGGTGGGCAATCACCACGCTGGTGCGCGAGGCCAGGACGCGTTCCAGCGCCTCTTGCAAGAGCGCTTCGGTGGCGGTGTCGATGCTGCTGGTGGCCTCGTCGAGGATCAGCACGCCATCGGGACAGAGCGCCAACGCGCGCGCCAGCGACAGCAGTTGGCGCTGCCCCTGGGAGAGGTTTTCACCGCCGGGCAAGACCTTGAAGTCATAGGCGCCGGGCAGTTCTTCGATAAAGCGCGCCGCATTGCTAAATTCGGCCGCGGCTCTGATCTCCTCGTCGCTTATGTCTGTGCGATAGAGGCTGATGTTGTGGCGGATGGTTCCTTCCATGCAGATGGGGTCTTGGGGCACAACCGCCACATTGCGGCGCAGTTCTTTCAAGTCATACTCGCGCAGGTCGACGCCGTCGAGTAGGATGCGGCCGCGCGTGGGGTCATATTGGCGCGCCAACAGCGCCACCATGCTCGATTTGCCCGCGCCGGTCGCGCCGACCAGGGCAACGGTTTGCCCCTTGGGGATCTTGAGCGAAACGCCACGCAGCACCGGCTCGTCGGGCAGATACCAGAAATGGACGTCTTGGTATTCGATTTCGCCTTCCACATGGTCAATACGGACCGGGTCTTCGGGGCTGGTGACGGTGGGTTCGCGCGTTAAGAGTTCGTGGATACGCTCGGCCGCGCCCAGCGCGATCTGAATGGCGTTGTATTCTTGGGAGAGGCGCAGCACAGGCCGGAAAGCACGCTCGGTGTATTGCACAAAGGCAACCAGCGTGCCAAAGGTGGCCCAACCGGCCAAGACGCCTTGCCCGCCGCCATAGAGGATGAGGCCTAGGCCAATGGCGGCCAAGACCTCTTGCACCGCCAGAAAGACCGCGCTGTGCCAGCGCAACTCGATCAGCGCCTCGCGATAGTTGCGGTTGTAGGTTTCAAATTCATCTTCGCTCTCATCCTCGCGGTTGAAAAGCTGCACCACGGTCATGCCGTGGAGGTGCTCATTGAGAAACGAACTGATCTTGGCTTGTGCGGTGCGTTCACCGCTGGATGAGCGGCGAATGCGGTGGCGGAAATAGCGCGTGACGAAAAAGACAACGGGCAAGACGGAGAGCGACAAGAACGCCAGCCGCCAGTTGACCACAAACATGACCGTCACGATGACGATCAGCGTGACGCCTTCGACCAGAATGATGACGATGCTCTGGGAGAGGACCGCGTTCAGCTGGTCGATGTCGTTGGTGAGCCGTGCCACCAATTCGCCGGTGGATGTGCCGGTCAAGAAGCCGTGGTCTTGGTGCAGCGTATGGCGAAAGAGCCGCCGCCGCAGATCGGCCAAGGCGCGCTGCCCGGCCTGCTGCACGAAGTAGGTAAAGGCATAGAGGCCGATGGCGGTGAAGCCGTAAAGCGCGGTGATGCGCCAGAGCGCGCCATAATTTCCCGCCGCGATGGGGCCGTCGATGGCCTGTTGCAGCAGATAGGGCGGCACAGCGTTGAGCGCCGAGGTGACCACCATCAGGCCAAGCGCAATCAGCAGATACTTCTTGTAGGGAGCCAGCGATGTGCCTAAGAGTCTGAACAAGGCTGAATCTTGGCTGGCAACCTCGCTGAGTTTGCGGCGTTGGGCTGCCAAGCGCGCTTGTTCGCGTCGCTCCTCCGGTGACAAGTCCTGCTCTTCGGTTTGCGTTTCATTCTTTGGTTGATCAGCTTCATGCGGCTGCGGCATCGGCGGCATCCTCCTGGGCTTGCAACACTTCGCGCTGGTACATGTCGGCATAGAAGCCGTCTTGTTCCATCAGTTCTTCGTGCGTGCCCCGTTCGACAATTTGGCCGTGGTCTAAGACGATGATCTGGTCGGCGTGCTGCACGGCGGCCAGGCGCTGCGTCACGATGATGACGGTGCTGCGCGATTGGGCCTGGCGCAGTTCGTGCAGGATTTCCGACGCGGTCTTCATGTCGATGCTGGAGAGGGCATCATCCAGCAGCAGCACTTTCGGATCGCGCACCACGGCGCGCGCAATGGCTGTGCGCTGCTTTTGGCCGCCGGAAAGCGTCGTCCCCCGTTCGCCCACATAGCTGTCCAAGCCTTTGGGCAGTTGGGAGAGGTCATTGGAGAGCCGCGCTTGATTCATGGCTTGATAGATGCGCGGGTCGGTGATGTGGGGCGCGCCCAACACAATATTGTTGCGCAGCGGCATGCTAAAGAGCAGCGACTCTTGGGGCACATACACCACAGCCTCGCGCAAGGTGGCGAGCTTCAGATCGCGCAGGTCATAGCCGTCGATCAGCACGCGGCCTTCGTCCGGGTCGTGGATGCGCCCAAGCAGGCTGATGAGCATGCTCTTGCCGGAGCCGGTCGGCCCCACGATGCCCAGGGTCGACCCCGCGGGCACTTCCAAGTTGATATGGCGCAGCGCCCAGCGTCCCTGATCCTCGGCCCACACGCCCACATCCTCGAAGCGGATGTTGCCGGTCAACTCGACATCGCGCGCGTCGTCGCTGTCGGTGATCTTGGGCCAGCGGTGCAGGATTTCGCCGATGCGACCGGCCGCGGCATTGCCCTGCTGCAAGCGGGTGAACGCGCCGGTGATCTCGCGCGCACCGTTGTTCAACAGGCCCAGATAGACGATGAACTGGACATACTGCCCCAGGGTCATTTGGTCGCCGATGATCATGCTGCCGCCGATGAAGACGATGACGGTGGCGGCCAAATTGACGACCAGGCTGGGCAGCGGTGAGATGGCCCCCGACGCCACGACAAAGTTCAGATTGCTCTGCACATAGCGCTGGTTGCCCGCCTCGAACGCATCGACCACTGCATCTTCCTGGACATAGGCCGTCAGCATCCTGGTCGCGTTCAGGTGCTCTTGAATGAAGCCGGAGAGTTTGGCAATATCTTGCTGGACGATGGTGAACTTCTGCTCCATGATGCGGCCCAAGCGTATTTGCAGCAGGATGCTCAACGTGAGCATGACCACGACCATGACGGCCAAGGGCACGCTGGTCAGCGCCATGAGCGCACACCCGATCAGCAGCAGGAAGAGCGCGTGCATCGACATTTGGAAACCGGCGCTGTAGAAGCGCCAGATGTAGATGAAATCGCTTGTCCCGCGGGCCAAGAGGTCGCCGGTTCCATACTGCTGGCGAGTCTCTTTGTCAAAGAGCAGCAGCCGGTGGAAGAGGTCTTGGCTCATCCGGTAGGTGATGCCCGCGGCGATTTCGCCGGTGAGCATACGCAGCAGGTAGCGGAAGAGGGCAACCAGGATCGCCAGCCCCACCAGCCCCAATGCATACGCGCCCAATACTGCGGGCCGGATGCCTCCGGTCAGCGCGTCGATGCCCCAGCCAAGCAAGGTGGGGCTGAAGGCATTTGCGCCTGCACCAATCAACGCGTAGAGCGTGCCAAGCAGCAGATGGCGCCGATAGGGTCGCATATAGGGTAAGAGGAATTGCAGGCCCGAATCTTTCATGCTTCTCCTTTTCGGCAGCAAAGTGCATCCGTTCTCGTCGCGACGCAGCGCTGCGCCGCGAGAACCGATGCAAACGAGAAAAAAACATTCGCCCAGCGGTTGCTATAGCCTGCTATAGCCGTGCTGGGCGACCGAGTAGGGATCGATTAACGAACCGAATATGGGAATCGACGGTCGAGGGTTGGGGAAATCGGCCTGATGGCCTCGTTGCCAACGGGTCACGTCCGGCGTAGACGGGTTCCCTACGTTGTTATTTGGTTCGCTGTTTAGCGTGTCATTCTTGCAAAACATCGTTTGTTCTCGGAACTAACGTAAGATTAGTATACGCTAATAGAGAGGCTTGTCAAAGGATCGGGGCGAATGAGGCACATAATGATCGCTTGCGCTCATTGGGCGTATCTAGCTCCGGGAAAGCCTGGTGTACAATCGAGAAGCCGGCCCTATCCTGAAGCTGAATCAGGTTCAGCGAGGCTGATCAGGAGGATATAAGACGGGGTATAGGTTGCCCCGGATGTAGGAGACGGGAGCAAAGGGGACGGGCTGCTTTTCAATTCGCAAGCAGAAAACGTAGGAGCAATTAGAAACCATGCAAGTATTGGTAACCGGCAGTCGCGGGCGTATCGGCTCGGTGATTGTCGATCAACTGCGCGCCGCCAATCACCAAGCGGTTGAATTCGATCTGGCGCTGGGGAATGATATTCGAGATGGGCAAGCCGTGCGCGCCGCGGCCAAAGGGTGCGACGCGATCATTCATCTGGCTTCGCTGTTGGGGCGGCCCGACGACGACCCGGATGAGACAATGGATGTGGGGCTGCAAGGCACATGGCATGTGCTGATGGCGGCCAAGGAGGTCGGCGCGAGCCGTGTTGTCAGCTTTTCCAGCGTCAACGCGCTGGGCATTTTCATGGGCCAGGCTCCGCCGGATTATTTTCCGATTGACGACGATCACCCGGCGCGGCCGCGCAGCACCTATGGCATGGCGAAGCGCTTGGGCGAGGAGATGTGCCGCCACTTCACCTTCAATACCGGCATCACAACCATCTGCCTGCGCCCGCCCGGCGTGATGACGCCAGAGCGGTATGCGGCGCGTGCAGAGTGGTCGCAGAATCCGGAGCGGCTGCGGCGCGACCGCTGGGAGTATGGCGCGTTCTGCCATGTGGAGGATGTGGCCGCGGCCGCGGTCTTGGCGCTGACCTGCCCGGATCCGGGCCATGTGACGCTGCTGCTCTGCGCAGACGACATTGCCTCGGATGTGCCCAGCCGCGAGATTGCCGCCCGCGTCCATCCCGACGTGCCTTTCCGCCCGGAGTCTATCTTGACCTACGAGGCGGACCCGTTCAAGGCGCTGGTCGACACGACCAGGGCGCGGCGGCTGTTGGGCTGGCGACCCAAGTACCGCTGGCGCAGCGAGTCATAGCCTAGCCTTACCTTCCCGGAAGCTCACAGCTTCCGGGAAGGTTACGCCAGGACGAAGCTAAACTGAGCCTGCTTGCCGCTTGCTGCCTCGCCCGCGTCGCCCATCGCCACCAGCAGCTCTGGGCGGAAGATACCGTCGCGCGCGTTGCCTGGTTCGTCGGGGAAATAGAGCTGTGTGGTCAGCACCGGCCCGTTGGGCGCTTGCACTTTGACGTGGATGTGGCGTGTGCGCCCGGGATAGACGCCGGGCACGATGGTTTCTAGGCTGTATGCGCCGTCTTCGCCCGTGAACTGGTGGCCGCGGAAGCGATAGCCCTCGTTGTCATAGACGCCGCTGTTGTCGCAGTGCCAGAAGTCGAGCAAGGCGCGGGCCACGGGGCGGCAGTCGGTGGTCAGCACAAAGCCGGTGAGCAGCAGGCGCGTTGCCTCGCTGCCGTCTGTCTCCTCCTCGATGAGCGAAGCGCGTTCAGGCGTGTTGGGCGTGTAGTAGGGGCCTTCAGTCTGGGCCAGGGTTGGCTCATCATCGTCGTCGCCACAGGCGGGCGTGGGCAAGAGCGGCGCGTTGGCCTGGGCTGCCTCGCCTGCTGTCGCCTGGGGTGCGGGCGCTGGCGTCTCCGATGCAGGGGCAGGTGTGATATCGGGCGGCGCGGCGGGCGGCGGCACGGCGCACGCCGCGAGCATGGCCCCCGCGGGCAAGGCCAGCGCCGCCCGCAAGATGGCGCGGCGGGTTAGGTGGGCGGATTCCAGACGCGACATGCTTTTCTCCTCATTCTCCTCACGCATCCTCGCGCAAACACGATTCAGCCGTTGACACAGCTTACGCTTTACCCGCGCCCCAAACCATAATGTACTTTACGATTGAACGCAGATTGAACCCCGGTTGAGGAGCGCGGACCGCGACCCGGCTGCCTGCGTGTGGCTAGCGATATTCGGCGGCAAAATCAGCCGTGTGCAGGCTGCTGCGGATGCGCCAGTTGCAGAGCGTTTGGATCAATTCCTGCTTGACGGGGGCGTGCGCGGGATCATCCCAAAGGTTGTGGACTTCGCCGGGGTCCGCTTGCAGGTCGAAAAGCTGTCCGTAGGGTTGGTCGAGAAAGTGAACCAGCTTCCAACGGTCGTTGCGTACCATGGTCATGTAGGTGCCTTGGATCGGCTGTTCGGCGAAGACGACCTCGCGCCCGGCCCAGGCTTCGCCTTGCAGCGCGGGCAGCAGGGAGACGGCTTCAAAGTTTTTGGGCGGCTCCACCCCGGCCAACTCCAAGACAGTCGGCCCCAGGTCCATCAACTGGCAAAGCTGATCATAGCGACGCCCGCCGCTGAAGCGGCCCGGTGACCAGACAATTGCGGGGACGCGCGTGATGATGTCGTACATGGTCATCTTTTGGCTGTGACCGTGGTCGCACAGCGCGTCGCCGTGGTCGCTCGTAAAAATTACGACCGCGTTGTCCAGGTAGCCTTTGGCCTCCAGGGTCGATAGAATCTGGCCCACCTTCTCGTCGATCATGGTGACATTAGCGAGGTAATAGGCGCGCTGGCGCTGCATCTGTTGGCGCGTGGGGTTGAGCGAATGCAGCAGCGAGTCTTTATCCTGTTGGCTGTTCTGGATGCGTGTCTGTTGGAAGGGGGGCGGCTGTTGGGCGATCTCCTCTTCGGTCACGTCGGGCAGCGGCAGGTCGCGGTCCAGATAGGGCTGTGCATAGCGCGGCACAGGGTCATAGGGCGGGTGCGGGCCGGGGAATCCGATCTGGAGGAAGAGCGGCTGATCCAATTTGGGCCTGCTTTCCAGCCACCAAGTTGCCATGTCGCCCACAAAGAAATCCGAGTGGGTTTCCTCCGGCAACTCCCAGTCGAATGCGCCGAGGCAAGTGGGGTAGTCCGGGTGTTGGCGATACCACTCGCGGTTCTGCTTGACCAATCCACGCGCGCGCAGCCCCTTGTCCCACTCGTCAAAGTAATAGCGCCCTTCGTAGTAGCGGTCCTTGTTTTCCACCACATAGCGCTCATGGAAGCCGAGGGGCGTTTCATAAGGGTAGGTGTGCATTTTGCCGATGTTGACGCAGTAATACCCCGCGTCGTTCAGCAATTCGACCCACGAATGACGCCACAGCGCGGCGTTGCGGTGAATGCCCGTGGTGTGGGGATAGTAGCCGCTGAACAGGCTGGCGCGCGAGGGGGAGCAGAGCGGCGCGGTAATGAAGCAGTTGTCGAAGCTGATCCCTTCTTGCACCAGGCGATCCAGGTTGGGGGTATCCATGTAGGGAAATCCCAAGCTGCGGATGGTGTCGAAACGCTGCTGGTCGGTAATGATAAAGATGATATTGGGCCGTTGCTCTGCCATGCCAGTGTTCCCCTCCACGTTTAAAGTTGTTTGGGTAAGGTTGTTTGGGGGGTGAGGAATTCGCCGGGTGATCTGCCTGGAAGATCTATGAAGGTTAAGAAATTGATCGGGTAATCCGCATCGATGCCAGGAGCAACGCGGCGGACCGATCTTCCCGGAAGCGCCGGGCTTCCGGGAAGGTATGCACTCGGTAGAGTAAGATTACCCTATTTAATTCTTCATGTTCATTGAACTTCTCGGAAGGTTAGGCGTCCCGGAAGATCAACCCTGGAAGATCAAGCGGTTGTTTAGAAGAGCTTAAGCTGCAATTCGTCGGCGGACGGGCGTTTGGCTGGGCGCGGGCCGCGTGCTTGCACTGCCTTGAGCGCGGCTTCGATCTCGTCTAGGAAGCGCGAGGGCGGCTGTTCGATGGTCTGGCCGAAGAGCATACGCCGCTTGGCATGCAGCAGGAAAAGCCGGGCGCGGGCGCGCGTCATGCCGACGTAGAAAAGGCGTCGCTCCTCTGCTACCTGCTGGGGTGTGTTCCTGTCCGCTGTGTCGCTATCCTGCGCCGTATTCGGCGGCACGTAGGGCAGCAGCCCCTCTTCGCATCCGGCGATAAAGACGACCGGGAATTCCAGCCCTTTGGCCGCGTGTAAGGTGGTGAGGGTAACGCGGTCCGCGCGGCTGTCGTAGCCATCCGCAGCCGATTGCAGCGCCAGGGCTGTCAGAAAGGTCTGCACATCTGTTGTTGGCTGTGCCTCCGACCCGTGGGCCTCGGCCAGACGGCGCAACTGTGCGATCAAACTGGTGTGTTCATCGCTGCGCGGCTCACCTTGCCAGGCCAGCCAAGCGGTTAGCAGCGGCTCGATCTGCCCGGCGATGTCGGGCGCGTCGGGCCAAGTGGCGAAGATGTCCGCCAAGCCTGCCACCCGGCGGCGCTGTGCCGCCTTGAGCGGGAGCGTAACCTGTGCATCGGCCAGGGCTTGCGTGATGCCCACAGATGCGATCTCGGCAGCCAGCGTGCCGATCTGCTGCGGGGTTAGCCCATCGCTGCCGCTGCCCAACAGCGTGGTCAGGGCTGGTGTGGCGCGTTGTGCCGCCCGCTGGGGTGTGCTGTGGGTCGTGCTGTGGGCCAACTGGTGCAGGTGGAGCAAGGCCAGCAGCCCGCGCACAGGGCGCTGTTCGCGCAGCGCGGTTTGGCCGACAACCTGATAGGGGATGCCGGAGCGGTCGAAGGCTTCGACCAAGAGGCGCGCCTGCGCGTTGAGCCGGTAGAGCACGGCAAAGTCGCCAAAGCTGCGCGTCTCCTGTTCCGTGCCCTCCACGCGGCCCGAATCGAGCGAGAAGTAGCTGGTGCCGCCGACCATCTGCTCGATGGTATGCACAATTGTTTCGGCCTCGGCGCGGTCGGTCGGCGTGGGCACAATGTCGAGCTTGACCGTTTCGCTGAACTCGGACCAGAGCGCCTGGGCCTCACCCTCAAGGTTGGCGCTGCGGTCGGTATTGTGGGTGATGACCTGCATGGCCGCGTCGAGCAGGGATTGGGGCGAGCGGTAGCTCTGGCGCAACTGCACCGTCACCGCGCCGGGAAAGTCGCTCTGAAAGCGAGTGAAATAGGCCGGGTCCGCGCCCCGAAAGCCGTAGATGGCCTGGTCCGGGTCGCCGATGACGCACACATTGGCTCCCCCCGCGACCAACAGACGCAGCAATTCGGCCTGCGCGTGGTTGACATCTTGGTATTCGTCAACCGAGATGTAGCGGTAGCGCGCATGGACTTCGGCCGCGACCGTGGGAGCATTTGCCAGTAGCTGCACGGGCAGGCGCAGCAGGTCGTCAAAATCCACCATGCCCGCCGCGGTCAGCACTTCCTGATAGGCGCGATAGGCCGCGACTGGATCGACCTGTTCCGCTTTGGCTTCTGCCGGAGCAATGAGCGCGTCGGCCAGGGCCGCGGGGTCGTCCGGCCCGATTAGGCGATTCTTGGCTCCGCTGATCCACGCCAGCAGCGCATTGGCCGCGCGCTCGGACAGATCGGGCAGGGCTTGGCGCATGATCAGCAGCCGGTCGGCTTCGTCGGCAACGGCAAAATCCGCGGGCAGGCCGATGCGGTCGGCGTATTGACGCAGCAGGGCCGCGCCAAAGGCGTGAAAGGTCTGGATGGTCAGGCGTTTGACCGTCTCCGCGCGCACCAAGCCCGCCAGCCGTTGGGCCATTTCTTGCGCGGCCTGGTTGGTAAAGGTGATGGCGAGAATGGCTTCGGGCGCAACGCCATGCGCGTCGATCAGATGGGCGATGCGAACCGTGAGCGTGCGCGTTTTGCCTGTGCCTGGCCCGGCGACGATGACCAGGGGCGCGTCGACGCAGGTGACCGCGGCGCGCTGCTCGTCGTTGAGGCGCGCCAGCCAGTCGGGACCGCTCTCTGCCTCGACCGTGCGCGGCGGCGTGGCGTCTGTCGCGGCTGCGTCCGGCGGATCATCCACCGCTTCCGCCTGCGCGACGGCCTGCATGGGCGGCGCGCCGTTCGCCTTGTTGCGCGCTGCGTCGCCTGCTGTGTCCGCTGCCTCTATTGTTGTCTCGACTGCTGCCTCGCCAAATAGCCCCAACTGGGGTTCGGGCGCTGTGCCTGGCCCAAAGACGCGCACCACGCCATATTCACCGTCATAGCCGCCCTCGGCCACGATCGCGCCGCGGCGCAGACGGCGCACCGCTTCGGCCACGCGGTCGCCTCCCGCGGCGGCAATATCCTCTAACGGCGCGTGGCGCAGAATGTACAATTCAGGGCCGACTTTCGCCAGGAGGTTTTCATAGGCTTGCTGCACGCGCTTTGAATTTGGCCCCATGCTGTGAACTTCGCCCAGCACTTCGGGCAGGGGCACAAGCGAGGTAAAGGGGTGGGTGCGCGCGGGCTTGCCGCCAGGCGGACGGTCGGCTAGCTCGTCGACGCGGTGCATGACGCCCACCGTGACCGGCTTGCCGCAGACAACACAGCGCCCGTTGTGGGCTTTGGTTTCGGACGGCTCCCAGCGCACATTGCATTTGCGGTGACCGTCCAGGTGATATTTGCCCTCTTCGGGGAAGAATTCAAGGGTTCCGCCAAAGGTTTCGTCGCCGGTTTGCAGCGCGGCGAAGATGGCATCGTAGGCGAGTTCACTGTGAAAGATCGTGGCTTCGCGCGCCAGCTTTTGGGGCGAGTGCGCGTCCGACGTGGAGACAAGGGTGTAGCGGTCGAGGTTGGAGACGCGCCAGTTCATGGGCGGGTCGGACGAAAGGCCGGTCTCCAGCGCAAAAATGTGCGGGGTTAGGTCGCCAAAGCATTGTTCGACCGTATCAAAGCCCGATTTGGAGCCAAGCATGGAGAACCAGGGGGTCCAGATGTGGGCCGGGATCAGATGGCAGCGCGGGTGGATGTCGAGGATGATCTCCAGCAGGTCGCGCGAATCCAACCCCAGGATGGGCCGCCCATCCGAGCGGATATTGCCGATCTTTTCCAGCGCGTTCTGGATGGCGGCGACTTCATCCAGCGACGGCGCGAAGATGACGTTATGTACCTTGCGCACTGCATCATGGCGCTTGTAGATGTTGCTGATCTCGCCCGCCAGCATGAAGCGCACCGGGTTGCGACAGGACGGGGGAACCATTGCCTCGACCTCGGCCGCGATTTCATCTTTGAGCCGGTACAGCCCCTCTTCCGCGGGCACAAGCTTTTCGCGCATCTCCGCCAGCCAGCCGGGATGGGCGATGTCGCCCGTGCCGACCAGGTGAACGCCCTTGAGCTGCGCCCAGCGGGCCAGGTGTTCGAAGGTGAGATCTTTGCTGGTTGCGCGCGAATAGTGCGAATGGATGTGAAAATCGGCGATCCACTCTGTGGTGCTGCGGTTCGCCGTGGGTTCTGTCGTGTTCGGTTCCATGCGCTGAGTATACCATGCAGGCAAAGGCTGCCCAACCCACCCGCGCACCACTTGGGGGAGGTGTGAATGCCTAACATGAATGTCGCAAATGGTGTAAACTGATAGTTGGGTACACTGAACACACAGGGGGACAGATGATCAAGGCCGATTTCCACCTGCATACCTATCATTCGGACAACCAGGACCGGATGACGCCCGCGGAGTATGTGGCGCGGGCACGCGCGTTGGGCTATGGCGCGCTGGGCTTTTGTGACCACCACCACAACTTAACCGATGACGCGTGGCGCATATTGCGCGATGAGGTGGCCGCGCTGCAAAGCCCTGACCTGCTGCTCACGACCGGCTATGAAGCGACGTGGATGGCCGGGCATCTGTGCGTGCTCGATCAGGAGGAATTCAACGCCGGAACCTATGCCGAGTGTATGCCGCTGACCTGGTCGCCCGCTAACCTGCGCATCCTGGCGCACCCGGATAACAATCTGTGCGCGTGGCTGCTGCCGCTGCCGGTGGGCGTGCAGGGCGTGGAGGTGATCAACGGCGGCCAAGACCCCTACAGCGTGCGCAGCGACAGCCCTTGCAACGGGTTGGATACCTTTCGCCGCTATCTGGCGCTGGATCACCCTGTGGCCGCGATCGGCCAGTCCGATTGTCACCGCCGTGCCGTTTTTGGCCGCGCCTGGACAGGCCTTGTGCCCCCCTACTATACGCGGCCGGAGATGGCGCAGGGCGCGAGCGCACAGGGTGACTACGGGCAGGAAGGCAGCCAGGCGATAGACGATGTACCCTTTGACCGGGCCGCCATGCACGCCGCGCTGCTCGGCCATCATACGATTGCGGTGATGGGTGATCTCTCTGTGCAGCTTTGGTGCGAGAACGAGACACCAGCCGGGCCGGGCGAAACGGTGGAAGCCGCGCCTGGCGCAACCCTGCGTTGGCAAGTGCCGCCGGGGACAACTGTGCAGCTCTGGCTGGCGGATCGGCTGCTGGCCGAATTCGCGCCCGCGGATGGGATCGCCTGCCACACGGTCGCGCACAACGGCCCCCATTGGCTCTTATGCCGCCGCGGGCTGCACTGGGCGGTAACGTCGCCCATCTGGATCTTTGGCATGCCCGGCGCGGACGCGGCCGCACGGGCGCGCCTGCATGATCATCGCGGGGTTCAGGCCGCGGCCGCGCGGCTACAACAGCGCCTGGAGTGGCTGCAACAGGCGCAGGCTGAAGCGCCACTGATATCGATGCCGGTGGATGCCTATGTCGCTTGGGCGGCGCGGCTGCTGCCGCAGAACTGGCGCGGCGATGATGCCGCGTGGAGCGGCGTGGGCGATCCGGTGGATTGGGCCATGCTGCGGCTGGCTGTGATGGACAGAACGCTGCAAGCAGTCTTGTGTGACTTGGTGCGCGGCCAGGCCCGCGCCACCGGCGCACCCCTGGAGACACCGGCCGCGCTGATCGCTACCGCGGGCGAACCTGTGCCCGCGGGCACATATCAATTCTATCTGGAGATGCCGCGGTCTTGGGCGGCTTGGCGGTTGGTGGATGCCGCGGGCGAGGAAGTGACCGCGGCGGCTGAACCCACGGCAGGGATGCGCGAGCCGCTGCACGGGCCGCGGCAGCGCGAGCAGATGTTCGAGTTGATCCCCTGGCTGCAGCGGGGCGAGATCCACGAATACCGGCTTCACGATGTTCACCTAGCGGTCGAGGGGCCGCGCGTGGCGCTCACAGCCGATCTATGGCCCGCGGCCTTGGAAGAGGCGCAGGCGCCGCCCGCTACCTATCCGGCGGAGGCTGCTCGGCTGCAAGCCTTGCTCGCCGACGAAGGAATGACTGAGTTCTTTGTCCATCTGCGGATGCCCAAATCCTACAGGGTGGCGCTGAAGCTGGACGTGTCGCAAGCTGCCGCACGCTATCTGGTCTGTGCCGAACCTACGCCGCCGCTGGCGGATCATACCGCCGCGTTGATGGGGCCGGACGCGTTGGCGACCGACCCCTCCGAGCGCACGGTTATCTGCCAAATCCGCTAACGGGTGGGCAAGCCAAACGTCGGCACATTGGGCATATAGAGCGAGGTCAAGTCCGGCAGCCAATCCGCTGCCGACAGCTTGGCGACGAAGCTGTCATACGCGCCGGGGGTGCTGTCGGCCACCGCGGTCAACCCATTCCCCAGATCGAGCGTGCCCTGGAAATCGCCCGCGACAAAGACATTGCCCAGCGCGTCGACCGCCAGGCCGCGCGGTTCTTCATCCGCTGCGCCGCGCAGGGCGTGCACCGTGCGCAGGCTGCCGTTAGGTCGGAAGGAGGCGACGTAGATATCATCCTGACCCAGCGCGGTGAGGATCGCCTCGTCGTCGGTCGGGTCGAAATCAATCGTTTCCTCAAATGCGCCGGTGATATAGACATTGCCCAGGATGTCGCGGCTGATGCCCTCTGACGTATCGGTGCGGCCCGCGCCATTGGTGTAGAGCCAGATCAACTGCCGGTTGGGGGCGTACTTGGCTAAGAAGAAGTCGCTTTCGCCGCGGCTGGTTGCCAACCCTGCATCGCTGGCCGGATCGAAGTTGACGCTGTCGCCGAAATCGCCGGTCAGGTAGAAGCTGCCGTCTGCTTCGACTAGGATTTGGGGCATTCGCTCGCTCTCGCGCCCGCCGATCTGGAACGCGCCGCGGTGGTTGCCGCCTTCTTCCAAGATGACCAGGAACATGTCCTCTTTGCCCTGGCTGCGCCGTTCATCGTCGGTATGCCCGGCATCGAGGTCGATCTCATCGTCAAACACGCCCACGATGTAGACCATGCGCCTGGCGTCGACGCCCACATCCCGCCCCTCTTCATCGCCGTCGCCGCCATACTGGCGAATCCATTCCATGCGCCCAAAGCTGGTGAAACGGGCGACAAAGGCGTCGTCCTCGTCTTCCGCGCTCAGGAACATCGCGGCTTGGGGGCCGAATTGGATATCGCCTTCGAAGCTGCCGGTGATGTAGAGGTCATTGAACGCATCGACCGCGATGGCATAGCTGACATCGGAATTGCTGTCGCCCGCGCTGTAGCCCCAATCCAGGTTGCCGTTGGGATCGACGCGCACCAGGAAGATGTCCTCGCTGCCCTCGCTTTCAAATTGGGTCACGCCGGGGCCGGGGTCTAGGTCGGCTGTGCCCTCAAAGCTGCCCGTCACACCGATGTAGCCCGCATGATCGACGACAATATCATAGGCGCGCACATCGTCGTCGCCTTGCAGCGGGCGAACCCAGACAAGATCCCCCCCTGTGTTGTATTTGGCGATATAGGATGCGGTGGCCTGGTCGCTGGTGAGCGTGACCTCGCCGGGGCCGGGGTCAAAGTCCACTGTGCCGCGGAACGTGCCGGTGACATAAACGTTGCCGTGGGTGTCGGTGGCGACTGCGGCGGCTCCTTGGCTCTGCGCGTTGCCGATGACCACCACCCAGGGGTCGGGCGTGGCCGCGCGGGCTGTGGTCCAGGCACAGGCCAGCAACAGGCCCAAAAGCAACCGATAGCCAATGCGCCATGTTCGCATAGATTGTTCTCCTCTCGTCTATGATGGGGCTGCCTGCCATTCTGCCCCCGATGGGCGGGCCGCCTATGGGCCGGGGTAACTGGGCGCGGCCTTAGCATGGCTGATTTCCGGAGGCGATTCAGTCGCATCGCATTCAATCGCGCGGCTGCGCCCGATGCACCCTGCGCGTTGAGCGTTGAGCTTGTACTATACCGCCCGCATGGGCCAGGCCCAAGCCGGTCGGTGGTGAAAAAGTGCGCCCGGCGGGCGATGGTGTACAATCGGGCCGGCGCTTATCATGCCATCATCCAACTGAGCCATCATTTAACAAGGTTCACTAGGTTATTTTCACTAGGTTATTGAGGAGAGAGCAAATGTCCCAGTCACTGGACGCACCGGCCCAATCGTTCGCTGCTCGGATTGGCGGCGAGATCATCGATACCCATGTCCACACGTCGCCCGTCTGGTATGAGCCGGTGGAGGCGCTGATGGCGCAGCTTGACCGCAATGGGGTCAGCCGTGCCGTCTTGATCCAGCAGGGCGGCCAGTTCGACAACCAGTATCTATTTGACTGTGTGAAGCGCTATCCTGACCGGCTCTCCGCGGTGGTGCTGGTGGACGTGCAGCAGCCGGACGCGCCCGATACGCTGGCGCGCTGGGCCGAGCAGGGCGCGGTCGGGGTGCGGCTGCGCGCATCGGATCGCTCGCCTGGCGACGATCCGTTGGCGATCTGGCGGCAGGCCGCGGCCTTGGGCCTGACCATTAGCTGCATTGGCGACGCCGCGGATCTGGCCGACGCCGATTTTGTGCGCGTAACGGAAGCCGTCTCGGCTGTGCCGCTGGTGATCGAGCACCTGGGCCACATGGCGCGCGTGGGCGGCGCGCTCGCCACAGACGCGCAGCAAGACGCGATCCTGGCGCTGGCCGCGTACCCCCACTGTATGATGAAATTTCATGGGTTGGGGGAGATCTGCGCGCGGCAGAGGCACTTCGGCGATTTTCCCTTTGATCGCACCAATCTCCGGCTGTTTGATCGGGCGCTGGCCGCGTTCGGCACAGAGCGGCTCATGTGGGGCAGCGATTTCCCGCCGGTCAGCGGGCGCGAAGGCTATACCAATTCGCTGCGCTGGCCGCTGGACTACTTCGCCCAGCTGCCCGGCGCGGATCTGGCCGCGCTCTTTGGCGGCAATGCGCGGGTGTTTGTGGAGCGGGCGGCGCGCTAGAGACGCCCCTGCTCGGCCAGCCAGGCGTCGATCAAGCGGCGGGCGATGCTCGGCTTGGGCGGCAGGAGGGGCAGGTCGTCGGGCGTGAACCAGCGCGCATCCGCGATCTCGGCTTCCTCCAGCACAATGTCGCCCCCGGCGTATTCGGCGGTGAAGCCGAGCATGAGCGAGTTGGGGAAGGGCCAGGGCTGGCTGGCAATGTAGCGGATGTTGTCGATCTCGATGCCTGTCTCTTCGCGCACTTCGCGCGCGCAGCATTCTTCCAATGTTTCGCCCGGCTCGACAAAGCCTGCAATGATGCTGTAGCGGTTGGGCGGAAAGCGGTGGTTGCGCGCCAGCAGCAGGCAGGTCACGCCGTCGATCTGGCGTGTGACCGCGATGATGATCGCGGGCGCGATGCGCGGGTAGCTGGTCAGGCCGCATTGGCCGCACTTCTTGATTCGTTCAGATTCGCCCATGCTCAGGGGGCTGCCGCAGCGCCCACAGAATTGGTGGGTGGCATCCCACGCCACAAGCTGCGCCGCGCGTCCGGCCAGGCCAAACCATTTGTCGCCCAGTTCCTCATAAAGCTGGCGCAGGTTACCGGCGCGAAATTGGGCAGGGAGGGCCGCGTTGCGCAGCAGTTCGCCCGAATAGCAGGCTGTGCGGCGGCCTTCTTCTTCCAGATAGCCCATGAACTGGCGGCGAAAGGGAAAGAGGCCCACATCGGCAGGGTCCACCAGATGCAGCGGCGCGGCGCTGTTGTTTGCGTCCTGGTCTGCATCGTTGTCTGTGGGCGTGACGATTAGCTGGTCGCCTTGAAAGAGGAACCAGTAGGCTGGTTCGGTCTGTTCAGGGGGGATGTGGGTTGCAGAGAGAAATTCGTAGGTGGGTGCGTGAATAGTCATTGTCATGGCTTCTAGTTATGGCTTCTAACTTGGTTAAATGACAAAGGGTGTCAATGTTCGGCGGGCGGCAGCGGCTGCCACACGCCGTCGCTGAGACGCTGGCCGACTGCACCGGCCAACGTCAGCGTGATCTGGCCGTTGGGCTGGATGAAGCGCTCAACGCTGTCGTCGGGAAAGGCGATCAGGTCGATGGGCGCGCTGCGGCTGCGGTCACGCCGCGCCTTGTCGATGATCTCGACAAAGGGCGTCAATCGGCTGTCCCATTTGGCCCAAGCAAAGTGGGTGGCGGGATAGCGCCGCAAGAGGGATGCGACCTTTTGCACGCCGACCTGCCCGGCTTCGCCCCAAAAGAGGAGGCTGCCGTCTGGGCTGCGCGCCACCAGGTCGGGCTTGTAACGGTCGCCAATGCTCACCTCCACTTGCAGCGTGGGGTAGGTGGGCAGATAGAGCGCCCAGAGCAGCGCCTTCATCCAGACATGCTCAATGCGTTCTTTGTCCTTTTTGATCAAGACCAACTGGCGACCGTGGGCCTTGACGGTGATCTTACGGCGCATGATAGACAAGCGTGACGTGCAGCCTTAAACTGCTTCTAAGTTCGACTCGGTGCAAGAGTAGCTTACCTGATTGATTCTCAATCACCACAACATGTGGCTGCATAACCACAGCTACAGCCACCCTGTATTGTAGTGCATCACTGCCGTGTATCTGTGATGCGCGCATGATTTGCCCCGCTCTGCTACACTGGGGTTGCGTGGCCTCGATTGGCGAGGCTGGCGCGCCAGGTGATAATAGGCAAGGCAGGACACAGGCAGGAACAGCCAGTAGGCAGCCGATCAATCAAACAAGAGCCGAATGAGGAGACCCCTATGAGATCCAGCGCAGAGCCAACGTTGCCGCCGGTTGATGCCGACTATGTAACGCGCACGCTGGTCGATCTGGTGCGCATCAATTCGACCAATCCGCTGTTGACGCCCGGAAGCCCTGGCGAGGGCGCAATCGGCGCACGCCTGGCCGAGATGATGGACGATCTGGGCTTGGATGTGACCACCTATGACTTGGGCGAGGGGCGCGTCAATGTGGTCGGTGTGCTGCATGGGCAAGGCGATGGGCCGTCGCTGTTGCTCAACGGCCATATGGATACGGTGGGTGTGCAGGGCATGGACGATCCCTTTGGCGCAACCATCCGCGACGGGCGGCTCTACGGCCGCGGCAGCCAGGACATGAAGGGCAGCCTGAGCGCCATGTTGGCCGCGGCCAAGGCGATCCAAGACGCGGGCATTACCCTGGCCGGTGATCTGTTGGTGACCGCTGTGGCCGATGAGGAGTATGCCAGCATCGGCATGGATGATCTGGTACGCAATGTGCGCGCCGACGCGGCCATTGTGACCGAGCCGACGGATCTGGCCCTTTGCCGCGCGCATCGCGGCTTTGCCTGGTATCAGTTCGAGACGACCGGCCGCGCGGCCCACGGCAGCCGCTACATGGATGGCATCGACGCCATCATGCACATGGGGCGTATTCTGGCTGAATTGGACCGGCTGGAGCAGGACTTGCGTATGCGCAAGCCCCACGAGTTAGCCGGGCCGCCGTCGCTGCACGCCTCGTTGATTGAGGGCGGAACCGAGTTGAGCGTCTATCCCGCTTCGTGTCGCTTGCAGATCGAGCGGCGCACCATCCCCGACGAGACGATCCCAGCCGTCACAGCCGAATTGGAGGCAATTGTCCAGCGTTTGAGCGAGGCCGACGCGGCTTTTGACGCGCGTGTGTCGCTGCTTTTCGCGCGTGCGCCTTTTGCCGTGGCCGCGGATGCGCCGATTGTGGCTGCATTGGAGGCGGCCGCAGCGCAGCATTTGGGCCAGGCCCCCCCACACATAGGCGCAACCTTTTGGACGGATGCCGCGCTGTTGGCCGAGGCAGGCATTGATTCGGTGCTGATGGGGCCGGTGGGCGCGGGGCTGCATTCCACGGTCGAGTGGGTCGATCTGGCGTCGGTGGTGGATCTGGCCGCGATCCTGGCCGGGACTGCCTTGCGTTTTTGCGGCCAAGCCGCGTAGCAGAGCAGCGAGAACCCAGGAGAGCCAAGCATGGAGCGCAAGACTTACAGCAGCGGGACACAGTGGGAGCCGGTGGTGGGCTACAGCCGCGCGCTGCGCGTGGGCGCGCAGGTGTGGGTGTCGGGTACGACCGCGACAGCAGCAGATGGCTCTATCGTTGGGCCGGGCGATGCCTATGCTCAGACCGTGCAGACGCTGCGCAACGTAGAACGTGCGCTGGAGGCGGTGGGCGCGACCGTGCGCGATGTGGTGCGCACGCGCATGTATGTGCTGGACATTGGCCGCGATTGGGAGGCTGTGGGCCGCGCACATGGCGAATTCTTCGGCGAGATTCGCCCGGCAACTTCTATGATCGAGGTGAGCCGCTTGATCGACTCGGCCATGCTGGTCGAGATCGAGGCAGAGGCGCTGGTGCAAGGCTAATGTATACAATGTACAAGCAGGGGCGCTGCAGGCCCCCTGCCTACCCTCTACAGCCCTCCTGCATGACCCCATGTCTGCCACAGGGCGAAGATCGCGCCCAGCGCGAGATAGGGCGCATAGGCCATGGTGCTGCGCAGGTCCCCGCTGCGGGTGACGATTAGGGCTAGAGCCGCCACGCCGCCTAAGATCACGCCAACGGCGAGGGCCGTCCACACAGCAGGGTAGCCCACGATCAAGCCAATCACCCCGGCAAGCTTCACATCGCCCGCGCCCATACGCCCGCGCCCGACAATAAAGATCAGCAGGAAAAGCCCAAAACCGATAGCGCCGCCCAGGAGCGCACTGAGCAGCGTGGGCGTGCCTGGCAGCGGCAGCAGTCCAGCGTTCAAGGCCAGCAGCGCCGCGGGCAGCAGCATACGATTGAGTACGCGCCGCTGCTCCAGGTCGATCACCAACACCGTGAGAAAAAAGGCGACGTAGAGCCAGGCCAGGAGGAGAGGAACGGTCTGGCTTGGCTGCCAAGTCGAATCACCCAGGGGGGCGAGTCGATAGCCTGTGTAGGCAGTGCAAAGCGCGGTAGCGATCAGCAGCAGCGGCGTGCGCCAGGGGCGCTGCACGGGCCACCAATAGCGCCGCGGATCTCTCCACGGCGGCGTCAGCGCTGCGCTCCCGGCGTGTGGCAACTGGTCCGCTGCCCAATTGCCCAAGCCGCCAAGCAACCATCCAATCAGCAGCCCTCCCATCACCAGCGTCATCATGGCTCCAGTGTACGGCGTGGGGCAGTTGGTGGCAAGTCGCAGGCGCGCCAAACTTCACCAGGGCGGGCTATGGCAGCCGGTGAATCAAATCTGTGGCGAATACACAAGCAATCGGGGTTACTCGACGATCAAAAGTGTGATGGTGCGCCAGATTGAGTGGACATAAGGCCCGATGCTGCTCATTACGACCGCAACGCCAAGGGTGGCGGCTGCGGCGATCAGGGCATACTCCATTAATTCACGTCCCTCATCGTTCTTCATCGAAATGCCTTGCTGCGGGCAGGCGCTTTGCCAAACTGCCGCGTCGATATGCATGGTGTTGACAGGAATGACGGCGGCAATCCCTTCTGGCAGGAGAAGTATTGCCGAATCTCACACTAGTATGGGAGTGAGCGCCTGTCAACTGACAGCAACTTGCAACTTGCTGTCAATTTCTGTGCAAAGCCCTGTCGATCTTTTTATGTGGGAAGTGTTGGGAAGTGTGCCTATGAAGTGCCGGGCGTGCATGGCCGCCAACGCGCGCACGCGGAAGGCCCGCTACGACATTTGTCGCTGGCATCCACGCTCGACTGCGCTACACTGGGGGTAGGTCCTCATCCTGTGTGGATTGGCGCTAAGGATGAACAGCGGGGTATGAGGGCAAGCTTGTCATAGATGACGTTCATTGATGGCGCTCTTTTGAGCGTTTCGAACGTGCCATTCCCTTCAACAAAGATGAATGTGCACGTAGACACCCGGAACAGGGCGCAAGGTCAGGCCGACCTTGCGCCCTGTTCGGTTTGATGGCTAGGCCGCGACTAGGAGGCGGGTTCGCCAACGGTGACCGCTGCCAATTCCTCCAGCACGGTCACCAGCGCGGCGTGGTCAAGTTCGCTGTCGCCGCGTGCCATGAGCGCGCCGTAGAGTTGTTGGACAAGCGCGGTCGCGGGCAGGGGCGCGCCGTAGGCCCGACCGGCCTCCAGCCCAATGTTGAGGTCTTTGGTTTGCAGCCGCGTACGAAACCCAGGGGTGAAGTTGCGCGTGAGGAAGCGCTCGCCGTGGCCTTCCAGGACGCGGCTGTAGGCATAGCCGCCCAAGAGCACTTCGCGCACCTTGGCCGGGTCCACGCCTGCCTTGGCCGCCAGCACCATGGCTTCGGCGACCGCTTCGATGGTCACCGCGATGACGATCTGGTTGCACGCCTTCGCCACCTGACCCGCGCCGGAATCGCCCAAGTGGACAATGGTCTTGCCCATCACCTCTAGGATAGGCCGGACGGTGTCCAGGGCTGCGGCATCGCCGCCCACCATGATCGAGAGGGTGCCCGCGACCGCGCCGGTTTGACCGCCGGAGACGGGCGCATCGAGCAGGATCGCGCCGACTTCTGCGGCCTGCGCGGCCAATGCACGCGCGGTCACCGGCGAAATCGTGCTCATATCGACAATAATCTGGCCGCGCGCGGCTCCTGCCAAAACGCCTTCGCTGCCCGTCATAGCCGCTTCGACATCAGGCGAATCGGGCAGACAGAGCACCACCACATCCACGGCACGCGCCAGCGCCGCGGGGGAAGCTTCGGCAACTGCGCCTGCCGCGGTCAGCGGTTCAAGGGCAGCGGGCACAACATCGTAAACGACTAGGGGGTAGCCGGCGCGCAACAGGTTGAGCGCCATAGGGCGGCCCATAATGCCCAGCCCGATGAAGCCGACAATGGGCAGCGAGGATGTCGCTTGATCGGCCATTTGTTTTGTCTCCTCTGTCACTATCTCTATCCTGAGCTATCTTGACCTTGCGCTTATCACGCGGCGCGTATGCGGGCGAAGCGCTAGTTGAGCGGCTGCCTAGTTGAGCGGCTCCATGGTGTCGAAATCGGTGAGATC
>CAZZNG010000038.1:0-4067 GCA_964655505.1 uncultured Litorilinea sp. | reverse complement strand
CTAGTTGAGCGGCTGCCTAGTTGAGCGGCTCCATGGTGTCGAAATCGGTGAGATCCATTTCGTCGACTTCGGCGATCGGCACGACGTTGAAGGTCAGCACGCGGCAGCCTTCTTCCAGATGCCCGCCGAAGGCAATTTTGTCGTCGGAGAAGATGATGTGACAGTGGACGCGGCCGTCGAAGATAAAGCCGGTCATGGTGGCGATGTCATAAGCGCCTTCCCCTTTGGGATAAAGCTCCTCCGGCGGCAGGTCGGGGCTGGAGACGACGTGAAAGTGGTAGCTGGTCACCGAGCCGATCGCACCCAGGATCACCCCATGCCGGATGTTTTTGGCGGCAACCGCTTCGCGCAGCGAGCGCAAGATATCATCGCCGGGGTTGAGGTGGATAACATGCAGCTTTTTGATGACGCCTGATTCAATACGCATGGAATAAATCCTTTCACGTTTACGATTTAGTTATGGTTTGACTCTGCTTACGGTTTGGTACTGTTTACAGGTTGGTACTGTTTGCAGTTTAATACTGAAGATTGCTGGAATGGTAGACTGCCGAGCCTGGATTGCGCTGTTGTGGTTGGGGGATGTCCGCAACGGCCAATTTCTCCGCCGCGCGCAACCGCGTGCCCGCCTATGCGTATAATACTTTGCATCATACCAGCGACCCGCCGCAAAGCCGAAGAAAGGATTCCGCACACACGCGCCGGTGTAACCACATCGACCTAATGAACCGGTCGGTGTTGCCTGTGGTTCCTCACAGGGTTCCACGCTGGGTTTCACACTGTGGCGCGCCTCAAACCGCATGACGCACCACTCACAAGCCACACCACAACACACTGCAACATCACACAGAAGATGCATCAAAGGAGAGCAATTGTGAGTATTTTGAAATGGGTGGGTTACATTCTGGGCGGGCTTGTCGTTCTGCTGATCGTTTTGATCGGCGTGATCTTCGTGATGAGCAACAACAAACTTGGAACGGGCTATGCTGTGACGCCCGCTCCGGTGACTGTGCCCGCGGACGAGGCGGCTGTTGCGCGCGGCCAGCATCTCGTCGAGCATGTGAGCGACTGTACCGGCTGTCACGGCGAGAACTTGGCAGGAACGCCCTTTCTCAATGATCCAAGTTTTGCCGTGCTGCCTGCGCCCAACCTGACCAGCGGCGCGGGTGGCGTGGGCAGCGCCTACACCGACAGCGATTGGGTGGCGGCGCTGCGGCATGGTGTGGCCGCGGATGGGCGCGCGCTGTTAATCATGCCTTCTCACCGCTTTTACTATCTGAACGATCAAGACCTGGGCGCGATGATCGCCTATCTCAAGAGCGTCCCGCCGGTGGACAATGCACTGCCCAAGCGGTCGGTGGCCTTCATGCCCACGCGTATGCTTTTGGCCTTTGGTATGCTGCCGACTGCCGTCGATCTGATCGCGCAGAATGGCGCGCGGCCCGCACCGGAACCGGGCGTCACGGCTGAATATGGCGAGTACCTGGTGAGCATTGGGGTTTGTCAAGATTGTCACGGCGACAACTTAGCCGGGGGCCAGAATCCCGCGGCACCGTTGGGGCCGAATCTGACGCCGGGCGGCCCCTTTGCCAGCTACGACGAAACTGCTTTTATCAAGGTTCTGCGCACGGGCGAAACGCCAGGCGGGCGCACCCTCTCTGAAGAGATGCCTTGGAAGGCTTATGGGCAGATGAGCGACGACGAACTGAAGGCGATCTTTACCTACTTGAAATCGCTGCAGCCGGTGTCCAACACGCAGTCGTAGCCTGCTCATGGCGCAGACGGGCATGAGCGCGCAATGAGCCAGGTGATCTTCCGGGACGCTGCCCCATCTTGCGAGCAGATGGACATGGAACTCGCAGCGTCTCGGAAGGTAAATCCCCGCATGAGTGGGATGACCCCGTTTAATTGTTTAACTTTCATGTTGCTTTGCGCGGGGCGTCTTGTCTGCGCGCAGGGGGCGTATCTTTAGCAGTGCCTTTTATGCGCGTGGGGTGCTGACGGGCACAGGTTGGGGCGCGGTTTCCCTTGCGCCTGCGCGCAAGAGCCACCAACCCACAAGGATCATGAGCGCACCCCAGATCAAAAAGCCAATGTCCCAGTAGATCCACTGTTGGCGCGGCACGGTTTCATTGACGTGGTGGATTCCCAGCAGTTGATGGTTGATCAACCCTTCAACCACATTGAACAGGCCGAAGCCGAGCAGCATGGTCCCGCTTAAGAACTTGCCTGACCAGCGCTCATGGGGTCGGCGCGCGGCGCGCCACAGCAGGATCAGGCCGATGAACACGAAGATATAGGTCATGACATGAAACAGCCCATCGGCTAAGGTGTTGATGCGTAGATTCTCGACTGTGGTAGGGGGATAGCCTGCGCTGGTGACCAGATGATGCCACTGGAGCACCTGGTGCAAGACGATGCCGTCAAAGAATCCGCCCACGCCTAGACCCAGAAAAATGCCTGCGGCTTTGGGAAAGCCCCGCGTGTACGCTGCATGGGATCTATCCAGCCTGCTCTCCTGTCTCTGATCCATTGTCCGATTCCCTTGTTGAACCCATCTAAGCCGGGGCGATGTGCGTCCCCGCCCCAAATGGCTGGCCCGCCGCGGCCAACTCTTTTTGATCGCTGTCTGTTCAAGATACGCCTGCCGCACGCAGCCGCAATAGACCGGGATAGCAGCAAGGGGCAAAATCAAGGGTACATTTCGGCGCTGGGCGACCGCTCCAATAGCCTGAAATGGCGCATGAACGCCCCGGCGCGATGTGGTATGATGGCACTGTAGCGGCACGCCAAGCGCCACCTTTGCCCATCTACAACCATCTACAACCAAAACTCCATTGGCACAGCCAATGCACGCTCCGAGGGGTTTCCTTATGAACATGACGCAGCAGCCATATGGGGCCGTCCGCCAGGGGGCCTATGCGGATCTCTTTACGCTGACCAATGATCGCGGGGTCACACTCAGCTTCACCAACTACGGCGGGATCATTACTGAATTGCATACGCCGGATCGCCAAGGCGAACCGGGCGACATTGTGCTCGGCTATGATCAATTGGAACAGTATGTTGAAAAGAACCCCTTCTTTGGTTGTCTGGTGGGGCGCTTTGCCAACCGGATTGCGCAGGGGAAGTTTGAACTCAACGGCAAGACCTATGAACTGGCGCGCAACAACGGGGTCAACCACCTCCACGGCGGCACGCGCGGCTTTGACAAGGTGTTGTGGGCGACGGAGCCTTTCACCGAGCCGGGCCAGGTGGGGGCCAAACTGCGCTATACCAGCCCGGACGGCGAAGAAGGGTATCCTGGCACGCTGCAGGTGACGGTCGTCTATGTGTTGAGCGAGGACAATCAATTTCGCATTGAGTATGAAGCGACGACCGACCAGCCGACCATCTTGAACCTGACCAACCACAGCTATTTCAACTTGGCCGGGCAGGGGGACATCCTCGACCATGTGTTGATGCTCAACGCCGATGCCTATACGCCCACCGATGCCACGTCCATCCCAACCGGCGAGATCGAGCCGGTCGCGGGCACGCCGTTCGACTTTCGCACCCCCACAGCCATTGGCGAGCGTATCGAGCAGGACCATCAGCAACTGCGCTTTGGTCAAGGCTATGACCACAATTTTGTCATCAATGGCAGACCGGGCGACCTGCGGCTTGCGGCGCGCGTGGTGGAGCCTAAGAGCGGGCGCACCCTTGAGGTTCATACTACCCAGCCGGGCGTTCAATTTTACAGCGGCAATCTGCTGCCCGAACTGACCGGCAAGGGTGGGCAGATCTATCGGCGTCGTTCGGGCTTTTGTCTGGAGACGCAGCATTTCCCCGATGCGCCCAATCAGCCGAACTTTGCTTCAGTTGTCTTGAATCCGGGCGAAACCTACCACGAAACGACGGTCTTTACCTTTGGCACAGAATAGCGAACAACCCCAACCAGTACGACGGTCCGTAAGAATTTATCTGATCTTGGCGCTGCTGGTGTGGGGCGCGGCGGGCTGCGTTGCGCCGCTGCCCACAGTAGAGCCGATCAGCCCAATCAGCGGCGAGACGCGTGTTGTCCCGTCCAT
>CAZZNG010000037.1:15299-29605 GCA_964655505.1 uncultured Litorilinea sp. | reverse complement strand
CCTGTCACGGACAGGAGGTAAACGATGCCTGTCACGGACAAGGGGATGGGGCACGGCTCATTCGTCGCCGGGTTGGGGCTGGAACGACAGTTCGTCACGTTCGTCGAACTCTTCGCGTAGCAATGAGAAGAGCCGCATATCGTGAAAGCGTCCTTTGAAGTAGTCGTGCTGGCGCAGAATGCCTTCTTCCTTGAAGCCGAGCTTGCGCAGCAGCGCGCCCGAAGCCACATTGTCGAGCATGGTCAGCGCTTCGATCCGGTTCAATTCAAACTCATGGAAGCCGAATTCTAGAATGGCGTCGAGCGCTTCGGTCATATAGCCTTGCCGCCAGTAGTCGGGGTGAAGCTCATAGCCGATTTCACCTCGAAAGCGGCGCAGCCAAACATAGCCGCATGTGCCCATGAGCACGCCATCGGCCTTGCGCTCGATGCCCCAGCGGATCGCCCGTTCCAACTCGAAACTCTCATCGAAGAAGTCGATCAGATCAAGCGCCTGGCCCTCTTCTTCGTAGTTTTCCAGGTCGTAATACTCGGTAACCAGGGAGTTGGAGAAGAGCCGGAAGATGGCGGGTGCGTCTTCCGGCATGATTTCGCGCAGGAGCAAACGCTCCGTCTCAATTTCGGGGAACGCCTCAAATACTGGATTGAGCGGCTCCATATCTCTCGTCAGATCTCTCGTTGGTCTAGCGGTTACGCGGTGCGGGCGCTAGAGCGGCAAGGTGTAGCTGTGGCCGTCGGCCATGCTGCGCAGCGCGGCTTCGGTGAACTCCATATACTTGACGCCGTCCTCAAAGGTGGTGTGGGTGACCGGCTCCAGGCCGCGGATGGCGTTGACAAACTCTTCTTCCACGCGCCAGCCCCCTTGATCTTCGGGCTTGATGGCGATCTCCGCCAGGCTGTCGTCGCCGCGCTGGCCGCCATAGAGCTTGCCCTGGCTGAAGCGCAGCGTGGCGCGGCTGCCAAAGAGCCACACTTCGGGCGGCCCCGCAAGGCCTGTAACAGCCGATACCTGCAGGTGTAGCTGCGCGCCGCACTCCATCTCGGCCAGCACGTCGATATGGTCCGGCACGCGCACCGGCTTGAGCAGTCCATCCGGCCCGCGGCGCTGCTTGACAAAGGTCTTGCCATAGGCAGCGACCTTGGTGGCATGGCCGACCCAACGCAAGATGGCCTCGTACCAGATGCCCATGCTCATGGTGTTGAAGCCGCTCAGGTCGAAGTCGTTGCGCCAGTGCAGCGCGCCATCCAGGTCAACAAAATCGCCGCCCACACGCGCTTCGATGGCGAGCACATCGCCCAGATAGCCCTCGGCCAGCAGCCGTTGGATCGTCTTGTCCACGCCCAGCGTCATGGGCGAGGGCACGACCTGCGCGACGAGATGGGGGCTGTTTTGCGCTGCTTGCAGCATGGTGTGGGCTTCTTCGGCGTTGCGTGCCATGCGCGCTTCGCACAAGACATGCTTGCCTGCTTCGAGCGCAGCCAAGGTCAGGCGCGCGTGCATATAGGGCCAGGTTCCAATCACGATGGCGTTGGTATCTGCCGAATGGATCAGATCCAGCCAGTTGTCCATGGGCTGTGGGATGCCAAACTCGCGCGCGACCCGTTCGGACGATTCCATCGTGCGGTTGCAGACGCTGACAATCTCCACGTCCTCGATGGCTTGCAGCCCAGGAATATGCTTGCTGGTGGTGTTGGCCCCGGCTCCGATGATGCCGACGCGTACCGGTGTGCTACTCATCTACTCGCTCCTATCTGTTCTGTCTGGTTGATCCTGTCTGGCTGGTGGAATGGCTACTCAATGCCGTCATCGGGCATGGGCGTATGCGAGAGGTCTAGCCCGGCGGAAAATGCACGCGCACGCGCCACATACACATCTGCCGCGCGCCGGTTTCGTTCGATCTCTTCCGGTGTCAGTTCACGCACGACCTTGGCGGGCGCGCCCAGGATCAAGACGCCTGGCGGGAACTGTTTGCCCTCGGTGACCAGCGCGCCCGCGCCTACCAGGCTGTTCTCGCCGATGGTCGAGCCGTTGAGCAGTGTGGCGCGCATGCCGATCACACAGTTGTTGCCAATGCGCGCGCCATGCACAATGGCTCCGTGGCCGATGGTCACGCCTGTGCCGACAACGGCAGGATAGCCCGGGTCGGCATGGAAGATCACGCCTTCTTGGATGTTGGTGCGCGGGCCGACGAGGATCGCTTCGGCATCGCCGCGCAGCGACGCGTGAAACCAGACGCTGCATTCGGCGGAAAGGGTGACATCGCCGACAATGATCGCGCCTGGCGCAATAAAGACCGATGGGTCGATTTGGTTGCGTCGAAATGTGGTGTGGAAGGTGAATGAATCCATGAGCCTACCCTGCGCATGTGGGCTTTGGACGTTGTCTGCACCTATTGTACGATCCGGGTACACTTTCCGGCAAAGCACCCATCCCAACATGAGATGACACGCGCTTGCGACTGTAATGAGTGGCCCCTGGTGCATGAGTGGTCACCGGCGCGCGTCGCCAAGGAGAAAGACGTCAAGGAGGAGATGCCATGCAACCAATTCGCTTTGCCCTGATTGGGGCAGGCAACATTGCGAAAATCTATGTGGCCGCGTGTGCCGAGATTCCCGACGCGCAGATCACGGTTGTGTGCAGCCGCACCGCGCAAACCGGGCAGGCGTTGGCTGCTCAATGCCAGGCGGAGTGGGTTGCCGATTACCGCGCCGCGGTCCAGCGTGAGGATGTGGACGCGGTGATCGTTGCCACGCCCAGTGGAACCCATGCCGATGTTGCCATTGCTGCCGCGCGCGCCCACAAACATCTGCTGGTCGAGAAGCCGCTGGACGTTACGCTGCTGCGCGTGGATGCCATCATCGACGCGGCGGAACAGGCGGGCGTGATCTTGGCCTGTGTTTTCCCACTGCGTTTTGCCGAAGGGCCGCGCCGTGCCAAGGCCGCGGTGGAGGCCGGGCGTCTGGGGCGGCTTACGCTGGCGGATGTCTATGTTAAATGGTATCGGCCCCAGAGCTACTACGATGGCTCCTGGCGCGGGACATGGGAATTTGATGGCGGCGGCGCGCTGATGAACCAGGCCATCCACAACATCGACTTGGTGCAGTGGCTGGCCGGGCCGGTCGAGCGGGTGCAAGGCCAGGTGAGCACACTGGCGCACAAGATGGAGACCGAGGACACCGCGTCCGCGGTCATCACCTACGCCAATGGCGCGCTGGGTGTGATCCAGGGCGCGACGAGCGCTTGGCCGGGCGATCCGGCGCGGGTCGAACTGCACGGCGATCGCGGGACGATTGTGCTGGAAGAGGGGCGCATTGTGAAGTGGCAACTGCAAGATGCCGCGCCCGACGAGGAAGCCGCCATGCTTGCGTTGGAGCAGGAGGGGGGCAGCGGCGCAGCCGATCCAATGGCGATTGGGCATGAAAAGCATCGCCGCCAGCTTGTTGACCTGATTGAGGCGATCCGCACAGGGCGGCCCCCCGCGATTCAAGGGGCCGAGGCGCGGCGCTCGGTCGAGATCGTGCGCGCCATCTACCGGTCGGCGGCGACGAATTCAATCGTCACGCTGCCGCTTGACTATGATTAGGATTGGCCCGCGCGGGTGATCCGCAGCGGATCGCAGCGATGGGCTACTTGATTCATTGCGATTTCCACACAAAGAGATTCCCACGCAAAAACACGAAAGAGGCGCAGCATGAATCTTGGATTTAATGGCCTGGGTGTCCACATGGGCAATCTGGCGCGGCTTTCCAACGCGCAAACCCGTTCCATCAGCGCGGAGAATTTCACCGGGGCCAAGGGGCAGGGCGGCATGGCGACTGAGGGAACAGGGGCTGTGGCCGCGCGCGAACTGGGCCAGGGGTGGAAGGTGTCCCCTTCGATCCACATTGCAGGCAACAGCACCGCGACCTTGGCCGAGATCGACGGGCCGGGCGCGATCCAGCATATCTGGCTGACGGTACACCCGGAGCATTGGCGGCGGCTGGTCTTTCGCTGCTATTGGGACGGCGAGGAGACGCCCTCGATTGAGACGCCGATTGGCGATTTCTTCTGCAACGGCTGGGGGGAGCGCGCCAACGTGACGTCGCTGGCTGTCTGCGTGAATCCTGCGGGCGGCTTCAACAGCTATTGGGAGATGCCCTTCCGCCAACATGCGCGCATCACGGTGGAGAATTTGGGGCCGGACGAGGTGCGTGGCTTCTACTACCAGATCACCTATGCGCTGACCGATGTGCCCGAAGACCGCGCCTATCTGCACGCGCAGTGGCGGCGCAGCAACCCGCTTGGCTATATGGATGTGCATACGCTGCTGGACGGGGTGCGCGGCCAGGGGCACTATGTCGGAACCTATCTGGCTTGGGGCGTCAACAACACCGGCTGGTGGGGCGAGGGGGAGATCAAGTTTTATCTGGACGGTGACGACGCATGGCCGACCATCTGCGGCACGGGCACGGAAGATTATTTTGGCGGCGCGTGGAACTTCGAGTTTCCCAAAGGCGAATACGGCGTCTTTTCATCGCCCTACTCCGGTCTGCCCCAGGTGATCAAGCCGGATGGTCTCTATCGCAGCCAGCAGCGTTTCGGCCTATACCGCTGGCATATTGCGGACCCGATCCGCTTTCAGCAAGACCTGCGCGTTACGATCCAGGCGCTCGGCTGGCGTTCGGCCCTGGGCGGCCAACGGCGCTATCTGCCCCTGCAAGATGATATTGCCAGCACCGCGTTCTGGTATCAGCAGGAACCCCATGCGCCCTTCCCCACGCTGCCCGATATGAACGGGCTGGAGGTGATCTAGGCGCATCTAGGCGCTTCGCTGTAGGGCCGGGTAAGCACGCCCGGCCCTTTCGCAACGAGTCAGGGCGAAGCGGCTAGCGCGGCTCTGTCAGTTGTTGGGCGTGCCAATGGACAAAGATGCCGAAGAGTACCCCGCTGACTATCACGCCTGCCAGCAGCGTGGAGACAGACTGCCGCAACATGGCGATGTTGAGAAATGCCAGCCCTAAAAAGGCCAATGCAGCCCCCGCGCCAAAGAGCCCACCCCACAACAAGTAACCCTGTAGGCGGAACGATCGTGTCGATAGCCGCCGCCTCGGCAATATACCGCTCGGCAATATACCGCGCCATCGATCATAATCCCAGCACAGCAGATAGATATTGGCGAGCAACATAAGCGCCGTGATGTATTTTGTCCCTGCAAAATCAATGCTGACTGTTAGGACAAAAATGTTCAGGATGATGGGAAAGTAGGCAAACGCGCCGATCGTGGCTGTCCAGGGCAAAAGCAACAACAGGCCCGCAATGAGCTGTCCATAACCGATGAATTGGTAGTAGAAGCCCGATTGATGGAGGGCATCGAAATAGTAGCCGACGAGTGTCTCTGTGCCTAGCTGTGTAAAGGGCTGGCCGGCGATCTTTGGCAAGCTGGGAATGATAAAGCCGACCGCGAGCAGGATGCGTGTCATTGCTGTAAAGTGATGCAGCCAAGGCTGTTCCACGACGCGCGCGTGGAGACGGTCTGCCCAATCCAACATGATACTGCTCCTTCTTTGGATGCGCGATGATCTTGTGCTTACGTCTTATCGAAGCCTGTTAACTCGAAGTCTATTAACGATTGGCTGTTCGATTTGGTTCGCATCCTGTTCGACGAGGCTGTTCGCGCATAGGCCCTACAGAGACATTACAAGTAGGATTCGATGGCTGCCAGCAGGCGTTCCATATGTTCAGGGGTGTTGTAGGCCTGGACAGAGACACGGATCAAAGGCTCGTCATTCCACAAGGGGAGCGGAACCTCGATCTTGAACTGGGGCCACAGGGCCTCTTGCAGCTTCTCCTGGGTCTCTTTGGGAAGCCGCGCGACGAACATCTGGGCGAACCATGTGGATGAGTCCGGGCAAACCGGCTCCAGCCCTGTCAATTCATTGATGCGGGCGCGCGTCTCGGAGGCAAGCTGATGGCAGGCGGCACGCACGGCAGGCCAGTTGTGCTCGCGCTGGAAACGCACTGCCGCGCCGACGCTGATGTAGGCGGACGGGTCCATGGTGCCTGTCCAGTTGAAATTGTCCAGGAATTTGGATTGTTCATCATGTGGGCGCGACCAACCATGCGACACGACCAGCGGTTCAAGCTGATCTTCCCGGCCCGGGGCCGCGTAGAGGAAGGCTGACCCCTTGGGCGCGCAGAGCCATTTGTGGCAGTTCCCTGTGTAGTAGTCCGCGCCCATTGCTTCGAGGTCCAGGTCGATTTGGCCCGGGGCGTGCGCGCCGTCGACGACGGTCAGGATGCCCTCTGCGCGGGCGCGCTGGCAGATCAATTCCGCCGGGAAAATTAGCGCGGTGGGCGACGTGATGTGAGAGAAGGTGATCACCTTTGTGCGGGGGGTGACGCCTTCCCAAAGTCGGTCGACAAATTCCTCCGGCGTGGTCATGGGCAGGGGCATGGGCCAATTGACATAGGTTGCGCCGGTGCGCTGGCAGTTAAAGCGCCAAGTGTTGTTGACCGCGCCATACTCATGGTCGGTGGTGAGGATTTCGTCGCCCGGCTCAAGCTCAAGTGAGCGCGCCACGACGTTGATGCCATAGGTGGCGTTGGGCACAAAGACCAGGTTGTCGGGCTGCGCGCCCAGGTATGTCGCCAGTTCGGTGCGCGATTCTAAGAGCAAATCTTGGGTGCGTCGGGCAATGAAATCGACCGGGTCGCGCTCCAACTCGCGCTGCCAGTGCTGGTATGTCTCAAAGACGGGGCGTGGGCAAGCGCCAAAGCTGCCGTGGTTGAGAAAGGCGATGTCGTCATCCAGCAGAAACTGTTCGGCTAGTTCGGGCAAAGGTAAGGTCAGGGCTGGTGTTGTTTGAGGAGTCATACCGAGTTGCTCTCATCTTGTTGACCGGCGACCGAACAAGCCATTCCTGTTTGAGCGGCAGCCGGTGGTGTGAAAACCACTTTATTCCCGTTTGTATTTGAATACGATTGTACCTGAAAGTCGAAGCGCCGCAGAATATGCGCCTTGATTGGGCAATGAGTTCAGCAATAGGCTCAGATGGCGTTACAAGCAAGATAGAACGGATCAGGGTGGAGGGCAAAACCAATGAACTGGCGAACTGGGCCGGGGCAAGTCTTTCGACGTCGTTTTACATCTCTGCATGTATCGTGTAGCATATCGTGGTCCATACCAATGCTGCACCATCCACCGTAATATGGATAATGCCCCAAAGTGGAGCAAGCCGTTCCCCTTGGTCTCATTTATTTCAATCCGTTACATGCCTGCGCTGGGCCTGGCGCATCGTGCATGACAGCCATCGGCGCACGGACTGAATCAACCCCATACCTGGATTTTCTCCCACAGCCACGAGCGCATGGCGCTGTGTGACACAGGATAGGATACCCATATGGACGATCAACAACGCAAACAAGTTGGATTTTCAATAGGCTATTTCCTGCTTGCCTTGCTGGTTATCTGGCTCGTTCAGGTCTTCTTCATTCAGCCATTTCTCATCAACCAGTCGGAAGTGCCCTATAGCCAGTTCCGTGAGCATCTGGCGCAGGGCGAGATAGAGACGGTGACCTTTAGCGGCGACCGCATTTTTTACACCTGCTGTGTTGAGGAGGAAGCTGCAGACGCCGCACAGGACGAGGCGGAAGCGCCAGGGGGCCTTTTCCCCTGGTTCGGCGGCGCGGCTGCTCCTGAAACGAGCGCCATGCCGGAAGTGCATAATGTGGTCATTGTCGAAGACCCGAATCTGACCGAAGATCTGCTTGCCGCAGGGGTTACATTCAGCGCCAGAGCGCCCAGCAATAACGCGCTCGTCACCATCTTGGCGTGGACGCTCCCCTTCATCCCCCTGCTGCTCATCTGGTATTTCCTATTCCGGCGTATGCGATCTGCCGGCGGCAATGTGCTGTCGATTGGCAAGAGCAAAGCCCGCGAGATATCGGGCGAGATGACGGGCATCACCTTTGATGATGTGGGGGGGGCCGAGGAAGCCGAGGTCGAACTGAAGGAGATCATCGACTTCCTCAAAAATCCTGACCGCTTCACCGAGATCGGCGCAAAGCTGCCCAAGGGCGTGCTGATGGTCGGCCCGCCTGGAACGGGCAAGACGTTGCTGGCAAAGGCAACCGCGGGCGAAGCAGGCGTGCCTTTCTTTCTGTTGAGCGGGTCTGATTTCGTGGAGATGTTTGTGGGCGTCGGCGCAAGCCGTGTGCGCGATCTTTTCCAGCAGGCCAAGGCCAAAGCGCCATGTATCGTCTTTATCGACGAGATCGACGGCATTGGCCAAGCACGTTCGACGGCTGGCTCGGTCGTTTCTAACGATGAGCGCGACCAGACGCTGAACGCACTGCTGGCGGAAATGGATGGGTTTGAGCCGAACAACGGCGTGGTGATCATGGCCGCGACCAACCGGCCAGAAGTCCTGGACAGGGCGCTGTTGCGGCCTGGACGCTTCGACCGTCAGATTCAGGTGCCCCTGCCCACAGAGCCAGGACGCCGCGAGATCCTCGACATTCATACAAAGAATGTCAAGCTAGCGCCTGATGTCCAGTTGGATCGGATTGCCCAGATCACGCCTGGTTTCTCTGGGGCGGACTTGGCGAACATTGTCAACGAAGCCGCGCTGCTGGCTGTGCGCGACGGCAGCCAGCGGGTAACGATGGAGCACTTTGATCGGGCAATCGAGCGGGTGGTCGCCGGGCTACAGCGCAAGACGCCTCTGCGCGACGAGGTGCGCCGCAAAGTCGCTTACCACGAGGGCGGGCACGCGCTGGTCGCCAGTTTGCTGCCCACGACCGACCAAGTGCATCGGGTCAGCATTATCCCCACAGCCAAGGGCGCGCTGGGTTATACCATGCAGATGCCAGAAGAAGATCAATATCTCTTGGGCGAGCAGCAACTGCGCGAACGCCTGGCTGTGATGTTGGGCGGGCGGGCCGCCGAACTGCTGATCTTCGGCGAAGGTTCGACCGGGGCTTCCAACGATCTGGAAAGGGCAACCCAATTGGCCCGGCGCATGGTTACGGAGTTTGGCATGACTGAGTCGCTGGGGCCGGTGCGCTATCTCGGCGAAGCAGGGTCGGGCTATTTGGCGCTGCAATCCCGTATGCGTCCTGACCTGGGGCCGGAGACGGCAACGCTCATCGACAAGGAAGTGCGCCAGATTATCGACCAGGCCCAAGATCAGGCGCTCGCGCTGTTGCGGGAATATGAGGACGCGCTGCATGAGGTTGCGCGAGTTTTGCAGGAGGAAGAAGTCATCGGCGGCGAGCAGATCGAACAGATTGCCGCCAAGTCAAAGGCCGAGCACGCTCAGTTGGAAGCGGTGCCGGTGCGCGGCGATGGGGCGCATGGCAGCGACACCCGTGACGTTGGCGGGGGAGCGGAGAGGGCGACCTCTTGATGATTGGTTGAGTTGATGCTTGTTTGAGCGGGCGCAGCTTCAGCCAACAATTTAGGGCGGGATGTTTGGCCCATCCAGCTATAGACAAGGGGAGGCTGTTTGCAACACGCCTCCTCTTTGTTTGCGAGGGAAACAGACGGGCCATCAGATAAACTCGGCGGTTCTAGGGTGAGGCGCTAGGGCCATGCATGTCACCTTCTTGCGCAGTTTAGCAGGCATGATTTACAATACGGCAGCCTGGCCCGCAGTAAGCGGCAGCCAGGTCGCTGTTCAGCAGGGCTGCGCTGTTGGCTGTGCAATTGCTGTTGATTGTACAATGTGCGCGCTCAATCCCCTCGGACGCTGAACAGCCCTACCCAGCTAATCGATCAGTTCCGCAAATGCCCAATAAATAGGCTGGCCGGTCTTCCAGGTGCGCCGGCTGTGGATGCCTCTTATGGATGGGGCGCTAAGCGGGGCCTGATGATTCACCATTTAATTATTCCGCATTGTTATTACCGGCATGTTATTACCACATGTTGTTGGAGTGATGTTGTTTGGGTGCAATGTCACGCACAGATCGCCAGGGTAAATTGCATCGAAGATAGGAGCGCCCTGCTCCACGCACTGTGATGCTTGTTGAGCGAGATTGCACATGGCGATCGCTCGATCCTGTGTCGTGCATGAACCATAGCAGTACACAAGATTGTCATCATCGTCGAAAAGAGAGCAAGAAGGAGGAAGCCTTGCGATCATCGAAGCTTGTCCCTTGGGGCACTGGCCTATTGCCGTTGTTCCTGATTCTGGCGCTTCTGTTGGCGGCCTGTGGTGCGCCCGCACCGGCCCCCCAAGCGCCTGCCGAGGAGCCTGCAGCCGAAGCGCCCGCTGCAGAAGCCGAGGCCCCGGCTGAAGAGGCCGACGCCGAGGCAACCGAAGCGCCTGCCGAGGAAGCGGCTGATCCCTACGTCACCATCTATGGTGAGCAACTGCCTGAAGATGCGCTGCCGTATGATGAACAGATCCACCGCGAGGCGTGTGACATTACGGGCAACCACACGACCTTTGACTTCGTGGTCTCGGTCTATCAGCGCTTCTGCGGCTCTGACATGTTCCAGGATCAGTTGGTCAACCTGGATAAGGACTTCAACGTCATTCCCAATTCAGCAGAGAGCTGGGAAGTCTCGGAAGATGGGCTGACTTGGACCTTCCACATCAAGGATGGATTGCAATGGTCCGACGGCACGCCGCTCACCGCGTATGACTGGGAAGCGACGTTCCGCTATGCGGCAGACCCCGAGCATGCTTGGGACTTTGCCTGGTTCTATGCCGGTGTGTTGAAGAACTGGGACGCGATCATTGCGGGCGAACTGCCGACTGAAGAATTGGGTGTGGTGGCGGTTGACGATCTGACGCTGGAGATCACCACCGAACGCCCGTGGCCGCCGCTGCCCGCGATGATGCAATTCTCATTCGTGTTGCAGAAAAAGGCCCTGGAAGAAGTCGGCCCGTACTACAACAGCGATCCGGCTACGTCGGTTTCAGCCGGGCCGTTCATGCTCGAATCCCTCGAGCCGGGCCGCGAGATTGTCTTGGTGGCAAACCCGCACTACAAGGGGATGCGTAAGCCGCGGCTGCAGAAGATCATCTACACCTATATGAACCTGTCGACGGGCTTCGCCGCGTTCCAAAACGACGAGATTTACCGTGTGCCCTATCAGTGGCTGACACCGGCGGACTTTGAGCAGATCTTGAGCGATCCGGTGTTGAGCGAAAACTATCTGCGCCACTACGGCGATTTCCGCACAGACTATCTCGTATTCGACACCTACACGCCGCCCTTTGACAATTTGGACGTGCGCAAGGCGTTTGCCAAGGCCATCGACCGCGAGAGCATCGTCCAGAATGTCTATGGCGAGATCAAGGCCATGCCTGCCTATTCCATGTTGATGCCGGGCTATCCCTCTTCGGATACGGAAGGCGTCTTGAAGGAGTATCAGGCGTATAACTGCGAAGCGGCCCAGCAGCATCTAGCCGATGCCGGTTATCCGGATGGTGAAGGCTTCCCGCCGCAAGAGATGTGGCTGCGCAATGAAGGCCCGGCGATGCAAGCCGTCTATCAAGCCGTGGCTGCGTCCATCTCCTCGTGTCTGGGTGTGGAGATTCAGGTCTCCAACAAGGACAACAAGGTCTATATGGACTCCCTGAACGCCAAGCCGACCCAGATTACGTTCGGCGCGGTGGACTATGGCATGGACTTCCTCGACCCCTCCAACCTGTTGGGCATCTGGCTCTCCACCGGACGTCACTCGTGGAAGAACGATGAATTCGACAGCCTGGTGACCGAAGCCAGCAGCATGGTGGGCGATCCGGAGCGGCGCGACCAGATGTTCCGCGACGCCGAGCGTATCTTGGTCGACGATGTGGGCGGCGCGTTCGTCTCGCACCGCTGGCACGGCGACCTGGTCAAGCCCTACTTGCAGGGTGAAGGCATCCGCGAGCCTGATTCCCAGGGGATTGCCGCTTTCCACTGGGGCAATGACTGGGTTTGGGGCACCATCTATCTAGCCGAAGCGGAATAGGCGCACGGCAGTTTAGGCTGCGCTGCTGACCGGCAAGGGGTTGGACAGGCTTCTGTCGACCCCTTGCCTCACTTTTAACGGTGATAGGCAACGCTGCGCTGGACGGAATCCGTTGGGCTTGCTCGTGAATTTCGTTGTTGGAGGTTGACCTGGATGACGCGTTACGTTTTGGGACGGATCGTCTCATTAGTGTTTGTGATTATCATTGTCTCCATGATTACTTTCGGCCTGATGCACGCGGTGCCGGGCGGTCCCTTTGATGAGATTAACCAACCGCTGCCGCCCGCTGCCAAGGCCAACATTCTTAAAAAATATGGGTTAGATCAGCCGGTTTGGAAACAATATTTAAATTATATGAGCCACGCGGTGCGCTTGGATTTCGGCATCCCCTATCAGCAGCCGACGACCACCGTCACCAAACTGATCGCCAATACGTGGCGTGTCTCGGTGCAGTTGGGCTTGATGACCATTGTGCTTGCCTTTGGCGGGGGCATCCTCCTTGGGGTGTATGCGGCCTACCATCAAAATTCCTGGATCGACAATGTTGTGACCTTTGTGGCGATGTTGGGCATTACCGTGCCGAATTTTGTGATTGGGATGTGGCTCATCATGATCTTTGCCGTGCGTCTGGACTGGCTGCCTATGGGCGGCTGGAACGAGCCGAATCAATGGATCATTCCGGGCGTACTGTCCAAGACGTGGATCTTGCCTGTGCTGGCCTACTCGCTGGGGCCGCTTTCGGTCGTGGCGCGCTATACGCGGTCGAGCGTGCTGGATGTGATCCGCAGCGACTTTGTACGAACCGCCCGCGCCAAGGGATTGGGCCAGCGTGTGATCATGACTCGCCATGTCATGCGCAACGCCTGGATTCCGATGGTGACGGTGCTGGGCGTCGAGATTCCCAATTTGCTGACGGGCACGATCTTTATCGAAACCATGTTCCGCATCCCTGGGCTGGGTAAATACTTTGTCACCAGCACGTTCAACCGGGACTATCCAATGATTATGGCGCTGGTGCTGTTGATCGCCGCTGTCTGGGGGTTGACCTATCTGGCGACCGACCTGCTCTATACGCGCATTGACCCGCGCATTCGCCTCGGTTCGCAGGGAGGCGCGTAGTGGGCAACGCAAAAGGCGCAGCGCTCCCTATCCATTCGTTGCAAGTCGACGACGCGGCGCGCCAACATCGCACTCTCTGGCATGATGCGGCGCGGCGGTTCATGCGCAACCGCTTGGCAGTCTTTGGGTTGGTGATCGTGCTGGTGTTCATCTTCATGGCGATCTTCGCCGATCTCCTGGCCCCCTATCGGTATGATGAAGCTGATTTTACGAGCGTGCTGCTCTTCCCGTTCAAAGACCCGGCCCATCCGCTGGGCACGGACGAGGTGGGGCGAGATTATTTGAGCCGCTTGATTTATGGCGCGCGCACATCAATGATCGTCGGTCTGTCGGTGCAGTTTTTCGCGGTGCTGATCGGCGTGACGTTGGGCGGGCTGGCCGGTTACCTGGGCGGCCGGGTGGATTTTGTCATCTCCCGGCTCATCGACGTGATGACGGCCTTTCCCGGCCTGCTCTTTGCCATCCTCTTGATCACGGTCGCCGGTGGCGGGCTGCTCAATGTGATCATCGCGCTGAGTGTGACGAGTTGGATCGGCATTGCACGCTTGACGCGCGGCCAGATCCTCTCTTTGCGCGAAAAAGAGTTTGTAGAAGCGGCGCGCAGCCTGGGCGTGCCCCAGCGGCGGGTCATCTTCAGCCATTTGGTCCCTAATTCTCTCTCGCCCATTCTGGTTGCTGTGAGCTTTGGCATCCCCGCGGCCATCTTCGGCGAGGCCGGTTTGAGCTTTCTGGGGATCGGCGTCAACGATCCAATTGCCAGTTGGGGCAAGATGGTTGGGGTGAGCAACGCGTATATGTCAGTCTACTGGCATCTGGCGCTCTTCCCGACGATCTTGATCGCCCTCTCCATGCTTGGCTTTTCGTTCATGGGCGATGGGCTGCGCGATGCACTCGACCCCAAGCTTTTGGAGTAGTCGCGGCTGTATGCGTTCACAATCACCCATGCTAAATCACTGGTGGGCGCAATTACGCGCCGGATTGGAGCAACTTAAGAGAACCGCCACGCGCCAAAGGGAGCAAGAAATACAATGAAGCAGCACCGAGCAAGCAAGCGACATCGCCTCTTCGCCGTCATCTGCGCGTTTATGGCACTGGCCCTCCTCGCCGCGTGCGCCGGCAGCAGCAGCGGTGGCAACAATGCCGCGGCCGCGCCGACGGCACGCGTTGTACCGACTATGCCCCAAGCCCAATTTGCCGCGCCGACGACCATGATCAGCAGTGGCAGCAGCACGGTAACCGAGAC
>CAZZNG010000037.1:0-15199 GCA_964655505.1 uncultured Litorilinea sp. | reverse complement strand
AATTTGCCGCGCCGACGACCATGATCAGCAGTGGCAGCAGCACGGTAACCGAGACGGAGGAGATTACGGATACCGCGGCCGCGGGCACGCCTGAGCCGGGCGCAAACGCGGGCGTCGATCTCGAACGTGGCGCGCGCGTTTATGCCAACGAGAATTGCGCCGAGTGTCATGGGGCCGAAGGGGAAGGCGTGGAGGGGAAAGGCAGCGCCATCGCGGGGATATCCCTGAGTGAGAGTGAGTTTTCCGACCTGATGCGCACAGGCAGGGGCATTGGCCCGGACCACCTGTATGGCCCCAATGCCATCAGCCCCGGCGGCCTGACCGCGCTGCACGCCTGGCTGCAATCGCTGCCACCTGCGGAGTAGATCCTTTCGCCCAACCTGAGAAAGTTGAAGCCGAGCCTCATGGCCCGGCTTCTTTATTTTTATTCTGCTGATTGCTGGATCGTTGCAACCCTGGCTTGCCAATCTTCCAGGTAGCTCGATGGACATCAACAAATTGATTGGGTAATCCCTCTCTAGCGAGCGCATACCTTCCGGATCGAACTTGCCAGTGATGCTGATACCCCCATTAATTTTTTAACCTTCATTGAGCTTCCCGGAGGGTCATTGTGCAGTGTTAGCTCTGCGGCAGTTGCAGCGCGCCTTGCGCGTCAAAAGTCAAGGGGTGCAGCGGGCCTACCTGATCGAGCAGTGGTTCAGCGGCCACATCATCCAAGAGGGCCGCAGAGACCCAAAACTCGCCCAGATCGAGCGTGTTGCGGGCGATGACCAGGCGCGCGCCAGTGGGGTTGGTGCGCGGCAGACCGGCTTGGATCACCTCGCGGTCGGTCGGCAGGGTGATGGGCACTTTGGCCCCGTTGAAGTTGCTGGCTGTGAGGCAGTTGGTATAGGTGGCGGCAAAGTCGATCTTGTCGATGAGCCGCTGGGGGACGAGGTCACAGTAGCCGACGCCGACGCCGTTGCCATGGCTGTTGGGTGTCAGGTCGAGCGCAGTGACCACGCGGAACGCGGGCTGGACGGGGCCGCCATTGCGCCGCCACATGCCCACTACGTTCAAGTCCATGCCTGTTCCGCTGATGTCCTTGCCGATCTCTTGCAGCACCAGCAGGTCGAGCGGCTCCAGGGGGATGCGCGGCAGGTGTCGCCATGCCTCTTCCAAAAGCGCCGGTTCCTGCTGCATGATGGCGTCGCCGCGCAGGGCGCGGATCTGGGCCGGTTGATGGTGTCCGTTTTCCACAATGCCAATGCCTGCCACCACGGGCAGCTTGTCGATGACGACCGCGGCGGCTTCGGGGATGGCTTCGGCGACGCCCCATGCGTGGATGGTGGCCGCGCCTTCTTCCTTGCCCAAACCAACCGCCAGCATCTTGGTCAGGCCGCTTTCCCACTTGGCGCGAAATGAGGTGTGGGGCTTGATGCGGTTGACGACGATGATGGCATCGGCTTGGGCGGCGTTGCGGTCTGTGTAGACGGGCATGCCGCGCTCGGTTGTGCCGATCTGCGTGGCCTCCATGCTGCTCTCAATGGGCACGCCCAACTCTCCCAGTCCATAGCCAATTAATACCTCATGTTGGCCTTCTGCGTTGCCGCCGCCATGGCTGCCCATTGCGGGGACGAGAAAGGGGCGCGTGTCGAGCGCGAGCAGCCGCTCGACGAGCGGGGCCACGACATCGCGGATGCAGGCGATGCCGCGGCTGCCCACGCCGACCGCGACGCGCATGCCCGGCTGGACAAGCTCGGCCAGGGGCAGCTTATCCAGTTCGCAATGTACCTGGGCGGCAATATCATCAACTCGATCCGCGGTCAAGTGCTGGCGCACCCGCGCAATCTGTGGGAACTGTTCATGCATCAGGTTTCCTCCATATGGATGCCGGATGGATGCCCGGTCAGTGGATGTCTAGTCAGTGGATGCCCGGTTGGGTGGGGCGCACGGCATCAAGCGTGCGGTGGACATGCGGGCTGATTATACCATGCGGCACAGCAGAAGCCCGCAGCAGACGGCGCGGCGAAGCGCGCCAAAAGCAGGCCGTTTTGGGCCATCGCGCAAGGGCGGTCGATTGACGGCGGGTGCGCTTGTCCGTACAATGTCGGTCAGTCGGCGTGCAAGGGGATGCGCGCTGGCCGGGATGCGGTCGTGTTAGGCAGGGGTTCGCATGGATATTCCGATTTTTCAAGTCGACGCGTTTACGAGTGAGCGGTTTCGCGGGAATCCGGCTGCGGTCTGTGTGCTGGATGAACCGGCAGACCCGGCGTGGATGCAAGCTGTGGCAAGCGAGATGAACCTCTCCGAGACTGCGTTCTTGCACCGCGAGGGCGACGGCTTTCGGCTGCGCTGGTTCACCCCCACGGTGGAGGTGGCGCTGTGCGGCCATGCGACTTTAGCCAGCGCGCATGTGCTGTGGGAGGCGGGCTATTTGTGGCCGCAAGAGACGGCACGATTTTTCACCCAGAGCGGCCTTTTGACCGCGCGGCCCGTGGTCGATTGGATCGAGATGGATTTCCCTGCCATGGCAGCGGAGGCGGCAGACCCTGCACCGGGGTTGATCGACGCGCTCGGCGTTACGCCTACGTTCGTCGGGCGCAACCAGTTCGACTACTTGGTGGAAGTTGATTCGGCTGATACGGTGCGGGAGATGTCGCCCGACTATGAGGCGCTGCGCCAGATCGACGCGCGCGGGGTAATGGTGACCGCGCGCCACGATGACCCGCAGGTTGACTTTATCTCGCGCTTCTTTGCGCCTGGTTCGGGCATTGATGAAGACCCGGTGACCGGCTCGGCCCATTGTTGTCTGGCTCCCTATTGGGCGGCGAAGTTGGGCAAGCAGGCGTTGACAGCACACCAGGCATCGCCGCGCGGCGGCGTGCTGCATGTGCGCCCAGAGGGCGACCGGGTGAAATTGGGCGGGCAGGCTGTGACGGTGTTGCGCGGCCATCTGGTCGAGTTGCAGACGCAGCCGCCGGTCTATCCATCGACCTCTTAGGCTGGTTCAGACCGGGAGGGCCTGCTGTGCCGCGCGCCTGCGCGATGTCGGGGGCGCATGATGCAGGGGTACGATGCAGGAGATCGCGTAATGTAAGCCAGGCCGCTGGAGGGTTGGGCGGCCCATTGGTCGTGTGCTACAATCGGATTTGTGATGCTATTCTTGCAGTACATCGTTTCGCCGGTCGGCCCGGCTTTGGTTCTGCTGCTGGGTGCGCTGGTCGAAGTAGTCGTTGGACGGTGGGTGCGCCGCCCTGGCTGGTTGACCGGGTTGGCGCTTTTTTTTGTTGGCGTCGCCACCTGGCTCTTTCTGGGCCTGCGCACCGAGCCGGTTGTGCCCACGTTCAGCATACCCTGGCGTCCCCCGCTGCAGTCGGGTGCGAATCTGCTCTGGGTGGGAGATGGCTGGAACTGGTACATTTCCGGCCTGGTTTTGCTATTGGGCGGCGTGGGCATCCTATTGGACCTGAACAGCCCCTTGGCGGGAACGAACATTCGCCGGGCGCACTCTTCGCTGGCGATCCATTTGGGCGTGTTGGCCGCGGGCTTGTTGTTCGTCGGCAGCGGGAACGTGCTCACCGCCATGCTGACTTGGGTCGTGCTCGATCTCTTTACACTGGTGCGCGGGGCCGCGCATCCAGAGGTGGCGGACGATAGCTGGAATTCGCCCCAACACCAGGCCAAGGGCTTGAGTTTGGTCGGTGCGCTCCTGCTGTTGATCGGGCTGCTGCCCGCGGGGCCATCGGGGCCAAGCCAGCCGCTGCAAGGGGGGATCTTGCCACCGGAGACGGTCGCGCTCATGCTGCTGGCGTCGCTGATCCGCGCGGGCATTTACCCCTTCCACCTTTGGCTGCTGCCCACCCAGGGCAAAGCGGTCTATGTGGCAGAGCGGCTGCTGGATCACATGGTTCCGGTGTTGTGCGGGCTTTGGCTGCTCGGTTGGACGGTCGAATTGGGTGCAGAGTATATCTTGATGCAGCCCGACATTCTGTTCGCGCTGATCCTCTCGTTGACCGGCAGCGCGATCGCGGCGTGGACGGCAGACGACCAACCCAACCACACCACCTTTGTTTTGGTTACGTCGGCAGGGCTGGCTGCCTTGTCGGGCGCGCTGGCCTATAGTGTTGGGCCTGCCGGGCTGATCTGGCCGACGACCGCGCTGGCGCTGGGCGGCGCGCTGTGGCTGGTGGGCGATCAAGTGTGGCAGGGGTGGGGCTGGCAGCTTCCGGTGAGTGTGGGCGCTTTGGCGCTGGCTGGCGCGCCCTTCACGCCGGGCTTCTTGACCCAACCGGCCCTGGCGCGCCTATTGCAGAGCGGCCCGATCTTCCTCTTGCTCTTTGCCGGGTTGGTGCTGGCGCAGTCGATCCAGGTGGCTGCCATGCTGCGCAGTTGGAGCGCCAATGTATCCCATGCCCACCAATCGCTGCGTTCGGGCAAGACCCTCCGGCTTTTGGTGGCGGTGATTGCGCTGGCTGTGCCCCTGGCAATCGTCGGCTTTTTCCCCGCGGCCACTGCTTCGCTGGCGAACTTGGAGAACGCGATCCCACCCACGTTGGGCAGACCGCCTATCGTGGTGGCAGAGTGGCCGGTCTGGGTGACGGTGGCGCTGCCGGTGATTGTGGGGATTGCGATTGTCTCCAATCAACCGGCGCTGTGGGCGCAGCTTGGCCCCTGGCCTGCACGGATGAGCCGCTTGACGCGGCTGCAGTGGCTCTTTCGCTTCTCCTGGTGGGGGGTGACCCAGGTCAGTGAAGGCTGGGGCAATGCTGTGCGGGTGATAGAGGGCGCGGGCTACATGGGTTGGGTGTTGGTCTTCTCTTTTATGGCCTATCTTTTAACACGGTAGCTGCATGGACGGCTTTTTTAATCTCTTCGGTTTCTTTGGCAGCCCCTTCGGCCTTAGCCTGGTCGGCACGGTCCTGGCCGCGACCATCGTGGTGTGGGATTGGCGCGTGACGCTGGCCGGTCTTTTTGTCGTGCAAGCGGGCGTGGCCGCGGCCGCGGTGCAGCATGGAGCCATTCCGGGCGAATGGGCCGGGGTGATGGTCGCGGTGATCGGGCTGGCCTGTCTGATCCTGCTCCTCTCCACGCAGCACATGACCCAAACCAGCTCGTTGTACCAGTCGGGTACATGGGGGCTGCGCGGGTTGATGCTGCTGTTGTTTTTCGGCGTGTGGCGCTTATCGGGCATCGAACTGCCCATTCCAGAGATCCATGCAGATTTGGCCGCGCTCTTTTTCTGGGTGGCGCTGTGCGCGCTCTTGATGATGGGGCTGGGTGAAAACCCGCTGATGGTCACGACCGCGCTGCTGCTCTGGACGATTCCTGCCCAGGTGGTCGTAGGGGCACTGGTGGGCAACCCTACCTTTGTCGCCTTCATCGGTATTTTGCAGTTGGGGCTTGCGCTGGCCGGAAGCTATTTGATTCTCGTCGAGCAGTTGCCCGCGGAGACGACGACCCCGGTCTTGACTGACATTGCCTTTCCGGATCAGATTGCGCGCGCGGCCAAGAGGCCGCAGCCTGTGCCGCCGATGGAACTGCCGGACCTGCCCTGGCGTGAATGGCTGGCGCGGGGGCGCGGCTGGCTGTCGCGTAACATGCCCAGCCGTTCAGGAAATGCGGGCGAGCGGCCTAAGTCTCCGGCAGCGAGGCGGCAACCGTGAACGAATCGGCTGTTATGCTCAGTCTGCCGCCCATTCTGATTGGCAGTTTGCTGGCTGCTGCCTTCGCGACCTATCTGCTGCGCCACTGGGAGCGCACGACCGCGCTGATCGGCGCGGCGGCCGCAGCATTCTGGGCTGTCCTGCTGTGGCAGGTGGACCTCACGCAGCCGTTGTGGATTCTGCCCGGCGGTGGTGTCGTGGTGGATCTGACCGCGCCCTTTGAACGCCTGGGCTTTACGCTGCAGTTGGAAGTTGCCAGCGCGCCCATTCTTGCCACCATCTTTTTCATGGCCGCGGCGGCCTTTGGGCTGGCCGCGTGCTTGAGCCAGGGGCGCAGCTTTGTCCCGTTTACGCTGGTGCTGGTGGGGGGCTATGCGCTGCCTACGCTGTTGGTCACGGGGCCGCTGTCGCCGCCGCTGGTGACGCCGCTTTTTCTGGTTGGGCTGGTGACGTTGGGCATCTTTGTGTTGCAGGCCGGTCGTTTGATCCAACCGTCAGGCCCGCTGCGCAGCTTGATTCCGCCGGTGCTGGCCTTTCCCTTGTTTCTGATCGCGGCTTGGTACATCGAGCAGATTCCGCTCAACCCGCAAGACTTCTCCGCGACGCAGACAGCCTCCTTCTTGCTGTCGCTTGGCCTGGTCTTGATCTTGTCGCCGGTTCCCCTGCACGGCGCGCAGCCGTCGATTGCCCAATCCGCGCCGCCGGTGGTGACCGCGCTGCTTACGCTGCTCTATCAGATGACCGCGCTCTATCTGCTCTATCGCACCATCACCATCTTCGAGTTTGTGCCCCAGGGCGCGCCGCTGGGCCTATGGCTGACGTGGATGGGGCTGGCGACCGCGGTGTGGGGTGGGGTGGCTGCGTTCGGCACAAGCCACGCGGGGAAGCTGTGGGGCTATTCTGCCTTGCACGATTGGGGGTTGATCCTGTTGGTGTTGGCTGCGCCTGGATCGCGCGGGTGGGCGCTGGTGCTTTTTCTGTTCGGGCTGCGTGTGGTGAGCATGTTGACCGCGGCCGCGGGGCTGTCGGTGCTGGAGCAGCATACGGGCGGGTTGACGCCGCGCCATCTGCAAGGAGCAGGCAGCAGGCTGCCGTGGAACAGCGCTGCGTTCCTGCTGGGCGGTTTGGGGCTGGCGGGCTTCCCGTTAAGCGCGGGGTTTACAGGCCACTGGGCCGCGCTGCAAATTTTAGCTGAATCGGACTGGCGGCCTGCTGCCGTGGTGCTGTTGGCGTCGGGTGGCGCGATCTTCGCCTATATTCGCATGGCGCGCGCGCTCTTTGGCCCGCTGGAAAATCGCTTCTTGGCGCGCGAACGGGCAGTCAATGTGGGGCTGGCGGTTGTGGTGCTGCTGGTGTCGGTCGGTTTGGCTGTCGTGCCCCAGTTGATGGACTCGCCCGTTGGCCGCGCGCTCATCTCCTTCGCCAACTAGCCCTGGCAGGATGCCAGGCAGCCATAGCCAAAGAACGTGAGTCGACATAAGACGCCATAAGATCAGCATAAGGACGAGCTTGGGTATGGGAGAAACAGGCCGTAGTTCGCGGTTGAGCGGCTTTTATCAGAAGAGCATTGCGGAGCGGGTGGCGCTGGTCGCGGCGTGGGCCGATCTGTCGGCGGATGAGACGGCGCTCCTCAGCCAGGGCATGGGCGTTGCCCAGGGCGACAAGCTGATCGAGAATGTGGTGGGGCGCTATGACCTGCCGCTGGGCATTGGAGCCAATTTCATCGTCAATGGCGTTGAACGGCTGATTCCAATGGTGATCGAGGAGCCGTCGGTCGTGGCCGCGGTGAGCTATGCGGCTCGTCTGGCGCGCAGCGGCGGCGGCTTCTATGCAGGCAGCACGCGGCCGGTCATGATCGCGCAGATTCAACTGCTCGACGTGCCCGATGCGGACGCGGCGAGGGCGGCGATTTTGGAGGGCAAAGCGGCGCTGCTGGCGAAGGCAAACACAAGCCCGACCATTGCGCGCCTGGGTGGGGGGCCGGTAGATATCGAGGTGCGTGCGCTGGACGACACGCCAGCCGGGCCGATGCTCATTGTCCATCTGCTTTTTGACGTGCGCGATGCAATGGGCGCGAACGCGGTCAACACTGCCGCGGAGACGATTGCGCCCGATTTGGAGCGTTTGAGCGGCGGGCGCAGCCTGCTGCGTATCCTGAGCAACCTGACGGATCAACGGCGCGCTTGGGCCGAGGTGCTGATCTCTGCCGCGGCTTTTACCACTGACGATTTCGCTGGTGAGGAGGTGATCGAGGGGATTGCCCAGGCCAATGCCTTTGCCGTGGCTGACCCCTATCGCGCCGCCACCCACAACAAGGGCATTTTCAACGGTATCGACGCGGTGGCGATTGCCACAGGCAACGATTGGCGAGCCATCGAAGCGGGCGGCCATGCCTACGCCGCGGCTAGTGGTCGCTACCGCGCGCTGACCGATTGGCGTGTGGTCACTTCAGTCAAGGAACTGGCCGAGGCAGGGGGGACGGAAAGCGTCTTTGCTCGCGGCGAGGCTGCTTGGCCGGAGGGTGCTGGACCGTGGCTCTATGGGCGCATCGAACTGCCGCTGTCGGTCGGCATTGTCGGCGGCGCAACGCGCGCCCATCCGGTCGCCCAGATCAGCCTGCGGATTCTCGGTGTGCGGCAGGCCACGGAGTTGAGCGAGATCATGGCTGCCGTGGGGCTGGCACAGAACTTGGCCGCGCTGCGCGCACTGGTGACAGACGGCATCCAGCGCGGCCACATGGCGCTACATGCGCGGCAGTTGGCGATTGCCGCGGGCGCGCAGGGGGACGCGGTGGACCGCATCGCGGCGCAGATGGTGCGCGAAGGCGCGATCCGCGAGGCGCGCGCGCGCGAACTGTTGGCGACATTGGATGGCGCATGACCGCGTTTTGGGCAAGTTTGTGATGTAATCCACACAGAAGATCGTGAACAAGCTTTGTCCGTTTTGCCCCGGTGGGCGAGTCAATGAACGCACGCGTGTTAGGCGATAATTAGGCCGATAGATTAGGCCCATAGATTAGACGATGTAATCGAGGCGACTAGACTATGCTACGACAACCGTTGCGCCCTGTGGGCTTTGTGGGTTACGGCGCTTATGTGCCGCGTTACCGGCTGCCGGGCAGTGAAATTTCCCGCGTCTGGACCGGTGGGCCTGGCGGCAGCCCCATCAAAGAGAAGGCTGTGCCCGGCCTGGACGAAGATACGGTGACCATGAGCATCGAGGCGGCGCGCAATGCGCTGGCGCGTGCGCAGATTTCACCTTCGGAGATTCGCGCCGTCTGGGTGGGCAGCGAGAGCCATCCCTATGCGGTAAAGCCCACGGGCACGATTGTGGCCGAGGCAATTGGCGCGACGCCTGCGGTGCTGGCGGCTGATTGGCAATTCGCTTGCAAGGCCGGGACCGAGGCCATGCAGGCTGCGATTGGCTTTGTGGGCAGCGCCATGGCGGATTACGCGCTCTGCATCGGTATGGACACCGCGCAGGGCCGCCCCGGCGATGCGCTGGAGTATACCGCGGGCGCGGGGGGCGCAGCCTATATCATCGGCGACGCGAGCGAGGCGCTGGTCGAGATTCAGCGCACGCTCAGCTATGTCTCGGACACGACTGACTTCTGGCGGCGGCCTTCAACCCACTATCCGAGCCACGCCGAGCGCTTCAGCGGCGATCCGGGCTACTTCGGCCATATCGTTCCTGCCGCGGACCGGATGATGCAGACCATGCAGACCCAGGCCAGCGACTATGACTTTGTGGTCTTTCACCAGCCCAATACCAAGTTCCCCACGCGCGCCATGGCCGAGCTTGGCTTTACGGCCAAGCAGTGGGAAACGGGGCTGCTGGTGGGGGAGATCGGCAACACCTATGCCGGGTCTGCCTTGATCGGGCTGACCGCGGTGCTGGATGTGGCCGAGCCAGGACAGCGTATCTTGATGGTCAGCTATGGCAGCGGCGCGGGGGCCGATGCCTTTGACCTGCGCGTGACCCCGCGCATTGTGGACGCGCGGGCGGCTGCACCGGCCACGCGCGACTATATTCGTCGCCGGGTTCCGGTCGACTATGCCCAGTATGTGCGGATGCGCCGCAAACTGGCGACCCACTAGACGCCACGAACTTGAATCGCTGCTGACTTGAATAGCAGACGGGGGACCGGCACATACCCGGCCCCCCGCTTTAGAGTACCCACATAGCATCCCACGTCGTGCGGGTTATCCCACACTTATCCCACATTTATCCCTCAGTTATCCCACACTTTCCCACAGGTACATGTGGGATATAGATGCTGGCTACGCATAGGCCAGAATCTCCAGCGTGCGCACCAGCGCGGTCTGCCACTGGCCTTCCTCGTCGATGGGCAGATAGACCGCACGGCGCGCCACGCGCGGGATGGCCTCGTCCATCGACCGGGCAATGGGTTGGGCGCGACTGCCAAAGGCTTGGCGCAGACGGCGCTCTAACCCGGCGCGGTTGATGTTTTCCAACGCTTCGCTGCGGATCACCAACTGGTCCAACTCGCGACCGATGTTCTGGACGTTGGCGCGCACAGCCAGGATCTTGACGCGGATCTGGTAGAAGAGATTTTCCACCTCGATGGGCACGCCGCCGGTTTCGTCGTCCGTGCCAAAGCGATCGATCATCTCCCGGCGCATCTCTTCGATGCTCTCGAAGTGGGTCATGCCCGCGATGCGCCGGTACATCTGCAAGCGCAGGCTCTCTTCGGGGATGTAGGTTTCCGGGATCTGCGCCTCTAGGGGCAGGTCGAGCTGCACAGGCGGCGCAAGTGGATTTTCTACGTCAAAGGCATTTTCCAACTCGGCCAAGTTGGGCTTGGGCGCGTCCGATGATGGCGTCTGGGCGGGCCGTTGCGCGCCGTTGACTGGTACACCGTTGACGGGCACAGCAGGCGTTTCTGCCCCGGTGGTTGCCTCAGCGGTGAATTCCCTGTCGGTGGCATCGACCACACCCGGCTCTTGCAGCGCGGCGTCGAAGCGCTGTTTCTTGCGTTTGGCCTCGTTGATCGCCTGGGCCAGCAGCCGCGTATAGAGGTCAAAGCCCACGCTGTCGATATGGCCGCTTTGCCGCGCGCCGAGCAAGTCGCCGGCCCCGCGGATCTCCAGATCGCGCATGGCGATGCGGAAGCCTGCGCCGAGTTCTTCGCTGCTCTCCATGATGGCCGAGAGGCGGCGGCGCGCATCATAGCTCAGGGGCTTGTGCCGGTCGTAAAGCAAGTAACAGTGGCCCCGCTGCGCGCCGCGGCCCACGCGCCCGCGCAGTTGGTAAAGCTGGGCCAGGCCAAAGTGATCGGCGCGGTTGATGATGATCGTGTTGGCGTTGGGAATGTCCAGCCCGTTCTCGATGATGGTTGTGGCGACCAGCACATCGAATTCGCCCTGGGCAAAGCGGACCATCACGTCTTCCAACTGGCGTTCGGCCATTTGCCCGTGGCCGATGTCGACCGTGGCTTCCGGCACAAGATGCTGGATGCGGTCGGCCAGGGCTTCGATGCCGCGCACCCGGTCATTGACCACAAAGACTTGGCCGCCGCGCGCCAATTCGCGCTCGATGGCTTGGCGCACCAACACGTCGTCATATTCAGCCAAGACGGTGTGGATCGGCAGCCGTTCCTTGGGCGGCGTGTTGATCGCGCTCATGTCGCGAATCCCGCTCAGGCTCATGTGCAGCGTGCGCGGGATGGGCGTGGCGCTGAGGGTCAGCACGTCGACCTGGGTACGCAGTTGCTTGAGCTTCTCCTTTTGCGCCACGCCAAAGCGCTGTTCCTCGTCGATGATGAGCAGGCCCAGATCCTTGAAGGTCAAGTCTTCACTCAAGATACGATGTGTGCCGACCAGCAGATCGATGCTGCCATTGGCAAGCTGGCGAATGATGGATTCTTGTTGGGCAGGCGTGCGGAAACGGCTCAACATCTCGACGCGCACCGGGAAGCGGCTCAGGCGTGCGCTCAAGGTGCGATAGTGCTGCTGGGCCAAGACGGTGGTGGGGACGAGGAAGGCAACCTGCTTGCCGTCCATGATCGCCTTGAACGCGGCGCGCACCGCGACCTCTGTCTTGCCATAGCCCACATCCCCGCAGATGAGCCGATCCATGGGCCGCTCGGATTCCATATCCTGGCGGACTGCTTCCATGGCGCGCAGCTGATCGTCGGTTTCTTCATAGGGGAAGCTAGCGGCAAGCTCATCCTGCCAAGCGCCATCTGGGCTGTAGGCATGGCCGCGCGCCACTTCGCGCTGGGCATACAGTTGGAGGAGATCGTCGGCGATATCGGCCACGGCGCGGCGCGCTCGTTCCTTGACCAACTGCCAGTCCGCGGTGCCCAGCCGGTTGACCATGGGCGTCTTTTCGCCTGCGCCGACATAACGACTCAGCCGGTCGGCTTGATGCACGGGCACATAGAGCTTGTCGTTGCGCGCATAGCTGACCTGGAGATATTCGCGTTCGACGCCGCCGATCTCGAGCTTAACCAAGCCGTCGTACACGCCCACGCCATGTTCAAGATGAACCACATGTTCGCCCGGCTTCACATCGGCAAAGAAGATTTCAGGCGCGACCGTGCTGTGGGGCGTGGGGCGACGCCGCGCCGCGGGCTTGCTCCAGCCGAACAGTTCGGTGTCGGTGAGAAAATAGACGCTGTAGGGGCCGCTTGCGCCGTTTGCACTGCTAGGCGGCTCAACCCCGCGCAGCACAAAGCCTTCGGACGCCACGCCTTGCACAATGGTTTGGCTGCGGGGCAGGGGTGGTCGCGTCAACTCGCTTTCGACATGGACGACCAAATCCGCCTCGCGCAGGAGGTTTTGCAGCCGCGCGGCTTGGCGCGTGAGCAAGAGCGTTGCGTCGCCCGCATCGTGCTGTTTGCCCACATCGGCCACGATCTGCTTGGTCTTGCCGCCATAGCGCGGGCCGGGCACAAAGGCGCGCGCCATCGGCGTGTTGGCGTCGGTTGCAGCGCCGTCAAGACCCCCATAGCCGAGGATGATGGGCTTGGCCGCCATGAGCTTTTCGCGTAGTTCGTCAGCAGTGAAAAAGCTGCGTGCGAAACGCTGGGGCAGTTCGCCGCTGCGGTGCAATTCCACGGCGAGGCTCTTGGCCTGGCCCTCCAATTCGTGCAGCGTGGCAAAGAAGTCGATGGCATCATCCAGCAGCAGGGTCGCGTCGCCGTTCAAATAGTCGAGTAGGCTGGCGGGCTGGCCGTAGAAATAGGGCAAGTACCAATCGATGCCGTGGAACGCAAGCCCCTCGCGCAGCATCTCGACTTCATGGCGTATCTCCTCGCGCACAGCCAGCAGCAGATTGGCCTCATTCAGCACCGACTCGCTGGCGTGCATATCGAGATTTTGCTGGGCGCGCAACTGCTCCGGGTCCAGCCCCATGCGCGTGAGCGCGGCCGGTCCATACTTGGCGAGCGCCTCCCCCGCGGGGCCGATCTCGACGCTCTGTACTTGACGAATGGTGCGCTGGGACGCGGGATCGAACAGGCGCAGGCTCTCAACTTCATCGCCAAAGAGGTCGATGCGGACCGGGTGGGTTAGGTTGGGCGGCCAAATATCGACGATGCCGCCGCGGCGCGCAAAGATACCCGGCTCTTCGACCACATTTTCCGTGTTGTAACCTGCCTGCACCCAGCGCTCGGCCATCTGTTCCAGCCGCAACACATCGCCCACGCGTACCGGGCGCAGCGCCATGCGCAGTTCACGCGGGGGCAGCGTGTAGTGCATGAGCGCCCGCGCGCCTGCTACGACAATCGGAGGCGGGCCGCTGCGACTTTGCAGAGCCGCCAGCGCGGTCAAACGCTGCTGGCGCGTGGCGCTGCTCCAGGCGATGCGCTCATAGGGCAGCGCGTCAGGCTCGGCAAAGTTGAGGATGGGCGGGCCGCCTTCTTCAACGGGCGGCAGCCACAGCGCCAACTGTGTGATGATCTGCTGGGCCATTTCCTGGCGCGCGGTGAGCAGCACAAGCGGTTTGGGCCGCGCGCGATACAAGCCCGCGGCCACAAAGGGGCGGGCTGCTTGCAACAGCGCCAGCGATTCATCGCTGCCTGCTTCTAGCAGTCGGCGGAAAGGGGGCAGGCGTTGCAGCGTTTCGACAAGGCCGGTAAGGTTCATAAGGATAATCTTCGACCGGCAGCCAACAATCGGCTAACCGTTGAACAAATTCATGGCAACATCCATGCCATCGGACAGCCAGCAGTCCAGCGCATCGCAGACTGTCTCGCGTACAAGGCTGAAGCGCTCCTCTTCTTCGCGTGTGAAATCTTGCAGCACATAGGCTGCTGGGTCCATGCGTCCTGGCGGGCGGCCAATGCCAACCTTCAGACGGTGAAAATCGGGCGTGCCTAGGTGCTGAATGATCGAGCGGATGCCGTTTTGTCCACCCGAACCGCCGTTGCGCCGCAGCCGAATTTTGCCCGATTCCATGTCCAGGTCGTCGTGTACGACGATGATATCGTCCGGCTCGATTTGGTAGAAGCGTGCCAGCGCGCCCACCGCTTCGCCGCTGGCGTTCATGTAAGTCAGCGGTTTGACCAGCAGCGTTTTATGCCGCTGGCCTTTGATGGTGATCCAGGCATCCAAGACCGTCGCGCGCAGTTGGTTGCGGCCTCCTTCCAGATGATGGCGCATGGCAAAGCGGTCCAAACATTGAAAGCCGATGTTGTGGCGGTTGCGGATGTAGCGCGGGCCGGGATTGCCCAACCCTACGATCATTTTGGTTGACGACATGAAAGCCTGCTGCTCATCTAGTGCTGCCGCGGAACGCGCAAAAGGCAAGCCGGCCTCAACAAGGCCCTTGCCTGGTCCATGTTTTTGATTGGATCAGGCCGCTGTGATGCACGCGCGGCAGCGGCCTGATGATGCCTGCTAACGTCAGCCTAACTGCGACCAAACCCAATCGAACAGCCGCTTGCCCCCATAGAGGGCGACCACACCCAGGAACATGGCCGCGCTAAAGCGCATCCCGTTCAAGAAGTGGGTACGCAGCCGGTTGAGCGAGAGCGCTTCGCCCAGTTCGCGCGTGACGCTGCCCGACTCGGCGACACCAGAGGTGTTGGCTGCTGTGTCCAGGCTGCTGAGATCCGCGCCCGCCGCGGCGATAGTCTCTGTGGTCACGGCGGCCCCTGTATCGCCGCCCTCTGTGTCGGCGGCAGGCGGCTGGCCGGAGTCCACCACTGCGGCTGCCGGCGCGCTATCGGTCGGCGTCGGCGGGGCATCGCCCTCCAGCGCGGGCTGTGCAACGGTCCCGACCACGGGCGTCGGCTGTGGAGCCGGTGTAAAGGTGGCAGTCGGGATCGGCGTGGGCGTGGGTTCGCTGGATGTGGGTGTGGGCGATGGCGTGGGCGGGGTTTGATTCACGCTGAGATTTTGCGCGAAGAACTCGGCATAGTTGCCGTCATTGCGCACCACACGCAGCCGCAGGCTGTAGACGCCCGCGGGCAGGCCGCCTGCTTGCCACACACCCAACTGGCCGTTTTGCACAGGCGTCGTGCCCCCGTCAAAGTAGATGTACGCGTCGTCGCCGCTCGGCTCCATCTTGTAGTGCAACTCGTATTT
>CAZZNG010000036.1:0-29685 GCA_964655505.1 uncultured Litorilinea sp. | reverse complement strand
ATGGGCCGGGCCAGCGTCCGGATATGGGCTACCACATCTTCATCCGCGCTATCTTGACCGGCCAGCCCATTACCATCGACGGCGATGGAACCGACAGCCGCAGCAATACCTATGTTGGCGACTGTGTCGAAGGGCTGATCTTGGCCTTTGAGCAGCCGGATCAAAGCAAGGGCGAAATCTTCAACATCGGCGGCGGCGAAGAGGTCAATGTCAACCAAGTCTTGGCGATCCTACAGGAGTTGGCCGAGACCCAGGCCGATCTGCGCCACGGCCCGCCCCGACCCGGCGATCAGCGCCGCACCGCCGCGGACATTGGCAAGGCGCGCCGCCTGCTTGGCTACAATCCCCAGACCGGCATCCGCGCTGGGCTGGCCGCGCAGTTGGCATGGCAGCGCGAACTGCTGGCCGATCAAACCGGCTAGCGCGCCAAGCGCCCACGGCTAGATCAACCCCACTAGCTAGATCAACTCCACCAATAAGAAAAGCGGCCGCTGCACGCTGTACAGTGGCCGCTTTGTCGTTCAACAAGCGTTGTGGTTTATCGCTGCTGCTTGAGGCTCTGGAGCTTCTCGACCAGCACCGCTGTCGGCGGTTCGGTCATGACGCTGCCGTCTGGAAAGACAATGGTCGGCACGCTGCGGTTGCCGCCATTGAGCCGCATAACTAGTTCAACCGCGTCCTCGTCCTCGCTGATGTTCACTTCCGTATAGCTGACCTGCATAGAATCCATCACCTGCTTGGCGCGCCAGCAGTCGCTACACCATTCCGTCGTATACATGACAATGTCGTTCGTCTTCGTCTCACTCATCGCTTCAATCCCACTCGTTCAATGGGTCCAATAGGGTTCTTGGCTCAATTCACTCGATCCAACAATCCAAACTAACTGCATAATTGCCTGCGCGCTAACCGCGATATGCATCCATAGACATATAGACAGGCGGCGCGAAACAGGCAATAATGTACTCGAAAACCGCGGCTAGACGCGCACATGTGGCGCGAGAAGATAGACTTCTGCGCCACATGGTAGTCAGCCGCACAGCTTAGGGGTTAATATTGCCTACATAATGCACTACATAACGCAAATACGCTGTAGGCATGGGCACAATGCATAGTCAGTGTGCACAGTCGGTGTACACAGCCGGTGCGTGGCGTTTCCCGAACCGGCACTCCCCAGAGCGGCAGGCTGTACGCGCCGGGAACATCTGTGCCCAGTTCAACGTTTAACAATTATGCAACAGACCTATCTTCCAATGCCAATTCGCTGGGCCGCGCTGCTGTTCAGCATTGGCCTCCTGCTGGTGTTGACCATCGGCTTTGCGCGCCGCGACGCGCCCGCGGAACTCTATGCCGCGGAGGTCGTCAACCCACCCGCTCAGATCGTCGAAGGCCCGCGTCCCCCCTGGCCGTTTACCGCGCCACGTTTGCGCCCATCTAGTATAACCGCGCTGGCGCAGGCTGTGCCAAGTTCAGCCATCACAGAAACCATCCCAGAGAGTGATGCAGAGAGCATTAGCCAGGCCACAGCGGGAGACAGTGCCGCTGTGGACAACGCCACTGTAGGTGACGTAACGGTGGATAGCGTAACGACGGATAGCGCAATGGTAGACAGTACCGATGCGGCTGCGTCGATTCCTGTGACGGAGCCGACGCCTATCCCGCTGCCCACTGCAACGCCCGCGCCTGCAATCCCAACCAGCGCAGCCCCCGCGGTCGCGGTGCAAAGCCCGCCCGCGTACGTGGCGTTGAGCGGCATGCGCCACTACTGGCAAACCTGGAACAACTGCGGCCCGGCCACGCTGGCGATGAATCTCAGCTATTACGGCAGCCCGCTTGACCAGGGCGTCATCGGTTCGGCCCTGCGTCCCAGCCCCGACGACAAGAACGTCAGCCCGGAAGAACTGGCAAGGTATGCCCGCGAGCAAGGCTACATGGCCCAAGTGCGCGTAAACGGCAGCGCCGACTTGGCACGCACCTTCCTCAGCAACGGCATCCCCCTGCTGCTGCACACCTGGCTTGAAGAGGAACCCGACGACGGCATGGGCCACTACCGGCTGCTCGCCGGTTATGACGACGCCCAAGCCAGTTGGATCGTCTACGACTCCTATGTCAGCACCAACCTGATCACCTCTGCCGGAAGCGACTACGCGGGGATTTACTGGTCGTATGACTTGGCCGAAGCACGCTGGCAGGTCTTCAACTATTCCTACGTACTGATCTACCCGCCGGAGCAAGAGCCGCTGGTGCAGGCTATCTTGGGCGATGCCTATGACCTGGAAGTGATGTGGCAGCAATCGCTGGCCCGCGCCCAGGCTGCCGCGGCTGCAGACCCCAACAACCCCTTCACCCATTTCAACGTGGGCACGAACCTGCTGCACCAGCAGGATTACGCCGGGGCCGCGGCGGCCTATGACCAAGCGCGCGCCATCGGTCTGCCCTGGCGCATGTTGTGGTATCAGTTCGGCCCCTTCGAGGCGTACACGCAGATGGGCCGCTATCAAGAGGTGATCGACCTGGCCCAGGCGACCCTCAACTCCGCGGGGGGAGCCATCGAAGAGTTGCACTACTGGCAAGGCCATGCGTTGGCCGCGCTGGGCAACCCGGACGCGGCCCGCGCCCAGTGGCAGACGACTCTCGCGCTCAACCCGGACTTTACCAAGGCCCAAGAAGCGCTACAAGGGCTGAACGTCAACTGATAGTCGCCTACCTTCCCGGAAGCTCGCAGTTTCCGGGAAGATTTGACTCGCAGAACAAACCATAAGGACCAACCGCATGGTATCCCCCTCGCCCTGGCGCATTCCAGACCAACGCGCCGCAGAGCCACATGCCGCCTTGCGCGAAACCCTGGCCTATGGGCTGCTTGCCGCGCTCGCGCTTTCCTTGCTGCTTGCCGCCCTGCTGCTCTACCAGTACATCATGCCCCGGCCCCAGTGGGTAAGCCTGGGACATGTCGATGATTTCCCTGTCGACGCTGCCCCGATCCTTGCGCGTACATCTGAAGGCAGCGTGTGGGTCGTACATCTGCAAGGGCAGTTTGTCGTACTCGCTCCGCTTGCCACCAATAAGACACAGTGCGCTGTCACTTGGCAGCCCCACAGCAACCAGTTTTATGATCCCTGTCTGGGAACCAGGTTCTCCAAGACCGGCATCTATGCCTTCGATGGCCCGCCGGGCCTCCGCAGCATGACGCGCTACCCCTGGCAGGTCGATGCACAGGGTAATCTCTCCATTCGGATAGACCGGCCACTCCTCGGCATCACAATAGAAGAAGTTCGGGAAGCGTGTGAGCAACAGTACAGCTTACAAGCCGCCATGCACAGCCCTGGCTATACACACCGAATTTGCGACTTTGAGCAGGTCGGCCTGCAGCACCCAACCAGCCCATAAGCACGCGTATCCACAACCCACAACCGCGCCCACAATAACAGCATGGATTTCCCAACATAATTTGGCGTTTTGCGCTGCTTTGGATAAAGTGAGCGTAGTTGAGCCAATGCCTTCTTAGCCCGGAAAGGTTTTCTATGACCGCCGCTGTCTCCCCAACCACGCTCACCCAACGCGAGATGCGCTCCATTTCGCAAGAGAAGCAGGACTTAGCCGACGAGCTAAAGCGCCATGTGCGCGGCGAAGTCCGCTTCGACGGCTACTCGCGTATGCTCTACAGCACCGACGCCAGCCTCTACCAGATCCAGCCTGTAGGCGTGGTGATCCCGCGCACCGTGGAAGATGTACAGGCCACGGTCGAGATCGCGGCCCGGCGCAAAGTGCCGATCTTGGCGCGCGGCGGCGGCAGTTCGTTGGCCGGGCAAGCCGTGGGCGCGGCAATCGTCATCGACTTCAGCAAGTACATGGGCAATCTGCTGACGCTTGACACCGAGGCGCGCACCGTCACGGTCGAGCCGGGCATGCTGGTCACGCCGCTCAACCGCCAACTTGCCCAGCACGGTCTGATGCTTGGCCCCGACCCGGCCAGCGCGGACCGCGCCACCGTGGGCGGCAGCGTCGGCAACAACGCCACCGGCAGCCACAGCATTCTTTACGGCATGATGGCCGACAACGTTCGGGCGGCCAATGCGATCTTGAGCGACGGCTCCCAGGTGCATTTTGAGGCGCTGGACGCAGCAGCCCTGGCCGCCAAGGCGCGCGGCAGCGGTCTGGAAGGGGAAATCTACCGCAGCGTCCCCACCATCGTCCAGGGCGCAATGGACGAGATCCTCACCCGCTGGCCCAAACACTGGCGGCGCGCCTCCGGCTACAACCTGGACCGGCTGGCCGCGGCCCTGCTGCCCGCGGATCAACGGGCGCGGCTCAGTTTCGACAGCCGCTTTCGCCCGCCCGTGTCCGACCCTACGCGCATCGACCGCTTCAATCTGGCCCAGTTGATGACCGGCAGCGAAGGCACGCTAGCCGTCTTGACCCAGATCACGCTCGACCTTGTGCCCAAGCCCGCCAAAACCGTCTTGGCTGTCGTCCACTTTGACGACGTGGTGGAAGCCTGCGCCGCCATTCCCACCATTCTCGAAACCAACCCAAGCGCATCCGAACTGCTCGACAAGCAGTTGATGGACTTGGCGCGCGCCCAACCCGAATGGGCCAAGAAGCTGCACTTTGTCGAAGGCGACCCCGCGGCCGTCCTGCTCACCGAATTTTACGGCGAAAACGACGCCGAACTGACGGCTCAACTCGACCGGCTGGAGCAGCACCTGCGCGCCAACGGGCACCGCGGCCCCATCATCCGCGTGGTCGACGCGGCCAACCAGAACGACGTCTGGTCGGTGCGCAAGGCCGGGCTGAATCTCCTGATGAGCCGCCGCGGCGACTACAAGCCCGTGCCCGGCATCGAGGATGTGAGCGTGCCGCAGGAACGCTTGGCCGACTACCTGCGCCAAGTGCTCGACTATGCGCAGGAACAAGGCGATGTGCCCGGCGTCGCGGTCTATGCCCATGCTTCGGCGGGCTGTCTGCATGTGCGCCCGCTGATCAACACCAAGACCGCGCGCGGGGTTGAACTGCTTGAGGTGTTGGGAACCTATGCCTGCGATCTTGCCATCCAATATGGCGGCGCGATGAGCGGCGAACATGGCGACGGCTACATGCGCAGCATCTACAACGAGCGGCTCTTTGGCCCCACGCTGTACGGCGCGCTGAAGGAGGTCAAACGCGCCTTTGACCCCGACAGCTTGCTCAATCCGGGCAAGATCGTCGATGCGCCGCCGCTGACCGAGAATCTACGCTATGGCCCCACCTATCAGACCATCGAACTGCAAACGGTTTTTGATTGGGGGCCGGACGGCGGCTATGCCCCGGCCATTGAGATGTGCAACGGCGCGGGCGTCTGCCGTAAACTGGGCGCGGGCAGCATGTGCCCCAGCTACATGGCGACGCGCGACGAGCGCGACACCACGCGCGGCCGCGCCAATGCGCTGCGCAACGCCCTGGCCGGACGCATCCCGCCTGAAGAACTCTTTTCCGAAGAGATGTATGGCGTGCTCGACCTCTGCCTGGGCTGCAAAGCCTGCAAGAGCGAATGCCCCTCTTCTGTGGACTTGGCAAAGATCAAGGCCGAATACCTGGTCCACTACTACAACCGCAACGGGCTGCCCCTCTTCAACCGGCTCATGGGCATGTTGCCCACGCTCAACGCCTTGCTCTATAAGTTCACGCCCGCGCTGACGCCGCTGGTCAATTGGGGGCTGAAGACACCTGTCGCCAAAGCCATCTTTGCGCGCATCGGCGTGCACCCGGCGCGCGACCTGCCCAGCTACGCGCCCGAAACCTTTGCTAGTTGGTTCCATCGCCGCCGACCGCTGCACACGCTGGAGAGCGCGCCCAACGGGCCGGTGGTGCTTTTCCACGACACCTGGGTCAACTACAACGAAACGGCCATCGGCCAAGCGGTCGTTCAATTGTTGGAAGCCGCGGGCTATGCAATCCTGTTGGCTGAGGGGCGCAAATGCTGTGGTCGCCCGCTCATCACCGGCGGCCAAGCCGACAAAGCCAAGCCCTGGGTGGATCACAACGTGGCGCTGCTGGCCCCCTACGCGGCCCAGGGAATTCCCATCGTCGGCATCGAGCCAAGCTGCATTCTGACGCTGCGCGACGAGTATATCAATCTCGCTTCAGACGCCAAGCGCGCCAAACTGCTTGGCGCGCACGCCTTCACGCTGGACGAATTTGTCGCCAATGCCACAGCGGAGGGGCGCTTTGCGCCGCCCGTCAGCAACCACCAGCGCACCGCACTGCTCCACGGTCACTGCCATCACAAGGCGCTTGTGGGTAACGAGAGCAGCGTGGCCGCGCTCAAGTCCATGGGGTACAAGGTGGAGGTCATCCCCTCCGGCTGCTGCGGCATGGCGGGTGATTTTGGCTATGAAATCGATCACTACGAGGTAAGCCGGCTAGTGGGTGAGGATCGCCTTTTCCCGGCGATTCGTGCCGCCGATCCCGATGCGGTCATCGTCGCCAGCGGAACCAGTTGCCGCCACCAGATCGACCACTTCACAGGGCGGCGTTCGCTGCACCTGGCCGAAGCGCTGGCCGAGGCCCTCGCCGGTTGACCGGCGCGGCTTGACCCAGGCTGCGAGGTACGTTAAGCTAAGAAGCACAATAAGCTAGAGGGCAAGGACGCCTGCGCCAGATTCATCATACCGGCGCAGGCGCAACAGTTCTATCATGCATCAGATCAATCGACCGGGCAGCACGCAACCGGGCAGCAACCGACCAGAAAGCACGCCTGCCGAGACGCGCCTCGGCAGGCGCTGTCCCGGAAACACATTTAGCGGAACGCATGCAGCCACAACCCTTTGACCAAGCACCCATGGACCCACGGCAGATTCGACCGGCCCGCCCACAGGCGCGTCAAGACCAACAGATCCAACGCTACTCGATCCTCGGTGCGATCCTCCTTTGCACCTTGATCAGCGGACTGTTGGGCGATTCGCTCATTGGCGTCTACCGCTATGAGGTTGGCGAGGCGATCCCGCGCGGGTGGCGCTGGTTGTTGGGTGAACCCGTCCAGACCTTCGGCACACAGACCTTTGCCTTGCTCTTTGGCATTGTGCTATTGGGCTTTGCCCTGGGCGGCGTCTGGTTCCTGGCGCGTATTGGGCTGCGGATGCTGCGCGACCTGCTGCAACAGTAGCCCAGCATAGCCGCATCGTCCCAGCACGCGGCAGCGCGTCAGCGGTTGACGATGCGCACCAGGTCCGGCCCGTAGGTTTTGGCTTTCCACGGGCCAATGCCTTCGATGCGCCCGATGTCGTCTAGGGTCTGCGGGCGGCGCTTCGCCACTTCCATCAAAATATCGTTGGTCAGGACAATATCCGGGGCCACCCCGCGCGCCTGGGCGGTGGCCGCGCGCCACTTGCGCAGCGCGTCAAAACGGTCCAGCGTCAGCCTGTCCAGCAGTTGCTCCGGTCGCAGCGACGGCTCCGGCAGCGGCGGCAAGGGCTGCTGCTTGCCCTGGCGAATGGCGGCCAAGATGGCCGCGCCATAGCGTTTGGCCTCGCTGCTGCTCAATGCGGACAGCCGCTCAAGCGCTTGCTGGGTCGTGGGCTTGCGCTGCGCCAGATCGACCAGCGCCTGATTCCTGACGATCTTAAAGGGCGGGCGATCCTGCCGCTCGGCTTCCCGCTCGCGCCACTGCCAAAGCGCCTGCAGCACATTCATATCCGCATGGTCGACTTGCCGCGTCTCTTTCATCTGCCAAAAGTTGCGCTCGTTGACAGACCGCTCGCTGTAGTTCAGCGCGGCAAGCTGCGCGAACGCCTCTTGCGCCTCCTCCCAGCGGCCCCGCTCGTGCAGTTCCTTGATCTGGCGCGCCCGCAGCGCGGGTAAATAGTGGGTGTCCATTTGGGCATAGGCGATCTGCTCCGGCGTCAAAGGCCGCTTGCCCCAGTCGGTGCGCTGCATCCGTTTGTCGCTGACCACGCCGAACTGTTCTTCGAGGATCGCGGCCAGCCCGGCCCGCTCCCAGCCCAAGATGCGCGCGGCAAGCTGCGTGTCGAACAAGCGGGCAAACGAAAAGCCAAATTCACGCTGGAGCAGCGCAATGTCGTTCTCCGCTGCGTGGATGATGACCTCCATTGCCGGGTCGGCCAACAACTCGCCCAACGGCTCCAGGGCATTGAAACGCAGCGGATCGACCAAGTAGTCGACCACATGCTTGGGATCGACATCCATCTCATCAGCGCCATCGCCCAATGTCGTAATCTGAATCAGACAGACCTTTGTATGATAGCTATAGAGGCTGTCGCTTTCCGTGTCGAGCGCCAAAAGCTTTTGCTCGCCCAAATGGGCCAACATTGCGCCAAAGGCCGCTTGATTGTAGACCAAAACCGGGCTGGTAAGACGACGATGGTTCATAGGGTAAGCGCTTCAAGAGTAAGTGAGAGTCGCATGTTGCCCTGTCAAATTGTCTGTTAACTGTCAGAAACGTGCGATGGTTTGAACAGAACTTGATCAGGTACAATAGACATCGGGTACAATAGATAGAATCGACATGCTACAGATTCTCTGCAAGCTCTTCCGCAGTGCGTAGCGGCAACCGGCAGCGGCCCGGCTGGGTATTGATCCGCAACATGATATCCACAGCATGTTATCTGCAGCATGACTAGCCCATGGTACTCGCACTCCAGAGAGGTGTCAAGGATTTCGGCCAAGCGCATGACGCCCATTTGCCTGCCAGCGCCAGGCAATCCAACAGTCAGGCCAAAGCCGATTTTGGGGCTTTGCTGCGTCGACAACAGGCAGCCGCCATCCGATCGACACCAAGTCGATCCGGCCCGCAGAGCGTATCCTTTTTCCAATTTCCACCCGTATTGGTAGACAGCGTTTCGGTGTCCAGTGGGCCGTCTGACCCCACCTCCTATCTACACAAGCAACTGTTACACCAGCAGTCATTACGAGGAAAGTAGCCGGGCAGACTCGTCGAGCCTGCCGAATCCAATTCTGCAAACCTTCTATCCATCCCCCCTGCATTTTGTTGCCGGACGTCTCAGGCCAAATATCTCTAGCCAGATGTTTTTAGCCAGATGTCTAAGTTGTCGAACGCATTGATCTACAAGGAGGATTTTTGTGCAAGCCACATATTCGAGTGGGGACGATCTGAGCCGGATCCAGCGCGTCGCCCACAACCGCAGCGGGCTATGGGTGGCAATCGTCATCACCCTGATCGGCCTGCTGCTTTTCACCGGCATCTTTAACTTTTTCTTACCCAACCTGGGCGACGAACTCAGCAACGGCCCCCTGATCCTGTTGGGTCTGATCCTCAGCGCTGTCCCGGCAGCGATCTGGCTCTTCTTTTTCTATCGCCTTGATCGGTTGGAACCGGAACCCAAACATATGGTGTTGGGCATTTTTGTGCTGGGCGCTTTAGCAGCCGGTGCATTGCACGACCCATTGCTTAACAACGTATTCAATATCTCCAACTGGCTGTATAGCACCTGGTGGAGCCATTTGCTGGGCGGCATCCTGGTCGTCGGCTTCATCGAGCAATTCCTGATCTATGCCGTGGTGCGTTACAGCATCTTTAACAACCCGGAATTCGACGAGCGGGTGGATGGCGTGATCTACGCTATTGCCGCGGGGTTAGGGCTTGCCACAGTCTTGAATTTTCAATATGTCGTGCGCAGCAACGGCGTCGACCTCGACATCGGCTCGATTCGCATGGTTGTCAACGCCATGGCCTATGCCGCCTTTGCAGGCATTATGGGCTACTTCATCGGCCAAATACGCTTTGAAAAGACGCCCATCTGGTACATGCCCGCGGGGCTGACCTTGGCCGCGGTGTTCAACGGTCTATTCTTCTTCCTGCTCAACCGTACCTTTGGCCGCGGGCTGGATTACAACCCCTGGAGCGACCTGATCTTCGCCATGATTGTGGCTGCCGTGGCGCTGGGCCTGGTCTTCTGGCTGGTCGAACGGGCCAATGAGGAGACGCTGCGCCTGGCCCATCGCGCAGTACGTGAACAGGTCGGCCTGTCGCCCGTGCCCGCACCGGCCACGACGACACAGCCGGTTGTCACCACGACACCTGACAACCCCACAACAGCCGCGGACACGACAGCCGCGGCCGGTGGCTCTGAATCCACAGCGCCCGACGCGCCATCCACGACCGCGAGCGAGGAGGAAAACCGCTAATGGCTTCTCTACTCTCTGCGCTCACCAAACCGAGCGTAACCAATGCCCCCCCCACCGAGGGGGAGCAAACCCGCACCGAGATCGCGGTGATCGTCACATTGATCTTTGCGCTCTTTCTCGGCTACGGCATCCGCAACAACGCGCTCAACAACAGCCGCACCGTGGAGCTAGGCGAAGGGCTGCCGTCCATCTCCGTGCCCGCCGGCTGGATCCGCAGCGAGGCTGAGGGCTATCTGTTCCAGGCGCGCAACCCCCGCAGCCCCAGCGTCTTTGACACCGAGCTTTCAGTCTCCGCACAGCCGCTGGGCGCAGGTGCAAATATTGTCGCCGCGCGCACCGGCCTGGGCATCCGCCGCAGCCAGGAATTGCTGCGCTATCGCGAACTCAGCGCCGACGCGGTGACGGTCAACGGCGAAGAAGGCGTGTTGGTGACCTATGCCTACATTGCCGACCCAACGCGCGAACAAGGCGCGGTCGCGCCGCCCGTTGTGGTCCAAGCGCAAGACTTGATCTTTGCCGCGGGCAACCGCGCCGTGATCGTCACAGTGGCCGCGGATGCAGCCGATTGGGATACAGAAGAGCAGTATGCCCGGCTCATCTATGACAGCCTGAACGTCCGGGAAAACACCCAGGGAGCGGGTCAGGGAACTACGGAAGGAAACATTGGGGGAAACGTCCAGGAAGGTGATGAATGATGCCCTTGCACGATACGTCGTCTAGCGCCGCGCCGATCGATCGGGCGCGCGTTCCACTGTGGGCTTGGCTGCGCGGTCTTGACACGCGCCGCCGGGTCCAAACGGTTGTCACGATTGCTGTTTTGCTGTTGACCGCTTTTTCGGCGCAGCCTGCCTCCGCCATCGACCGCGAGGGGATCAACAAAGCCTTGCGCGCCACTGTGCAGGTCATCGTTCCCGATCCAGAGTTTGAAATGTTCAGCCTGGGCAGCGGAACCATCCTCAATGCAGACGGGCTGATCCTCACCAATTATCACGTCGTGGAAGGCGACCGGCGCAACGGCCTGATGAACGATGATGGGTTGGCTGGTATCGCGGTCGCCCCCAATGACCTGCGCGGCGAAGCCGTGCTGAAATACTTTGGCGTAGTGGTCAAGACCGACCCAGAGTTGGACTTGGCGCTGATCCAGATCGTCGCGCTGGCCGATGACCCCGAAGCGCCGCTGCCCACAAACCTGGGCCTGTCGCCCATCGAATTCGGCAACAGCGACGACTTGATGATCGGCGACAGGATTAACATGTTTGGCTATCCGGGCTTGGGCGGCAACACACCCACCTTCACCGGCGGCGCTGTGGCCGGCTTCCTCGACGAAGACCGCGACGGCATTTACGAGTGGATCAAGACCGATGCCGAACTCAACCACGGCAACTCCGGCGGCTTGGCGACCGACGACGAGGCGCGCTTTATCGGCGTGCCCACCGCGGGCAACACCGACAACGTGGGTAAGATCGGCTTGGTGCGCACGGGCAACCTCGCGCTCGAATTTGTCAACAGCTACTTCCCCAATCCCAACGGCAATGGGGCCAGCGTGAGCAATGTGCAATTTGCCGAAGCCATCAACCGCCGCGGCCAGCCGATCAACGCCGGGGTGGAGTTCGACGTAGGAATTACCGATCTCTATGCCGTCTTTGACTTCGACGGCTTTGAGGATAACAAGCCGCTCACCTATGTCTGGTATGTCGATGGCTTTGAGATCGCACGCGATGCCTTCCAATGGGACAGCGGCGTCAGCGGAACCAGTTGGGTCAGCGTCTACGACGACAATGGGCTGCCGGAAGGCTTCACCGAGGTTGAATTGATCTTCGACGGCACGCCGGTCTATCGCGGCGGCGTCATGGTTGGCGAGGGCAGCGCGCCCGCCCCCATCTCCGTGGGCACAGCGTCCTTCGGCCCCATTGTCTTTGCCGAAAACGAATCGGGCGGCCAGCCGTCCGGCGTGGCGAATTCCTTCAGCGGTCTGCAGACCGTCTACGCCTTTTTCGACTACGAGGGGATGCGCAACGGAACGCCCTGGACGACCCGTTGGTATCTCAACGGCCAGGAGATCCTCACCAACGATGCCGTGTGGGACGGCGGCGACAGCGGCTCCTACTACGTCAGCCTCTATCACCCCGATGGGCTGCCCGCCGGACGCTATGGCCTGGAACTGTACGTTGATAACCAGCTCTTCCAAAGCGGCGAATTCTCGGTGCAAGAGGGGGGCCGCCGCCAGGTGCAAGACGTGAGCGTGGTCGGCTACGTCTACGACCGCAACAACACCCGCACTGCCATCGAGGGCGCATTGATTGTCTTCCTACAGCCCGGCGTCAGCATCGACCAGTGGATCGACAGCGACTTCAGCGACAGCATGATCCACGGCACAGCCACAAGCAACCGCCGCGGTGACTTCCAACTGAGTGCACGGGTCGTTCCCGGTGAATACTACGGCGTCGTTGTCCTGCACGATCACTACGAACCAATTGCCGTCGATGACTGGCAGATCCCGTCCGACACCTCCGACCCCTACGAGTTAAGCGTTGCCATGGACCCGAGCTAACGCGGTATCCGCCCAGCTCGGCGCATCGATCCAACATCCACAAGCAAAACCGCCCATCCCGATTCGCTGGGGTGGGCGGTCTGCTATTGGCTGCACAGCCCCGCTCCTCCTTGCCCCAAGCAGCCCATCTCCCTTGGCGAGTACTTTAGGAGTCGCCTGGCGCTATGGTATGATGCAGCAATGCTTGTGGGCGGCCCACATCGCTACCGACACGGCTGCCAACAGAGATGCAACCAGAATCGCAATCAGAGCGATCAACAGCGCATCAGCGCATCAACGCACACGATCCATTACATCACACCACATCACATGGCCGGCAGGCTGGTCCACAGCCCATCTGGAGAATCACAGATTCTGCAACACAGATAAGGTGAATTCACAAAGGGGAGGCCAGGGATAATGTCTGCTTGGTTGAACGAGTCTTTGAATCAAACCCTAAATCAATGGCTGTCTACCGGCCCGCGCAGTGCCATCCAACTCCGCATCCTCACACTCGCCCTGCTCGTCGCCGCGTGCAGCGTTCTCTCCGCGCGGGCAGCCCACGCCCAGCACTTGTGGCCGGAGATCTCGCTGGCGCTGGTGGAGGACGGTTTTATGCTGCCTGTTCATATCGCCATGCCCGATGACGGCAGCAACCGGCTCTTCGTCGTGGAAAAAGCCGGGCGCATCCAGATCATCCAAGACGGCGCAAAGCTGCCCACGCCCTTTCTCGACATCAATGATCGCGTGGGCTATAGCTGCAACGAATGCGGCCTGTTGAGCGTTGCCTTTCCCCCTGACTACGCGGAAAACGGCTACTTCTTTGTCTACTACACCACCAAAACCAGCGTGATCGAGCCGGATCAGCCCGGCGAAGCAGACGGCGAATATGACGCCGTGCTCGCCCGCTTCTGGGTCAGCGACGATCCCAACAGCGCCGATCCCGACAGCGAGGAGCGCATCCTCCTGCAAAACCAACCGGCAGATAACCACAACGGCGGCCAGCTTGCCTTTGGCCCCGATGGCATGCTCTATGTCGGCTCAGGCGATGGCGGGGGCCGCGAGGGCGCCAATAACGGGCAGCGACTATCCACCTTGTTGGGCAAGATTCTGCGCATCGAGGTGGGCGCGAGCGGTACATACACGGTGCCCGCGGACAACCCCTTTGTGGGCCAGGCGGACGTGAAGCCGGAGATCTGGGCCTACGGGCTGCGCAACCCGTGGCGCTTTGCCTTTGACTCGGCCAGCGGCGACCTCTACATCGGCGACGTGGGCCAGGGCCACTTTGAGGAGATCAACCGCCAGCCCGCGGACAGCAGCGGCGGCGAAAATTACGGCTGGGACGAGATGGAAGGGCTGCACTGTCATCCTCTGAACAGCGACTGCGACCCGGATCAATATGTGCTGCCCATTGCCGAATATGACCATTCACAAGACGACTGTTCGGTGACGGGCGGCGTCGTCTACGCGTCCAAGATGCCGGGCCTAGTGCCTGTCTATCTCTATGGCGATTACTGCTCTGGGCGCATTCGCGGCCTCCAGCCCAACGGCGACGTATACACCACGACCCTACTGCTCGACACGGAGACGCGCATTACCAGCTTCGGCCAAGATCAAGCAGGCAACAGCTACGTCGTCGATTATAACGGCGCGATCTATCGCATTGAGGAAGCGCCGTGGCCCACCCTCATATTGCCCTTGCTGCGCCTGGACTGACGGATTGACCCTATGATCCGTGTGCTCTACCGCCATCGTAGCGGCGCTATCATCTCAGACCTGCCGGTCGAGCAGATTGCCGGGGCAGTGCGCGACCCCGCGGCGCGCCTGTGGATCGATCTAGAAGCAGCCACCGTCGAGCAACAACGCTACATCTTGGAAGAGGTCTTTAAATTTCACCCGCTGGCAGTCGAAGACGCCATCAACGAAGTCCATGTGCCCAAAGTCGACGAGTATGGCAACTATCTCTATCTTGTCTTTCATACAATCAAGTTGGGCAGCGAGCGCATGGACATCGACACCCAGGAGATCGACATCTTCTTGGGGGCCAACTACTTGATCACGTTGCACGACCATGTCAGCAACAACATCAACAAGCTGTGGAACGGCGACTACCATCGCGAACGGGGCCTTGCCAATGGACCGGCCCGCTTGCTGTATGAACTGCTGGATCGCCAGATCGACGCGTACATTCCGCTGCTGGATGAATTCGAGGCGCGCATTGAACAGCTAGGCGATCTCATCTTCATGAGCAAGCAGGTTGATGAGCGCGCCATCCTCAACGACATCTTGACGGCTAAAAGCAGCGCGCTGCGCCTGCACCGCATCTTGATTCCACAGCGCGAAGTCTTGGCACGGCTGGCGCGTGATGACCTGGGGTCGATCCCGGCGGAAAGCCGCCTCTACTTTCAAGACCTATACGATCACCTGCTGCGCCTGGCCGACCTGGCCGAAAGTATGCGCTTTTTGGTCGACAGCACCATGACGACACACTTGACGCTCACTAGCAAGCGGCTCAACGAGGTCATGAAGGTCTTGACTATCATCTCGACCATCTTCATGCCGCTCAGTTTCATCGCCGCGATCTATGGCATGAACTTCGATTTCATGCCCGAATTGCATTGGCGCTGGGGCTATCCCCTCGTCTGGTTCTTTTTTATCGGCATATCCGGTATGATGTTGTACATCTTTCGCCGCCGCGGCTGGCTCTGACCGGCGGCAGCACACCGGATCATCGTCAACCTGTATATCGTTAACCTGGAGCCTGCTGCAGAACCGGCTAAATCGTGGAACCAAAACGCCCGAACCGGCCCAAGATCAACGACAAGACCAAATCAACCTGGCGTCGCGTGCGCCATGATCACTCCGCGGGCGGCGTCGCCTATCGCCGCAATCCAGAGACAGACGAACTGGAGATTGCCCTGATTGCCACCCGCGGCGGCGCACGCTGGCAACTGCCCAAAGGCTCGCGCGAGGAAGGCGAAACCTCCATCGAGACCGCGATTCGAGAAGTCGAAGAAGAAGTGGGGCTGAAAACCACCTACGAGCGATTCCTCAAGACCATCGACTATTGGTATTGGGATACCTATCGCAAGCGGGAAACACCTGAACTTGTCCACAAGTCGGTGGACTTCTACTTGCTCAACGTGGTCGGCGGCGTCTTGAGCGATTCCTCTTATGAAGTGGACGCGGTAGGCTGGTATACGCTGGAACAGGCCGAAGCCATCCTCACCTTTGATGGCGAATTAGAGGTGGTGCAATTGGCGCGGCGTATCTTCAACGGGGAAGAAGAAGTGTAGTCGGGCGGGCTTAGCGCCCAAAACTGTCGCTGCTGGCTCCATAGCCGGTCAGTTCCACATAGCCCCGTCCATTCACGGGCGCGCCCTGCGCCGACCCCTCAATCGCCACCGCGCCTTCCCAATAGACATAGCTCACATTCATCTCCTGGTCGCGCACCAAGGGCGTGATGGTCAAGTCCAGATCAAAGCTAGGGATCGTCACCCGCCAGCCCGACGGATAGGTGATCTGCGTGGTCGGGCTTGTCCAGGTGCCCAGTTCCTCTAAAGTAAAATCGCCCATCTCAATGCGATGCTGTGTGCCGTCGATCTCCACCAGCGTGCTTTCAAATTCGCCGTAGTCGTCGCCGTCCGCGGTGCGCAGCCGCGCCAGCAGCAGCACCATGCCGTTGTCCAATTGCACGCTGAACCAATCCCAGCCCACAGCATCACCCGACAGCGCGCTCGTACCAAACTCATGATCCATCCAACTCTGCCCGGTCACCGTGGCTGTGCGCCCCGCGGCAGTCACGCTTCCGCTGGTCTCCAACCCCACCAGGCTATAGTAATAGCTGGCGTTGCCGGGGTCCGGCCCCTTCTGGCTCAACCCGTCGACGCCGTTGAGCACCGGCGGCCGCGTCTCGCGCAGCGTCAACGCAATCGCCACCTGTTCGCCCGCGTCATCGGTTGTGGCCGCGTCGATTGTCATCACCCCCGGCTCCACCTGTTCGACGCGCCAATCCTCCAGCCAAGCCGCAAAGCTCGGCTCGCCTTGCGCCCCGGCCAATCCGCCCGCGCCGCGGCTAAAGCGGTCGAAAGCCTGGTGGCGGTTATTGCGTACATCGGTCAAGGCAAAGTGCGCCATGTAGACCTGGTTGGCGGCTAAGTCCGAATCGCGCGCGGGCATCTCCGGCGTCAGCGCAGAGCGAAAGATCGTGAACTGATAGCCGAACTCATTGCCCGCGTCGTCGGCCAAATTGCCCGTGAAATACCACCATTCGGTCTGATAGTCCGGGTGCGCGCCGTGGTCGCGGGGGAAATCAAACGGCCGCGGCTCATAGGCGCGTGCGAAGCCCGCGGGCGGCTCGCCGCTCAACGCCTCAACCACATTGGCACTGGCGACTGTCTGACCGCTGCTCCCACTGCACGCGGCCAGCATCCAGAGCATAGACGCCAGCATGACCCAGCGCGCGACTTGTTTGCCTATCTGCTGCATTGCACTTGTTCCATTGTTGTGAATTCCTATTGTATATCTTCCCGGACGCTGGCAGCGTCCCGGAAGATCATGCTGCCAACAAACACATACAACCACTATACGCGCGCCAGCATCCCCGCTCCGTCATCTCTCGTCCGATTGTGGCAAATCGCACAACCGCACTGTCAATCGGAGGCGCTGCCAATCGGCGAAGGGCTTGCACCCAGGCCGCGAAGGTTGTAGACTGCACGCAGCAACCGGCAGCTTTCGTTGATCGCTCCACGGTAGCCCCCAGACAGCAGGTGTATCCAGGCAGCAAGGTATATCCAACAGAGGAGGCAAGACGCCATGCAACGTGAACCGGCTGAAGTGCTTGGCATCGACATCGGCGGCAGCGGTATCAAAGGCGCACCGGTCAACGTCCTCACCGGTGAAATGACCGCGGATCGCCATCGCATCCCCACCCCTTCACCCGCCACGCCAAAGGCTGTGGCAAAGGTGGTGGCGGAGATCGCCCGCCATTTTGACTGGCGCGGCCCCATCGGCTGCACCTATCCGGGGGTTGTGCGGCATGGCATTGTCTTTTCCGCGGCCAATGTCGATAAATCCTGGATCGGTACAGACGCGGCCGCGCTCTTTGAACGTCACACGAACCTGCCCACGCGCGTGCTCAACGACGCAGACGCCGCGGGGGTGGCTGAAATGCTCTTTGGCGCGGGCAAACACCGGCAAGGCGTCGTCATCATGTTGACCTTTGGCACAGGCATCGGCACAGCCATCTTTGTCAACGGTCACCTGCTGCCCAACACCGAATTCGGCCACCTGCCCATCCGCGGCAAAGACGCCGAACACCGCGCATCGGCCAAAGTGCGCGAGGAGGCCGGGCTGAAGTGGGCGGAATGGGCCGAGCGCGTCAATGAGTTCCTCGCCCACATGGAATTCTTCTTCTCGCCCGATCTCTTCATCATCGGCGGCGGTATCAACAAAAAGCAGCACAAATTCATGCACCTGTTCAAGGCCGCAGCCGACATCGTGCCCGCGCAACTGCTCAACGAAGCCGGTATCATTGGTGCGGCGCTGGCCGCGCGCGATCTGGTCATGCCGCCGGCCATACACGAAGACACGACACGCGAAAACACGATTAGCGACAACACCATACAGGAAAACACCGTTCACGAACACACACCGGCCGCCCCTGACCAGGAAGCGATGGTCTAGCGCAGCGGCTCAACGCATCCCGCGCCGGTCTCCTGCATTGATTCTGGCTGCTCCACCCGCTTCCTCTGCAATGTCCCGTAGACCCAAAAATGGGCTGGCGCGTGTCGTGCGCGCCAGCCCACTGTTTACGCTCAAATCACCCCCTGCCGAGGCGACGCTTGTTTACAGCGCCCCCGTAGATTTCGGATCGCTTACTGATATTCCGCCGCGTTCTCAGCCGTGACCAGCACCGTGCCCGTGTCGATCAACGGCTCCAGCGTCTCGCCGTTGATCAACTTGATCACGCTTTCAACCCCCAGCGCGCCCATGTTGGTCGGGTTCTGCGCGACGGTTCCCGCCATATCACCCGCCAACACAGCCGCGGCCGCGTCCGGGTTGGCATCGAAGCCGACCACCATAATCTGATCGCCCAGCCCCGCATTCTTGATCGCCTCGACCGCGCCCAACGCCATGTTGTCGTTGCTGGCAAAGACCGCGCGGATATCGGGATTGCCGGTCAAGATGTTCTCCATGACCGTGACTGCTTCGGCGCGATCCCAGTTGGCCGGCTGCTCCGCGACGACATTCAGACCGCACGCCTCCATGCCTGCCTTGCTGCCCGTGGCGCGCGCTTGGCCGGTGGATTGGGTGATCAAGCCTTGCAGGATCGCAACGTTGCTGCCCGGTTCCACATTCTCACAGATGTAGTCCGCGGCCAGTTTGGCCCCTTCCTCATTGTTCGTACCGATGAAGGTCACATCCTCCATGTTGCCGCGCGTGTCGATATAGACCACCGGAACCCCATCGGCAATCGCTCCCTCCAACACAGGCGTCAGCGCGTCCGGGTCGGTGGGGGCAATGGCAATGCCGTCGATGCCCTGGGCCAGCGCATCCTCGATCTGGCTGATCTGCGACGCCACGTCGCTCTCCTGTGGTGGGGCCATGACATTGACCGTGACGCCCAATTCCTCGCCCTTGGCCCTAGCGCCCTCTTCCACCGCGGCCCAGAACGGATTGCCCGCGCCCGGCCCCTTCATGCTCACGACAATGGTGAGGTCTTCGCCTGTAGCAGGCGCGGCTTCCTCTGCTGCGGGCGCTGTGGCTTCGGTCTCTCCATCAGCGGGGGCCGCAGTCTCCTGCGCGACGGGCGCACAGCCGGCCGCGACGACCAACAATGTCACCCCTAGCCAACTCCACATCCACTTTCGCATGATCGTTGCCTCCTGCAAGTGTGAGTAGTGTTCGACGAACTACACGGACTCCACTGTGCCGCTAGGCCTGGCTGCCGGAGCCGGCCCTGCGGCGCAGAACATCCCCATAGACTGCAACGATGATCACCACACCGATCAAGAGCTGCTGCCAAAAGACACTCACATTGAGCAGATTCAGACCGTTCCGCAGCAGCCCCATGATCAACGCGCCCGCAAAGACCCCCAACACGGTGCCGCGGCCGCCAAAGAAGCTTGCGCCGCCGATGATGACCGCGGCGATCGCGTCCAATTCAGCGCCGATCCCGGCGTTGGGGAAACCGGAGTTGGTGCGACCGGCCAACAGCAAGCCCGCCACGCCCGCCATCGCGCCGCACAAGGTATAGACAAAGACCAGTGTGCCATCAATGTTGATGCCCGCCACGCGCGCGGCCTGCACATTGCCGCCCAGCGCATAGATGTGACGGCCCCGCGGCCGGTAGGTCAAGAAAATCCACACGCCCACATAGAGCACCAGCGTCACAATCAAACTGACCGGCACGTCCAGCGCCACATCCCCCACGCGGCCCAAGGGAATGTCGCGCGCGCCCCAAAAACGGATCTCCTCCGGCAAGCCGCTGATAGGAACGCCGCCAGAGGCCAAATTGGTGACGCCGCGCACGATGTTGAGCGTGCCCAGGGTCATAATAAAAGGGTGGGGCAGGCGCAGTTTGGTCAAGCCAAGGCCGTTGAGCACGCCCACACAAATCCCCACCAGCAGCGGTGTCCAGATCGCGACATACCACGGCACGCCCGCCCTGGCGGTTAAGGCCAAGACCACCATTGCCAACGCCATGGTAGCCCCCACCGACAGGTCGATCCCGGCGGTGAGGATGACCACGAACACGCCCAGCGCCAAGATCGCATTGACCGCGATCTGACGAAAGATGTTGGTGACGTTGGTCCAGGTCAGAAAGACTTCAGGCTTGAGGATCTGCAGCGTGATCACCATGAGCGCCACCAAAATGATGATGCCGTAGCGATCCAGATAGGGGATCAGGCGGACACGCAGGCTGCGCTCGCGTCCTGTCGTGGATGCAGCAGCGGCGGGGGGTGCAGCGGCGCGCAGGCTGATCTCCTGAGCCATAGGCTGCACAGGTTCTTCGCCCGAATACACGGAGCGGTCACTGCGTCGGCTATCTAGCTCAGTGCTCATCTCCGCTCCCTCAATTTCCACCCACAGCAGATGCCACAGTAGGTGTTACTGTGGCGTCTGCGCGGTCAGGCTCTGGCCGCGACCCCATGATCCAGCCGATCACCTCCTCGCGGTTCACCGCGTCGAGCGGTCCCTCGGCGAAATTACGCCCATGAAAAAGCGCCATGACACGGTCACACACATTGAAAATATCGTCCATGCGGTGACTGATGAGGATCACGCTGACCCCATGTTCGCGCAGCCCTTTGATCAGCGCCAAGACCTTGTTGACCTCGCGGATCGCCAGCGCAGCCGTTGGCTCGTCCAGGATCACCACCTTGGCGTCAAAGGCCATAGCTCGCGCAATCGCCACGGCTTGCCGCTGGCCGCCTGAAAGCTCCTCCACCCGCTGCTCCACGCTTTTGACGTGGATATGCAGGTTGTCCAGATGTTCCTGCGCCATCTGTTTGGTGCGGTGGTGGTCCACCCAACGCAGCCCGGCAAAGGTCCGCGTCGGTTCGCGGCCCAAGAAGATGTTCTCATAGATGCGGAGATTACCGGCCAAGGCCAGGTCTTGATAGACCATCTCAATCCCCGCATCGCGCGCGTGCTTGGGGCTGTGAAAGAGCACAGGCCGCCCATCGATCAAAATCTGCCCTCTATCTGGGGTGTAGAGGCCTGAAAGCACCTTCATCAAGGTCGATTTGCCCGCGCCGTTGTCGCCGACAACGCCAAGCACCTCGCCTCGTTCAAGCCGCAGATTTACATCTTCCAGCGCGGTGACCGCGCCAAAGTACTTGGAGATGCCGCGCATTTCAATGGCTGGGGTAGTCGCGTTCATCAAGACGCCTTTAACGATTCGTGTCTAAACATTTATGTCCGGGGGGAAGTCAACAACACATGGCAAGCAACCATGCAGGGCTGGAGCCTTGCGAATCAAATGGCCGCGGGGGGAGCAAATACGCACGCGTTCGATGACGACATTTTATCACGACACCAAGCGCATCGACTACCCGCCGCGCAGCAACCCCTGCGCCCGCCAGAGGAGGCGCAGGGGCGATCGATTGCGCCCCCCATAGAATCTGATAGAATCTGCTATAATCGGCTCAACCCATTCCCCACAAGAACATTCGAGATAGCCATGCCCGCTTTGGCCTCTTTGCCTGCCCCTTCATCAGCCCCATTGTCTGTGGCCGCGCCCTTGCTTGTCGGCGTCGATGTGGGCACAACCAGCGTCAAGGCCATCGCCTTTGATCGCTGCGGCCAGATCGTCGCCCAAGTCGCCACGCCCACCCCGACCCACCACCCGCGCCCCGGCTGGGCCTACCATGAACCGGCAGAACTGTGGCAGACGGTTGTATCGCTCCTGCGCGACCTGACGAGCCGGTTGGAAGCGCCCCATGCTATCCAGGGGCTAGCTGTCGCCAGCGTGGCCGAGGCAGGCGTTCCGCTCGACGCGACCGGCGCGCCCACCTACCCCATCATTGCCTGGTACGACACGCGCACCACGGAACAAGCCCAATGGCTCGACCAGACCATCGGCAGGCGTCGCCTCTTCGACGTGAGCAAGCTGTCGCTCCAGCCGATCTTCAGCCTGTGCAAAGTGCTTTGGCTGCGCCAACACGCGCCCGACGCCTTCGCGCGTACGGTGCGCTGGCTCAACGTGGCCGACTACATTGCCTATCGCCTCTGTGGCGTCCAGGCGACCGACTTCTCGCTGGCCTCACGCACCCTGGCGCTCGACGTGCGCAACCTGCGCTGGTCGGATGAACTGCTCGCGGCTATCGGCCTCCCGCGCGACCTCTTCGCGCCGCTCTGCGTAAGCGGCACAGCCCTGGGACGTCTGCTGCCGGAAGCCGCCGCGGCCACTGGCCTGCCGAACCACGTCACCGTCGCAGCGGGCGGCCATGATCATGTCTGTGGCGCGCTGGCGCTGGGGGTCAACACGCCCGGCATGGCGCTCAATTCCGCGGGCACAGCCGAGGCGCTCTTCATGCCCGTGGACCATCCACTAGATGATCCCAACATGGGCGAACAGGGCTACGGCCAGGGGCTGCATGTAGACGGGCAGCACACCTATGCCATGGGCGGCATCACCACCTCCGGCGCGGCAAGCGAATGGTTTCGGGCTACCTGCGCGCCTGGCGAAGCGTACGCCACCCTGATTGCAGAAGCCGAGCAGGTTCCGCCGGGCAGCCTGGGCGTTTGCTTCCTGCCCCACTTACGCCTGGCGAATCCGCCCAACCCGGACCCATTGGGCCGGGGCGCGTTTATCGGCCTGCACACCGATGCGACGCGCGGGGTGTTATATCGGGCGATGTTGGAGGGGCTGGCCTGCGAGATGCGCCATTTGCTGACGCCGCTGCAAGCGTACACGGGAACGCCGATCCACACCCTGCTTGCTACGGGTGGCGGCGCGCGCAACCCGCTCTACCTGCGCATCAAGGCCGCGGTGTTGAACCAGACGATCCAGGTCAGCCACATGGACGAGGCGACCGCGCTCGGCGCGGCCATGTTGGGCGGCTTGGGCGCGGGCGTCTACGCAGACCTGGCCGCCGCGTTGGGCCAGGTGCGCCATGAGCAGACGCCCGTCGCGCCCGACCCCGTGCAGGTCGATCTCTATGACCGGCTTTACGATCAAGTCTACCGCCACCTCTATAGCACGCTGCGCCCGCTCCACCATGCCCTAGCCCCCTTCCGCGAGATGGGCGCGGAGGGGTAATCTTGCCAGGACGCTGTGAATTTCGGCGTCTAGGATTTCGGCGTCTACTCGATGACCACCTGCTCCAACCCATCCGGCGGCGGCGGATAGCACAGCCCCATGCGCTCCAACGTGTTGAGAATGGTCTGGGAGACAACTAGATTGCGGTACCACTTGCGATCCGCGGGCACGACATACCAGGGGCTTTCCGGCGTACTCGTCTCGGCCATCATCTCCGAATAAGCGGTCATGTACTCGCCCCAACGTCTGCGCTCGTCCAGATCGCCAATGTCGAACTTCCAATGCTTGCTTGGGTCGTCGAGCCGGTCTTGCAGCCGCTCCTTCTGCTTCTCCGGGCTGATGTGCAAAAAGAACTTTACAACAGTCGTGCCTTCGTCGATCAAAAGCTGTTCAAAGGCGCGGATATGCTCATAACGCTGCCGCCACACCCCTTCCGGCACGAGTCCATGCACGCGCGCCACCAGCACATCCTCATAATGGCTGCGGTTGAAGATCGCAATCTCTCCCTTGGCTGGTGTGTGTGGATGCACGCGCCAGAGAAAATCATGCGCTCGTTCCAAAGGTGTCGGCTGCTTGAAGCTCACGACCTTTACCCCTTGCGGGTTGACGCCCGAAAAAACATGGCGGATGGTGCTATCCTTGCCGCCGGTGTCCATCGCCTGAATGACGATCAGCAGACAGTGCTGGGCCTGGGCATAGAGCACTTCTTGCAGCGTATGCAGGCGCGCGGCCATCTTGCGCAGCAGCGCCTTCCCCTCCGGCTTGCCGCCGTCGAAGCCGTCCGTGGCGCGCGTGTCGACCGCGCCCAGATCGATCTGCTCGCCGATGCGCACGCGATAGGAATCCACCTGCACAGCTTGAATAGGCTTGCCGCCCACAGGCAGCCCCACGGGCAGGCCCACGACGGTTCCGTTCACCTCGGCCATCTTCACTCCTTTGCGCGAAGCGGGCGCGCCATGCCGTCTGCTTGACCGGCAGCTTCGCAAGCACACCCGATGAGATGCTATACTGGTTGGGCAAAGACATACATAGACACAGGGATCACAAGCCCTGTATATCACAAGCACCGGGTTATAAGCACCAAATTATAAGCACCGTATCATAAGCGCTGTACAGAGAGCAAAACATGTCCACCGAACCGACGATCCAGTACACCGCGGCTGATGGCGTCGCCATCATTCAACTGGCTCGCCCCGCGCGACGAAATGCCCTCACTGCCGCCATGCTCACCTCCCTACAAGCAGCCCTGGCCCAAGCAGCCGAGGCAGACACCGTGCGCGCCGTGGTCTTGACCGGCGCGGGCGCGGGCTTTTGTGCCGGTCAGGACTTGGCCGATCTGCCGCCCGGCGCGCCTCAAGCGGTAGAGGCGCTGCTGCTGGATCACTACCAGCCCGTGATCCTCGCCATCGCCGCGCTGCCCAAACCAGTGATCGCCGCGGTCAACGGCGTCGCGGCGGGCGCGGGCGCGGCCTTGGCCCTGGCCTGCGATCTGCGTGTCATGGCCGACGACGCCGCGCTCTACTATGCGTTTGTCAATGTGGGTCTTGTGCCCGACGCGGGCGCAACCTGGCTGCTGGCGCGCCAAGTCGGCTACAGCCGCGCCCTGGAGATCGCGCTCAGCGGCGAACGGATTCCCGCGCAGCGCTGTCTGGAACTTGGCTTGGCGAATCGGGTTGTGCCGCGCGACGAACTGCTCGACCAGGCCCAAGCCTGGGCCACACAGCTTGCCCAAGGCCCCACCGCGGCCATTGCCCTGACCAAATCGCTCATGCAAGACGCGCTCACCAGCGACCTGGCAACCGCCATCCAGCGCGAGGCCGCGGCCCAAGCCCAGGCAGCCGCCACGCGTGACCACGGCGAAGGCGTTGCCGCGTTCTTGGAAAAACGACCACCCCGCTTCGAGGGACGCTGAACCATGACCAAGTTGCCTGATCAATTCGACCTGCATGACAAAGTCGCGCTGATCACCGGCGCGTCGCGCGGCATCGGCGCGGCCATTGCCCACACCTTTGCGGCCGCGGGCGCGCGCGTCATGCTCTGCAGCCGCAAAGCGGAAGGAGTCGAAGCGGTCGCCGCGGCCATCCGCGCCGATGGCGGCATGGCCCATGCCCAAGCAGCCCACACCGGCGACCCCGCGGCCATCGACTCCCTGGTCGACGCCACCGTAGCGCGCTGGGACGGCATCGACATCCTGGTCAACAACGCCGCGACCAACCCCCATTTTGGCCCCTTGCTCACAGCCGAAGAGAGCCACTGGCACAAGACATTGGACACCAACGTCCTGGGCTACTGGCGCATGATCAAAGCGTGCGTGCCCGCCATGCGCGCCCGCGGCGGCGGCAAAATCATCAACATCGCCTCCATCGCGGGCAAACAGGCGCAGCCGGACATGGGCATCTACTGCGTGAGCAAGGCAGGTGTCCTCATGCTGACCGAGGTCATGGCGCTGGAACTGGCCGCGGACAACATCCAGGTCAACGCCCTTGCGCCCGGCTATGTGCAGACGCGTTTCAGCCAAGCCATCTGGGAGGACCCGGCGCGCAAAGCTGCCTTGACCCGGCAGATTCCCCAGGGGCGTCTGGCTGCCGCGCAAGAATTGACCGGCGCGGCGCTCTATCTCGCGGCCCCGGCCTCGTCCTTCACCACCGGCGCGGTCTTTGTGGTGGACGGCGGCCAACTGGCCGGGCTGCCCAGCAGCACAACCGGCGGATCGTCCCACCCGCCAAGTTCACCCACCCCTTAAGGAGTTGAACGTCGTGCCCGATATACGTCTGCAAATCGTCGAAGGCGATATCACCACCTTGCCCGTCGATGCCATCGTCAACGCCGCCAACCATTCGCTCTTGGGCGGCGGCGGCGTGGACGGCGCGATCCACCGCGCCGCGGGGCCGGGGCTGCTGGCCGAATGTCGCACCCTCGGCGGCTGTGCCACAGGCGAGGCCAAGATCACCGGCGGCTATGATCTGCCCGCCCGCCATGTGATCCACACGGTCGGCCCGTTCTGGCGCGGCGGCGGCCAAGGCGAGGTGGAACTGCTGGCGCGCTGCTATCGCAATTCGCTGGCCCTTGCCTATGAACACAACCTGCGCACGATTGCCTTCCCGTCGATCAGCACCGGGGCCTATGGCTTTCCGATCCGCCGCGCCGCGCGCATCGCCCTGCGTACCATCCTGGCCTTTCTCGACCACCACCCCGACTTCGGCCAGGTGCTCTGTGTCTGCTTCTCACGACCCGACTACGAAGAATATCAAGCCGCGCGTGCCTTTGTCGACCCGCGTGTATAGCCCTAGCCAACCGGCCAAGCGTCATTTGCTCCCCCGTCTCATCTCACTGTACACTCAGGCAAATACAGCAGCCCGATCTTGCCCCAAGGACTGAATTTCGACGAGCGACATGCAAGGAGAGGAATCTTGAGCGATATGAATTTCAACCAAAGCCCCGATCATGACGACCGCGCCTATGCCAACAGCCAGCAAGCCTATGAAACCGTCGGCCAATTCCTGCAAGAGGATGGCTGGCATCCGCAGGCAATGGAAGAGAACTTCCTCTACCGCAGCATGTTTGTCGGGGAAAATGGCGAAGTGACCTGCTTTGCCCAGGTCCGGCCCGACCTGGAACAATTCGTCTTCTATGTCGTCCTGCCGGTGCGTGTGCCGGAAGAGATGCGCCAGGCGACAGGCGAATTTCTCATGCGCGCCAACTATGGCCTGCGTATTGGCAACTTTGAGATGGACTACGCCGACGGCGAGGTGCGCTACAAGAGCAGCGTCGACTTTGAAGGGGTCGAGCTAACGCCCGCCCTGGTACGCAATGTGATCTATCCCGCGGTGCAAACAATGGATCACTACCTGCCGGGCATCTTTGGGGTGCTCTACGGCGGCAAGACGCCCGAAGCGGCGATTGCTGAAATCGAGGGATAGCCGCCGCGCAGCATGAGCGCAGAGACCGGGCGCAGCGCATGACAAGAGAGCGAGGAGTAAGTCGTACAGTGGCAAAATCTGGGGCAAAATCTAGTGCAAAGGGCAGCGGTGGAGCCGAGCAGCGGCGCGTCGTCTTTTCGACCGATCCCGAACCGGAGACAGCGGAAGAGCCGGTGCAACTGCCGCCCAATCCAGCCGCGCCCATCCGCACCCGCCAACTCAACACCCCTGTTTTGGTTACGTTGGAGCGCAAAGGCCGCGGCGGCAAGAGCGTGTCGGTGATCAAACAGGTCATGAGTCCGCCCAAAGGCAAACAAGCCCTGCTCAAACTGCTCAAGAATCAACTGGGAACCGGCGGCACACTCAAAGGGGATGACCTGGAGATCCAGGGCGACCACCGCGACGCCATTGTCGCGCTGCTCAAAGAGCTAGGCTACCAGGCCAAGCGCGCCGGTGGATGAGTGGATGAAACCTTCCGGGACGCTGGCAGCGTCCCGGAAGAGATCGAAAACACCCCTAACGCGATGCGCGGCCCACATCGGTGCCGCTGTCAATGCGCTTGCGCTTGCCAAATGCCCCGTCCGTGATGCCTGCATGCACAACCACATTGCGCCCCACCGTCACATTTTCGGGGACCATGCTGTTCTTGCCTATCAGCGTAATGCCCGTGTTGATCACCTGGGGCATGTTCATGTTGGGCGTGTTGTCGTCGCCATCGCCCACCTTCGCGCCGCCGCCGATCCGCACATTCTTGTCCACGATACAGCGGTCGACCACCGCGCCCGGCCCAATCACCGTGTCGTTCAAGATCACGCTGTCGCGCACCACTGCGCCTTCCGCCACATAGACCCCTGGCGAAAGCACGCTGCGCTCGACCACCCCGTCCACGCGACACCCGTTGGAAAGTAGATTGCCGTTGACCTGGGCATTTGGCCCGATCTTGGCCGGGGCGCGCTCCTCGCTGCGGGTATGCACTACCCACTCGCGATCATAAAGATCGAGCGCCGGGTTCTCGGCCAGCAAGCTCATATTGGCTTCCCAATAGGCGTGTACCGTCCCCACATCGGCCCAATAGCCGGGGAACGTATAGGCGACCACTGCGTAGTCGTCGCCCAACATCGCGGGCAGCACATCCTTGCCAAAGTCTACGTAGTCGTTGCGCTGCAAGATGTCGATCAGCAAATTCTTGCGAAAGACATAGATGCCCATCGACGCCAGCGTCTCACGCGTGCGCCGCGGCTTCTCGCGAAACTCGACAATGCGGTTGTCGTTGCCGATGGAAACAATCCCATAGCGGTGGGTTTCATACGGGTTGACGCGGCGCACCCCCACCGTTACGTCAGCCTGGCTTTGCACATGGTGATAGAGCATGGGGCGATAGTCCATCAGATAGATGTGATCGCCCGCCAAAATCAACACATGCTCTTCGCTCTGCCCCTGCACAAAGTCCAAGTTGCGCCGCACAGCGTCTGCCGTGCCGCGCTGCCAATCCCCATACGGGCCGCCGCGATAAGGCTGGAGCAAGCGCACGCCGCCGCTGGCGCGGTCCAGATCCCACGGCTTGCCAATGCCAATGTGGTCATTCAAACTGCGCGGCCGGTACTGGGTCAGCACCGCGACATTGTATATATTACTGTTGACACAGTTGCTCAACGGGAAGTCGATTAAACGGAATTTGCCGCCAAAGGGCACAGCCGGCTCGGAGCGCACCTCGGTCAGTACGCTCAGGCTCTCGCTTGCTCCGCCTGCCATAATCATGGCAAATGCGCGTGTCATGCTCTACCTCGTTCGCTCGTGACTGCGTTCGGTTCGGGCGTTGGTAAATTTCTCTCGTCGGGGCATCTTCAAGACGGTTCCGTCTCTAGACAGTCTCGCCTCTAGACAGTTTCACCGTCGGCGACCACCCCATCGGGCGGGAAATGCTCCGGCTCGCGCTGCGCGTTGATCAGCACATTACGCCCGATCTTGGCGCCGTCCGGGATGTATGCGCCCTTGCCGACCACGCTAATCCCCGCGGCCAGCCGGTCGGGCAGCTTCTTGTTGGGTACAGACTCATCGCCTGTGCCGACGATCGCGCCCGCGCCGACGCGCACTTCTTTGTCGATCACGACTTTATCCAGCAGCGCGCCGGGGCCAACCCATGTGTCGTTCATCACCACGCTGTCTTTGACCACCGCGCCGGGGCTGACATAGACGCCGGGGCTTAAGACGCTGTTGACCACCATCCCCCGCACGATGCAGCCGTTGGAGACCATGCTGCTGACCACCTTGGATTGAGGGCCGATCTTGGCCGCGGGGCGCTCTTCCGAGCGGGTGTGAATGGGCCACTG
>CAZZNG010000035.1:0-29936 GCA_964655505.1 uncultured Litorilinea sp. | reverse complement strand
AGCTGGATTATTTGCAGGCGTTGGGGGTGACTGCGCTCTATCTCAATCCGGTCTTTGCGTCGGCATCGAACCACCGCTATCACACCTATGACTATTTCCAGGTCGATCCCCTGTTGGGCGGCAACGAGGCGCTGCGCGTGCTGGTGGATGAACTGCACGCGCGCAACATGCGCATCATCCTAGATGGCGTGTTCAACCATGCCAGCCGCGGCTTCTGGCCCTTTCATCATGTGTTGGAGAACGGCATCAACTCGCCCTATCTCGATTGGTTCACGGTACACGACTGGCCGCTTGTGCCCTATCCGCCCGACGAGGCCACGCCGATCAACTATGCGGCATGGTGGGGACTGCCTGCCCTGCCCAAGCTCAACGTCGCCAATCCAGGCGTGCGCGATTATCTGTTGGAGGTGGCAAGGTACTGGATCGAGTTTGGCGTAGACGGTTGGCGGCTCGATGTCGCTGAGGAAATCGAAGACGTGAGCTTCTGGCGCGCCTTTCGCAAGGTTGTGCGCGAGGCCAACCCGGAAGCGTACATCGTCGCCGAGATCTGGCATGAGGGCGTTGAATGGCTGCAAGGCGACCGCTTTGACGCCAACATGAATTACGTTTGGGCGCGGGCGGCTCTTGGCTTCTTCGGCGCGCGTTCGCTGCCGCCGGATTACAAACCGGGCGGCTACGCGCTCAAGCCGCTGACCGCGGAGGCGTTCGCCGCGGCCATCGAGCAGACCCTTGCCAATCTGAGTTGGCCGGTGGTGCAGGTGCAGTTCAATCTGCTCGACAGCCATGACACGGCGCGCTTGCTCTGGACTGTGGGGGGCGATATGAGCGCGCTGCGGCTGTGTACGCTCTTTCAGATGACTATGCCCGGCGCGCCGTGTATCTATTATGGTGATGAAATCGGCATGACGGGCGCGACCGATCCCTACTGCCGGGCTGCTTTTCCCTGGCACGATAAAAGCCAGTGGGATGAGGAGGTGCTGGATTTCTTCAAGGCGGCGATTGGGCTGCGCCACGCCAACCCGATCTTACGTACCGGGCAGGTGACGACCCTCTTTGCCGACAATGGCGTCTATGCCTGTCTGCGCCACGGGCAGGACGCACAAGGCGAAGCGGACGCGGCTGTGGTGGTCTATAACACGCGCCTGTCGCCGGTGCAGTTGAATCTAACGCTGCCCGACAGCAGCTTGGAGGGCATGGCGTTTGTACCGGCTTGGCATGGCACGCAGCAGCATGTAACGCATGGGCGGCTCGAAGGGCTGCATATACCGGCGCGGGATGCGCTGGTACTGGTCAAGCAGCGTCGCGCCTAATGTCCGGGTGTGGGTTGGGCCTCATTCGCTGTTCAATTGACCACAGGCTGGCTGACAACAGGCTGGACAATCCCGCGGAGGAGGCAAGGTGGCGCAGGTTGTCGTGATATTGAACCCGCTTGCCGGGGGCGGCAGGGGCAAGCGGCGCAAGGATCAACTTGCCCGCGCCATGCAGCAGGCCGGTCTTTGCTTTGATATAGTCGAGACCCGCGAGACGGGCGACGGTATCCAACTGGCTGCCGACGCACACCGCGGCGGCGCGCAAATTGTGGTGGCCGCGGGCGGCGACGGCACGGTGAATGAGGTGATCAATGGGCTGGCTTTGGCGGCCAACAGGCCCGTTGTGCCCTGCGCGCCGCGGGGCGCGCCGATCAGCGACCTGCCGCCAATCGACCCGCCAGCAGTCGACCCGCAGCCAGCCGACCCTGCGCGGGGCGTGGGGACGCTGGCCCTCTGCCCCATTGGTACGGCCAATGACCTGGCGGACATGCTGGATCTCCCGCGCAAGGTGGATCTGCTGGTGCAGCGCATTGTCCAGGGGCGCACCCGGCGCATTGATCTCGGCTGCTGCTTGCTCAAGTCGCCGGATCGCCAGCTGCTGCGCTATTTTGGCAACAACATGGGGCTGGGCTTTGAAGCGCAGGTGACGTTGGAGAGTTACAAGATCAAGTGGATGCAGGGCGCGCCGCGTTACTTGGTCGCGGTGTTGGCCGCGATTCGCCACTTCCACTCGCCCCAGGTCGAGCTTGAATGGCGCAGGCCAGACGATACATGGGAACGCCGCAGTCAGCCGATGCTGCTTGTGTCGCTTGGCAACAGCGAGCGCACCGGCGGCATGTTCTATGTGACCCCTGGCGCGTCGGTGGATGACGGGCTGTTGCGGATGGCAACGGCGCGCAAGGTGTCAACAGCGGGCATCTTGCGGCTGCTGCCCCAAGTGCTGCGGGGAACGCATGGCAATGACCCGGCAGTGGAGATCGACGACTGTCGCGAACTGCGCTATAGCTGTGCGGCGGGCGTGCCTGTGCATCTTGACGGCGAGGTGGTGATGGAAGACGTGGTCTCGGCACATGTTGTGGTGCAGCCACGTTGTTTAGAAATCATCGTTTAGTTTCGTCTGTGGCGTTGCCTCTGTTATAATCGTATCCGGGTTAGGGACCCATGCGAGACGGTTACGCCTTGCGTGGGTTTTTTTCGCTTCAGAATCGATCAATTATCGATCAATTGAGGAGCTTCGTTGTCACGCCAACCATCCTTGCCGCAAGAGAACATGCGCCCCCTGCGGCTGCCATCTGCTTGGCGCAGGGGGGGTGCGCCCTGGTGGCGCAAGCTGACCGCGCCGGTGGCACAAGGCGACATGGCCTTGAGCAGCAGCGCCACCATCAACACCCAGACTTGGTTCAGCCAGTTTCCGCTGCGCCCGACCGCGGGCTGGTCTGTGGTCGCCGCGGCGTTGGCCGTAGGCTGGCTGTCACAGCCGATGTTTTGGGATTGGCGTGGGTTTGCGCTGCTGCTGCTGTTGGTCGATCCGCTGTGGGGCAGCCTTTGGCGCTTGGCCGCGGGGCGACTGGAACTGCTGCCGCTGCGCGAGCGTGAATTGACCCAGACGGTCTGGCTGCCCTATTTGGAGCCGGGTTCCCCCGCGGCGCGCCTGTTGGGGCGAGACGACCAGGGTGTGCTGCATCTGGTGCTGCGTGTTGTCTTTCCGTCGGCGGCGCTGGCGCTGGCGATTGCGCTCGTATTGGGGCCGCAAGCGGTGCTGCTGACGAGCGTGGTGCTGCTGTTGGGCTTGCTCGGCTGGATCGTGCGCCATACGGTGGGGTACATTCCCGCGGCGCTGCACAGCGCGGTCACGGTGGCGCTGCCCTGGTGGCTGGCGCTCAACCTGTTGGGGGGGGCATCGCTCTCTGAAAACTGGGCCAATCAACTTGGCTTGGTCTGGCTCTGGTTCTTGCATAATTGGGGCGAGGGGCGTTGTTTGCGGGCGCGCGGCGATGTCCTGGGGATTGGCCTGTTGGCGATTGGCGATTTGGGGATTGCGGTGCTGCTGGTGATCTCGCGTGCGCCGCTGTGGTTGGCGTTGATGAGCATTTTGTGGCTGCCAACCTGGCTCTTTGTCTACCAGCGGCGGCCCATGCAGCGGTTGAATTTTTGGTGGCTGGTGGCTATGTTGATCAGTGGTCTGGCTTTGGGTCAGAGTCTATAGTTCGGAAGTTCGGATCAAATCGCTCGAATCAATTTGTTCGAATCAAGAGGAGCGCATTGTGGGGAATACACGCGCAAAAATCGAAGAAGCCAAAAGCCAGGAGCGTTTGGGGCTTGATGAGCAGGAGCAAGAAGCGATCGACGAACCCGTTACCGAGGTGGTTGAGCCTGCTGCCGAGCTTGTGACGATTGAGACGGTGCGGCGTGATCCGGAGGTGGTGGCCTTTTTGCGCGCGGCGAATGCGTCATTGCAAGCGTTGGGCTATACAGAGCATGGTCAGCGCCACGCCGGGCTGGTGGGGCACATCGCCGCCAACATCTTGGAACACTTGGATCATCCTGCTCGTTCAGTCGAATTGGCGAATATTGCCGGGTATTTGCACGACATCGGCAACTGCATCCACCGTGAGTATCACGCGTTGAGCGGCAGTATCATGGCCTGGCAGATTTTGCGCCGCCTGGGGATGGATGCGGAGGAGTGCGCGCTGGTGATGAACGCCATCGGCAATCACGAGGAGGAACGGGGCACGGCGACGACCCCCGTGGCCGCGGCCCTCATCATCGCCGACAAAGCCGATGTACATCGCAGCCGGGTGCAGAATCCGCGCATGGAAGAGTTCGATATCCACGACCGGGTCAACTATGCGACGACGCGCAGCTTTGTGCGCGTGGGGTCGGATAAGAAGGTGATTGCCCTGGAACTGGAGATCGACGTGCAGTATGCGCAAGTGCTCGAATATTTCGAGATCTTCGTCGAGCGCATGACCATGGTGCGCCAGGCGACCGAGTTTCTGGGCTGCACCTTTCAGATGATTATCAACGACACGCGGGTTTCATAGCCTGCTGCCGCCAACCGTACACAGTTTGCACGGTACACAGTTTAAAAAGTCACCCTCCGGCGTTTGCCGGGCCATCCAGAATAGGAAGCGGCATGCAATTCGTACGCTTTATTGAACAGCATCAAACATTGCAGGATCACTGGTTTGCCCCAACATGGGGCATTTTGGCCGATGATCGAATTTACCCACTGGCTCAACCGCCCTATATGGGGCTGGTGGCGGCAGGCCCGGCGCGCGAGCGCGAGGCCGTGAAGCTGGTCGCACCGGCCACGCCGTCTAAGCTGGTCTGTGTGGGCCGCAACTACGCCGAACATGCCGCGGAGTTGGGCAACGAAGTGCCCTCGGAACCGATGATCTTCTTGAAGCCGCCGACGACGGTGATCGGCCCGGACGCGCCGGTGGTCTATCCGGCCATCAGCCAGCGGGTGGACCATGAAGGCGAACTGGCGTTGATGATTGGCACGCGCTGTCGCAATGTGAGTGAGGCCGATGCTCTGTCGGTCGTCTTTGGCTATACGGTGGCAAACGACGTGACCGCGCGCGACCTGCAAAGGAAGGATGTGCAGTTCACACGCGGCAAAGGGTTCGATACCTTTGCGCCTGTGGGGCCTTATATCGACACAGACTTTGACCCTGCGGGCAAGGATGTGCGCTGCTGGGTGAACGATACACTGCGCCAGGACGGCAATACGTCCTTGCTGATCTATTCGATTGAGCGGGTGATCGCTTTTGTCACACGTTTTATGACGTTGGAGCCGGGCGACTTGCTGCTGACCGGCACGCCAGCCGGGGTGGGCGCGGTGCAGCCGGGCGATGTGATGACGGTGGAAGTCGAAGGGTTGGGCAAGATTGCAAATCCCGTGATCGATGAGGAGGAGGCCAGGCGTCGGGGGCTGCTGCCCTAAGCCGAACCTGAAGGTGGGGCAGCGGCTCCGTAAGCAGACCTATATGCAGATCTGGTATGCAGACCTGGTATGCAGACCTATCAGCCGAACCACCTATCTTCGTCGATCAAGCAAACTATGCATTTGGCGTCGGGAGAAGCCATCATGTCAATTCCTGCACTCTCACACTTTTTGGACATCGAGTCCATCACGCCCGATCAATTTTGGGGGCTGCTGCGCTTGGCAAAAGAGTTGAAGGACGAGCGCACGCGGCTGGGGCAGAACGCGCCTATCTTGCAGGGCAAGTCGTTGGCGTTGGTCTTTCAAAAACCGAGCTTGCGCACTCGTGTGAGCTTTGAAATGGGCATGCACCATTTGGGCGGCTATGCCTTTTATGTTGCGCCACAAGAGGTTGGGCTGGGCGAACGCGAGAGCGCGCCCGATGTGGCGCGTGTCTTGAGCGGCTATGCCGACGGCATTATGGCGCGCGTCTTTGCGCACCAGCACATTCTGGACTTGGCCGAATGGGGCACAGTGCCGGTGATCAATGGGTTGAGCGATTTCAGCCACCCATGCCAGGCGCTGACCGATCTCTTTACGATCTGGGAACATCTCGGCCAACTGGCCGGTAAAACGTTGATCTATGTTGGCGACGGCAGCAACAATGTGGCGACCAGCCTGATCATGGCCGCGGACAAGGTGGGCATGTCCATGCGCGTGGTCGCGCCGGTGGGCTATCAACCCAGCGCGGCGTTAACCGAGCGCTATTCCGTCGAGGTGACGGATGATCTGGACGGGGTGCAAGGTGCGGACGTGCTCTATACCGATGTCTGGACCAGCATGGGCCAGGAAGCGGAGGCAGCCGAACGCCTCCGGGTCTTTCCGCCCTATCAACTCAATGAAGAACTTGTGGCCCGATGCGGCAACCCGAATGTGCGTGTGCTGCACTGCCTGCCTGCGCACCGCGGCGAGGAGATCACCGACGCCGTAGCCGACGGGCCGCACAGTCTGCTGTTTCCGCAAGCGCACAACCGGCTGCATGCCCAGAAGGCGATTCTGGCGCATTTGCTAGGCGGCGTGCCACTGCAATGATATGACCGACATACTGATCACGCTTAGCCGCTTACAGGAGTGGCGCAATCTCTTAGATATTGCGCTGGTTTCACTCATATTCTATGGCCTGCTCCAGCTTTTTCGCGGAACCCAGGCCATCCAACTGGTGCGCGGCATTCTGGTGATCGTCTTGGCGACGGCGGTCGTCAATCAGGTGGTGCAACTGACTGCCTTTCGCTGGCTGATTGCCAACACGGCTGCCGTCGTCTTGATTGCCATTCCGGTGATCTTTCAGCCGGAACTGCGGCGTGCATTGGAACGGGTGGGCCGGACAGCGCCGTTACTTGTGCGTCGTAGCGACAACACGACGACGCAGACGGTCATCAATGAAGTGGTCAAGGCTGTCGAACAGATGTCGGAGCGGCAGACAGGCGGGCTGTTCGTGTTCGAAGGCAGTACGGGGCTGGGGGAGTACATCGACCGCGGGGTGGCGCTCGATGCGGAGATATCGTCGGAACTGCTCACTACGATCTTTTTTCCCAACACGGCGCTGCATGACGGCGCCGTAATCATCGTGGGCGAGCGGATCGCGGCGGCCAGTTGTGTGCTGCCGCTCACCCAGCGGGAGTTGAGCGATTCACAACTTGGCACCCGCCACCGCGCCGCCATCGGCATCACCGAGCAAGCCGACGCGCTGTCGGTGGTTGTTTCAGAAGAGACAGGTACAATCTCAGTGGCGCGCAATGGGCGGATTCTGCGCATTGACGCGAGCCGCCTGCGCACGCTGTTGAGTGACTTTTATCGTCCCTAAGAAGGGATAGCGGGGTTACTGTTGGATACGTTTGCCTCACGCTCCGCCCGCACGCGCTGGCGGCGCCTGATCGAGCAGCTTAACACGTTGGGGCTGTCGATTATTCTCGGTCTGATCGTCTGGTTAATTGCCGTCAATCAGGAGAACCCGATCATTCAAGATACCTATGGCGAGCGGCTCCCGGTAACGGTACGTGGCTTGCCGCCGGATCTGCTGCCGGTGCAGGATTTGAGCAATGAATCGGTGCAGGTGGTCATCCAAGCCCCGCGCAGTTCGTGGGACAATCTCTCGCCAGCGGACTTTTCGGCCTACATTGACCTGTCCGGGCTGGGGCCGGGCACGCATGATGTGCCGGTGATTGTGGACTTTGTCGATCCGCAAGTGCGGATTGTCAGCATCCAGCGGCCCGCGCTGCGCGTTCAACTCGACCGCGTGGTGGAGAAAGAAGTGCCTGTGCGGGTCGAGGTGATGGACACCACGGCGTTTGGCTATGACTACCAGGAGCCTTTTGTCGAGCCGAGCAGCGTGAGGGTGAGCGGGCCTGAGACGCAGGTCGATCAGGTGACCATGGCGAAGGCAGAGGTCTATTTGCGCAACGCCAAGAACCAGGTGGAGCGCAATACGCCGGTATCGCCCCAGAACCCCCAAGGCCAAGTGGTGCCGCGCGTCTCGGTGGAGCCGGGGCAAGTGCATGTGATTGTGCCGGTGGAACAGTGGCCGGGGCGCAAGGAAGTGGCTGTGCGCGTCAATCTGGTGGGCCAGCCTGCCGCGGGCTACCGCTTGGCGTCGGTGCGCCTGAATCCCTCTACCGTTGTCCTGTTGGGCAGCACCGATGTGTTGGCAAGCGTGCCCGGTTTTGTGGAGACGGAGCCGGTCTCGCTTGAAGGCGCAACGGGGGAGATCCAGCGGCGTTTGAGCCTGCTTGTGCCGGACGGGGTGACTGTCCTGGAGGGCAACGCGGTGGATGTGACGGCCACCATCACGCCCATCGAAGGGGGCACGACGGTGCGCCAAGAGCCTGTGATCCAGGGGTTGGGGGCAGGGCTAGAGGCCCATGTCGCCCTGGAGACAGTGGATGTGATCTTGAGCGGGCCGCTGCCGCTGTTGGAGTCGTTGGGGTCGGATGATGTCTTTGTTATTCTCGACCTGACCGGCTTGCTGGCAGGGAATCACGTCGTCATCCCGCGCGTGGTCGTGCCCAATGGCATCCGCGCGCAGGGCGTCTTGCCCCAAAGTGTTGAGGTGGTCATTTCGCCCATCAGTGCAGCAACACCGCCGGTGAGTGAACCGCTGACGGGCACAGAAACCATCACGGAAACGGTCACCACGCCCGAGGCGACCACGACGATCACGTCGCCGTTGGAAACGCCGACGGCGACGCGCACGCCTGCTGCCCGTCCTTTGCCCAGCCCGACCGCGGCCAGCACTGCTACCAGCACTGCCACCAGCTCTGCCACCAGCACTGCCACCGGAGAGAACGGGCAAGAGTAGGCCAGGCTTGGTTCGCTGCTTCAGGCGGCGAGTAATTAGAAACTGTGAATAGACAATGAGTAAGCGAAAACCTGTGGTGGCGCTGGTCGGCAGGCCCAACGTGGGCAAATCGACCTTGTTCAACCGGCTGGTTGGACGGCGCACCGCGATTGTCGAAGATCTACCCGGCACCACGCGCGACCGGATTTATGGCGACAGCGATTGGAACGGCGTCGGCTTTATCGTCATTGATACGGGCGGGCTGGAAGCGCCGGATGAACTCGGCCGCGCGATCAGAGCGGGGGAGGCCACCGTGCTGGCCGAAGATTCGGCCCCGTTTGTGGACCAGATCGCCAACCAAGCGCAGCTCGCCGTTGAAGAGGCCGACGTCATTATCTTTGTGGTGGATGGCAAGGAAGGGCTGACATCGGCGGATGTGGACGTGGCCGAGGTGCTGCGCATGACCGACAAGCCGGTCTTTCTGGCGGTCAATAAAACTGAAAGCCCCCAGCGGAAGCTGGAAGCCGTGGAGTTTTGGAATTTGGGCATGGGCGAGCCTTACTCGATTAGCGCCTATCATGGCGAAGGGGTCGCCGACCTGCTGGACGAAGTGGTCAAGGTGCTGCCCGACTATCCGATGGAAGAGGATGAGGAGGACAGCGTCGCCATTGCCATTGTAGGGCGGCCCAACGTGGGCAAGAGCAGCCTGTTGAACCGGCTAATCGGCATGGAGCGCGCGATTGTGAGCGATGTGCCGGGCACGACGCGCGACCCAATCGATATGCGGATTGTCTATGAGGGCCAGCCAATCACCTTGATCGACACCGCGGGCATCCGGCGGCGCGGCAAGGTCGAACAAGGCATTGAACGCTACAGCGTTTTGCGTAGTATGCGCAGCATCGACCGCGCCGACGTGGCGCTGCTGCTCATCGACGCGCTCGACGGAGTGACCGCGCAGGATGCCCACGTGGCGGGCTATGTGCTGGAGAGAATGAAGGGCGTGGTGGTGGTGGTCAACAAGTGGGACGCGTTGGAAAAAGACACCTATACCATGGTGACCTATACCAAACAACTGCGCGAAGAACTCAAGTTCTTGGACTATGTGCCGGTGATCTATATCAGCGCCATGACCGGACAGCGGGTGCATACAGTGCTGCCAACTGCGTTGGAAGTGGCCGAGGCACGGCGTCACCGCTTGGGCACAAGCGAACTCAACCAGGTGATCCGCGCAGCCTATGAGCGCATATCGCCGCCCAGCAAGGGCGGTCGCGCGCTGCGTATCTACTACGCCACGCAGGTGGAGGCCGAGCCGCCCACCTTTATCATCTTTGTCAATGACCCGGAGTTGGTGCATTTTTCCTATCAGCGCTATTTGGAAAACCAGTTGCGCGCGCATTATCCATTCACCGGCACGCCGATTCGCCTTATCTTTCGTCCTCGCAGCAGCGGTGAACGGGAGCGGGGGTAGCCATTGATGTTGTTGCGGCTGCGTCTTTATCGCGTTGAATTGCTTTTGGCAGCAATCTTGGCGGCAGCGGTCGCCTATTTTGGCTTTTTGGGCTATGGGCTGTTGACGCCATCGTTTGTGTTGGAGCCTTTTTCCGCGGATCGCGCGCTACAATATGCCACCCAGCAGCTTGAGTTTGGCCCGCGCGCCACGGGCACGCCCGGCAATATTCAAATGGGTGATTGGATGGTGGAGGAACTGCGTTTGTCGGGGTGGGATGTGACGATCCAGCCATTTACTGCGGGCAATGGCACACCGGCGCGCAACATCATCGCGGTGCGCAGCAGCAACCCGCCGAGCGACCGCGCCGGACTGTTGATGACCCACTATGATACCCGGTTGGTTTCGGACCGCGACCCCGACACGGATGAGCAGACCAAGCCCACGCCGGGCGCGAACGCGGGCGCGTCGGGTGTGGCTGTGTTGTTGGAATTGGCGCGCAGCCTTGACGTCTCCGCGACTGAGCACACCGTCTGCCTGGTCTTTCTCGATGCAGAGGAGAACGACGGCATCGACGGGTGGGAGACGACCGAGGGCGCTGATGTCTTTGTGCGGCGGCTGGAGAATGACCTGTCCCGCTGTCGTGCGCCGCGCTTTGCGCTCTACCTGGACATGGTGGGCAACCACAATCAGCGCATCTTTATGGAAAGCACCAGCTATCCCCCGCTGACGCGCGCCGTGTGGGAGGTGGGGGCAGAGTTGGGCTATGGCAACGTCTTTATTCGAGACACGACCTGGTCGTCGGTGGATGCCCATACGCGCCTGTTGGAAGCGGACGTGCCCGCGGCGACCATTGCCGACTACAGCTATCCCCACCGTCATACCGCCGCGGATACGGTGGATCAATTGAGTGTAGAGAGCTTCGGGCGCATTGGGTCTACATTGAAGGCGTGGTTGGAGCGCGGCGCGCCGTTCGATTGAGCCGGGGCACGTGCGGCTTAGTCAGGCGTGCTGTAGACAAGCTCGGCCAGCCACCAGCGCCCTTCGCGCCGGACCAAGCGCCAACGGTCGCCGCCATGCTCGACGGTGGCTGCCTCTTCGATTGTGTTGTCGGCATGTGTGTTGTCGGCTGGAATATCGGTTTGGATCGACGCATTGGGCAGCGTAGGATTGTCCAAGGGGGGCGGCGGGCTAGGAAAGACAGCCAGTTCGTAGCGGTCGAGGATGGCAGGCAGCCCTTGCCAGATGTAGTCATCCTCTGTGGCAGCCGTGCCGCGGCCGTCGACAATGCGTGCCTCTGCCAGCCACAACTGGCGCAGCCGCGCACGATCCCGTTCAATGGAGGCGGCGCGCTCGGCCGCGATGAGCGCGGGGCCTGCTACGTCGACCGGCGCGCTGAAGGCAGGTGGAAGCGTTGGCGCAGGCGGCAGGGTGGGCGATGAGTTAGCAAGGGGAACATTCGTCGGCGTACAAGCCACCATCAGTACGCCGCAGCAGAGCAGCGTTATGTGTCGAAACGTCATGAGGAGTCGTGACAGATGAATCCTGAAATCTTCAGTATCGGCCCCTTTACCCTGCATTGGTATGGGGTTTTTATTGTCGGCGGCGCGGTGGTGGCGGCGTGGATTTCGAGTCTTTATGCGTCGCGCGCAGGGGATGATCCGGATCATATTTGGAATTTGCTTGCTTGGTCGTTGTTGGCGGGCATCATCGGCGCGCGGCTCTACCATGTCTTTAGCTCACCTGCCGATGGACTGGGCTGGGCCTACTATCGCGAGAACCCGCTGGATATCATCAAGTTCTGGGATGGCGGCTTTCAGGGATTGGGCATCTATGGCGGGCTGTTGGGCGGCACGCTCGCGGTGATTGGCTACTGTTGGTATAACAAGCTCAACCCCATCCGCTATCTGGACTATATTGCCCCGAATGTGCTGGTGGCGCAAGCATTGGGGCGCATGGGCAATTTCGCCAATCAAGAACTGTACGGCCCACCTACGTCGCTGCCCTGGGCCTTTCACATCAACCCGCGCTATACCTGCCAACTGCCGCCCGACCTGCCGCCCGATGTTCAATTTTGCGGCGCGGCGGAACTGACCGAGACGACGCTTCAATGGTATGCAACCCACGGCTTCCACCCGACCTTTTTCTATGAAGCGTTATGGAATCTGGCGATGTTTGGGCTGCTGGCGTTTGTGTTGTGGCGCTACGGGCAGCGGCTGCGCCGGGGGGATGCGACCATTCTCTATCTGATCGCCTATTCCGCGGGCCGCTTTTGGGTCGAAATGTTCCGCCCCGACGCGTGGGTGATCGGACAGTTGGCGACGGCCCAGTGGATTGCGCTGATCATTGTGGTGGGCGGCATCGTGGCGTTGATTGTGCGCCATGCGGGCTGGTCGTGGCAGGAACACCCTGAAGAGTCATTGCTGCACATGAGTGCATTGGCCGAGGTGAACGATGAGGCGGACGACGAGCCGAACACGGTCGATGCGCGCGCCGCGGGCTATGCGGCAGACGAGGGGACTGTGCAAGCGCCGGATTCGGTTGCGCGGCCCGATCAACCGGGTAGCTAGTCGCGGCTGACGCGGCCTAAGTGCGTCCACAAGGCATCGTCGACGCGCTGGCCGATGAGAAAACGGCGTTCGCGGTCGGTGGCCGCGCCGGTGATCACATATTGGCCCGGTTTCGTGCCTACATAGTGGCTGAAAAGATCGTCGGTCACGGTACGCCAGCGCATGGCCTCGGCTTCGTCAAGCTGCTGCATGAGCGTCCAGGCCGCGGGGATCTCCAGCGCGATCCAGGCGGCATCGGCATCGTAGCTCACATGCTCACAGCCATCGTTGACGCGCTCGATTTCGGCATGTTGGGGCAGGTCGAGAATGAGCGAACGCGCGCCGGTCAGCGGCACATTTTGCACGCGATCGCTTTCGACCAGCCATGTGATGCCAAAGCGCGACGCGGGCACGCGGTTGAGCGCGTTGCGGAAGGGGTAATAGTCGGGGTAGAAGTTGAAGGCCAGCGCGCGCAGCAGGCCAAAGTTGAGCGCGGCGTTGGGATATTGCAGCGGGTCTGCGGTCCAATTGACAATACTGATGCCCGCTTGCATGGCCTGTTCTGCTTGCATGCGCTTGAGCAAGTTGCCGATGCGCATCCCGCGGAAGTCGGGCAGCACGCCCATGGCCTGCGACTCCAAGCGCAGGCCGCCGTTGAAGCGCTCCTCCCAATCCGCCGGTAGCGGCGGCCCGCCAAATTTATTAAAGCCAAATAGGAAGCCGCCCGGCTGCCCGTCGACGCGCGCGATCAAAGAGGTTCCGGCGGCAAATTCGATGCTGTGCAGGTCGCCCGGATAGACGGCGTCGCGCGGGCTGCCCCAGATGCGGTGCTGCAATTCGGGGATCAGCGCGGCTTCTTCGGCGTTGGGGCGGCCCACGTCGATGTTGCCGATGGCGCGATGGGTGGGGTGATAGTGGAGCGGCCCGGTGGGGTTGTAGTAGACGAGATCGGCCCCAGCCAAGAGCGGGCGCACGGCGTCGAGGATCGCTTGCGCTGTGCGGTCGTCAGGCGGCGGCGCGTTGGCAAAGTGGTGGTGTCGCAGGGTGTAGACAGGGCGCTTATCGCCTGCTTCGTCTTCGCTGAGGCCGCGCGGAAAAAGGAAGCCGACGCCTTGGGTCGCGCCGTCCTGGTGGAACAGCACCATGTGCCCCCCCAGTTTGGGGAGGACAATTTTCAGAAAGTGGGCCGGGAAGAGGGTATGGGCTGCTGTCGGGTGTAGGTTTCTGCCGGTTTCGTCAACCGCACTGTTCCACGCTGAACTGTGCGGTTCGATCAGCCGGGCTTCGATAGGGGTCATGCGGCGGCAGGTGGGACACCTCGCGTCTGGCGGACTAAGTAAAGGACGATGCTGCCTGCGACCGCGGCATTGAGGCTTTCAACTTCGCCCACCATCATCAGACGCACTAGAAAGTCACACTTTTCACGCGTGAGGCGGCTGAGTCCGCTGCCTTCGCTGCCGACGACCAGCGCCAGCGCACCGTCCAGCATCTTGGGGTCGAGCAGGGGAGTGCTTGGCTCGCTGTCCAACCCAGCGATCCAGATGTCGCGCGATTTGAGATAGTCGATGGTGCGGTTGAGGTTGGTCACCTGGGCGACGCGCATCCGTTCGACCGCGCCCGCGCTGCTGTTGGTGACCGCGGGGGTGATGCGCGCGGCGCGACGGTCGGGCAGGATAATGCCGTGAACGCCCATTGCTTCCGCGGTGCGCATGAGCGTGCCCAGGTTCTGGGGGTCTTGCAGATGGTCCAGCACCAGAAGCAGCGGCGGCTCGCCGGTGTTGCGCGCATGGCCCAAAATGGCATCGACCTCGACATAAGGATAGTCGCCCACTTCGAGCGCGACGCCTTGCGCGTTGGCCTGTTCGGCGGCGAGTTTATCAAAGACGCCGCCGCGCAAGCTGCGAATGGGGATATTGCGCTGTTGGGCTGTCGCCACAATGTCGCCCAAGATGCCTTCGCTGGGCAGGGAGTTGGGGCTGCCTTCGAGCCACAGGCGATAGACATGACGACGACCGGCGCGCAGCGTCTCGGCTACGGCGCGCCGGCCATAGATTAGCTCACTCATTGGATGTGCTGGTGGATGGCGCGCTTGTGGTTGCTTTGTTGCTGGAGCCGTCGGCAAAGCGCCAGGTTGTGCCTGTGGCGCTGTCTTCCAACACGACATCCAATTCTTGCAGGCCGTCGCGGATGCGGTCGGCCAAGGCCCACTGCTTGGCCTGGCGCAGGTCGTTGCGCACGCTGACCAGCAGGTCGATAAAGGGCTTGGCAGCAACGCCATTGGCGGCTTGGTCGCTCACATGACCTTCGAGCGTCAGCCCCAACACGCCCGTCAGTTCACGCAGGGTGCGCTGGGCCGCTTGGTAAAAAGGGCCGCTGACGCCCGCGTCGCGTGCTGTGTTGATGGCGCGCACCAACTCAAAGAGCGCGGCGAGCGCGCTGCTGGTGTTGAAGTCGTCATCCATCGCGGCCATGAAGGCTTCGCGCGCGTGTTCCGTGGCCTCGCGCAGCGTATCGGCGGCCTCGCCGGTGGTCTGGCTGCCGGTGGCAGGCCGCAGGCCGCTGCGCAGACGCGCCAAGCTGCGTTCGGCGTTGGCAAGGGTTTCGTCGCTAAAGACAACCGGCTTGCGATAATGGCCGGAGAAGATCATGATGCGCAGCACGTCGGGGCTGTGCTCGGACAGGAATTCGTCGATGGTGATCAGGTTGCCGAGCGACTTGCTCATTTTTTCACCCTGGAGCACGACCATGCCGTTGTGCATCCAGTAGCGCGCCAGCGGCTTGCCGGTTAAGCTTTCGCTCTGGGCGATTTCGTTTTCGTGGTGGGGGAAGATCAGGTCGTTGCCGCCCCCGTGAATGTCGATGGTTTCGCCCAAGTGATGCAAGCACATGGCCGAGCATTCAATGTGCCAGCCAGGGCGGCCCGGCCCCCAGGGGCTGTCCCATGCAGGTTCGCCCGGTTTGGCTGATTTCCACAGGGCAAAGTCGGCAACGTGTTCTTTGCGTTCGTCCTCGGCAACGCGCGTGCCGCTGACCGCCTCTTCTAGCGAGCGGCGCGACAGCTTGCCATAGTCATCGTCACGCGTGACGCGGAAGTAGACATCGCCGTTGATCTGGTAGGCGTAGCCCGCTTCGCCCAACTCTTGGATGAAGCGAATGATCTGCGGCATTTCGCTGCTGACGCGCGGGTAGACATCGGCGGGCAGCACGTTGAGGTCTTCGAGGTGGCGCAGGTATTCATCCGCGTAATGCTGCGCTAACTCGATCGGGTCGACCCCCTGTTCATTGGCGCGACGGATGATCTTGTCGTCTACATCTGTGAAGTTGGTGGCATAGCGCACCTCGAAGCCCCGGTACATGAGATAACGCCGCACCATGTCAAAGACGATGGCGGCCATGGCATGGCCCACATGCGCGTCGGCGTAGACCGTGGGACCACAGACGTACATACGCACCTTGCCCGGCTCCAGCGGGACGAACTCTTCTTTTGTGCGCGTCAGTGTGTTATAAAGGCGAAGACCCATGAATGGCTCCTACTAGCTTTGTTCGGCCTCGGTCTCGGGGATGGCAAAGACCAAACGTCCTGCATTCGTTTGCAAGACTTTGGTCACCTGGACCATCACCTGTTGATTTAGGAAAGGGCGACCGTTCTCGACGACCACCATTGTGCCGTCTTCCAGATAGCCAACGCCTTGCCCCACTTCTTTACCAGCCTGGATGATGTGGATGGGCAGTTCTTCACCGGGCAAAAAGACCGATTTCACGGCATTGGCAAGTTCGTTGATATTAAGAATCCGCACCCCTTGCAGCCGCGCCACTCGATTGAGGTTGTAGTCGTTGGTGATGATGGCGGCGTTTAGTATGCGCCCCAGGCTGATCAGCTTATCGTCAACCTGCTGGGCGTCTTGGGGGTCTTTGTCGATGAATTCAAGTTCGACATCTGGATTCTGTTGCAGCCGGTCAAGCATTTCCAGCCCGCGGCGGCCGCGGTTGCGGCGCAAGGTATCGGCGGAGTCGGCAATGTATTGGAGTTCATTGAGCACAAAGCGCGGGACCAGCAGCTTGCCCAACAGGAAGCCTGTCTCGGCTACATCGGCAATGCGCCCGTCGATGATCACGCTTGTGTCTAACAAGAGGCGCGGCTGTTCGGCTCCTGCCGACGAGGGCAGGGCTTTGGGTTTGGTGTCCGGGCGGAGGATGGCAAAGAAGTCATCCTTGCGCAAGACGAGCACGGCTGCGCCCAGGTAGCCGAAGATGACAACGGCCACAAAGGGCAAAATCGGGCCAAAGGGCGGCGGCAGCCGCGAGATGGGGTAGGCTAGCAGCGCAGCGATCAAAAGCCCCAAGCAGAGTCCAATCGTCCCGGCTAGCAGGTCATCCATGGGCACACTGCGCAGGCTGTTGCGCGCGGCGCGTGCCGGGGCCATGATCAGCCACGGCGCAAGAAAGTACCCCAAGAGCGCACCACCGAACATTGAGCCCCAGATGGTGGGCGCGGTCCAGTTGGTCAGTTGCGGAGTGCCGGTAATAGCAAGACCCAATTCGTAGCCAATGAAGCCGTATACCAGCGCGCCAATCAGGCGAAAGACGGGGCTAAGGCGCATGAATTAGGTTCCCCTTTGATTCGAACGTAAGCACCGACAGCAAAGCAGAATTGATCTTTCGGAACAGAATCGTTTGCATTTAAACTTGTACCATGATACTCGAAAAGTCACTGGAGAGCAATCTCTTTTCTCTGGAATTGCATCTGTTCTGTGTGCGTCTGGGCGCGCTGCGGAGGGGCTGCGGTGTGCAGCAGGGCGGACTGATGAGCGCATAATTTGACAGGGGCGCTGGTGCGGGTTTGAATACTCGATTGGCCCTTCGTCCCGATTCGCAACAACTTGGTTGGCTTGGATAGCGGCTTTATAGTTTGAATCTATTGGCCTCATAATCGTGGCTTTTGTAAGGAGAAGTGTTGTATGGGGAGACGTTCCCTGTTGGGCGTATTTGCCCATCCTGACGATGAGAGTTTTGGCCCTGGCGGCACATTGGCCCGTTACGCCGCGGAGGGGGTGGATGTGCATGTCGTCATCGCCACAGACGGCATTGCCGGTTCGGTGGAAGCATCGCACACCCTAGCGGAGCATGAGACGCTGGCCCAGGTGCGTTCGGCGGAACTTGCCAATGCTGCCGTTGCGCTGGGGGTGACGACCATCTGGTCGCTGCCCTATCGCGACAGCGGTATGCGCGGCACGCCGGAGAATGAGCACCCGGACGCGCTCTATCAGCAGCCGATGGAAAAGCTGGTGGAGGAGATTTTGGGCTACATCCGGCGGCTTCAACCGCAAGTGATCCTGACCCATGACCCCTTTGGCGGCTATGGTCACCCGGATCATATTCGCTGCTGCGAGGCGGTAACGCTGGCATTCCACCGGGCGGTTGAGGAATTCAGCGAGCAGGAGGGGGGCTATCGCGGGCCGCAGAAGCTCTATTACACAGCCTTTGACAAGCGTATGCTCAAGTTGATGGTGCGTTTGATGCCGTTGATGGGGCAAGACCCGACTGCCATCGGGCGCAACAAGGACATCAACCTGGTGGAGATCAGCAAGTGGGAAACGCCGGTTCATGCGCGCATCCATGTCGGCGACTATGTCTCGCACAAGCTGGCGGCGAGCCGCGCCCACGCCAGCCAGTTCAGCGGCGGCCCGGCCTATGTGCGTTTGCTGCCGGAGTTCATCCGGCGGCAGTTCACCGATTATGAGACTTTTACGCGCGCTGTGCCGGAGCCAAACGGCATGGTGGAGGTTGATCTTTTCGCGGGTGTGGTCTAGACGCGGCCCGTCTGGTGTGCTGGAGTGAGCGTGTCGGTATAGGCCGGGCGTTGAGGGGGGTGTGATCGATCTCGCGCTGCGCCAACCGTTTCGCGCACGGGTTGCAAGCGCACCTTGCTCGCGTTACACTAGGGACAATCGTTCGCATTTAACCGTTTATACCCAACTCGGTGGTAGCGAGGAGATCACTATGAATTGGCGCACGCAACAAACCCGGTCCAGGTGGAGCGTGCTTGGCCGGCGCTATCACACGGCGCTGCTGCTTGCCGGGCTGATCCTGCTGATGTTCTCCGCGCCGGCGTTGGCGGCTGAGTTTGCGGGGGGCGATGCCTATGTGCTGCCCCGCGGCCAGGTGATCAACGACGATCTCTATGCCACGGGCGGCGAAATCATTATTGACGGGACAGTCGAAGGGGACTTGGTGGTCGCCGGGGGCTATATCGAGGTCAACGGTGTGGTCATGGGCGATCTGATCGCGGCCGGGGGCGCGGTGATCGTCGCGGGAACCGTGCAGGATGATGTGCGGGCCGCGGGCGCGGCTGTGATTATCTCCGGCAGCGTCGGCGATGATCTGCTGGCTTCGGGGGGCGGCGGCTTCTTCGGCTCGAGGGTGATCCCGCTCGAATTCGAGGGCCGTTCTGTGCCGATGGGCTTGCAGGTGACATCCAGTGCGACTGTGGGCGGCGATGTCTATGTGGGCGGCGGCGACGTGACCCTCGCGGGGGCTGTGGGCGGCGATCTCGGCGTGGGGGCGAACACGGCGACGTTTAGCGGGCGTGTCGCGGGGGACGCTGCGCTCTATGCCGCGACCCTGTCTGTGGCGGAAACGGCGCGCGTGCAGGGCCAACTGCGCTATGCGTCGCGCAGCGAAGCACCTGTGCCCGAAGGGGTGGCCGCGACGGTGATGCGTGAGCCGTGGCAAGAGGTTGAGGTTGCTGCGGAGGCGGCAGAGCGCAGTGTCGTGTGGGATGCGTTGCGCTGGCTGCTGCGCACCGCGCTGTTGATCTTGGGGCTGGCGCTGGTGGGCTGGCTTTTCTGGGCCTTTGCCAGGCGGCCGCTCGAACGGCAATCTGCGGTGCTGGATGCGCGGCCAGCCGAGGCGGGTTTGTATGGGCTTTTGGTCGCGGTGGCGATTGTGCCCGTTTCCGCGGCGCTGGTCTTTCTCGCCGTTTTGTTCTGGGGATGGTTCCCTGGCGGCTTTGTCATGCTTGGCTTTACTTTTGGCCTGTTTGGGCTGTTGTGGCTCTTTAGCCCGATTGTGGTGGGGCTGTGGATAGGGCGCAAGCTGACGGCAGGCATGGACGCGGCGCGCGGCGATCTGCCGTCGCTCTTGATCGGCGTGGTGGCGATTGTCTTGTTGGGGCGCGTGCTGCAGTTGATCCCCTGTGTGGGCGAGTTGGCCTACCGCGCCATCTATTTGGTGAGTTTTGCGCTGGCAGTGGGCAGTTGGCTGCTGGCCCGGCGGCGGGATGCTGCGCTGCCTGCGGGGGCTCCCCGCGGCGATGTCGCACCTGCCTAGCGCGGCGGCGCAGTTCGCCGGGTCAGGCCCGACGCTGCGGGCATGAACGATTATGGAAATTTCAGAAAAGCTGTACCTGGGTGATCAGGTGGAGATGCGCAAGCCTCATCCGTGTGGCGGCTATGTATGGGAAGTCGTGCGTGTGGGCGCGGATATTGGCCTGGTCTGCTGTACATGTGGACGGCGGGTGCTTCTGTCGCGCCGTCGCTTTGCCCATCAAGCGAAACGTTTCGTGGCGCGCGGGCCGGATGCGACGGCGCAAGGGCCTGATACCCCGGTAGAGTCTGAGCAAACGAGTCAGGATGAGCCATGAAGCGAGCGGAGCTTGTTGACTATCTAAACCAATACTTGCGTATCGACGAGATCCCCGACTATGGGCCGCAAGGCTTGCAGGTCGAGGGGCGCGAGGAGGTTCGCAAGATTGTGGGGATGGTCGATGCACAGCTTCCCTGTGTGGTCGCGGCGTTGGATGCAGGGGCCGATCTCCTGCTGGTCCATCACGGCATCTTTTGGGGTCCGGCTGCGCCGCTGCGGGGGAGCTTCGGCAACTTGGTGCGTACCTTTGTCGGCAGCGGTTTGAATCTGTATGCCGCGCATCTGGCATTGGATGCACACCCGGAGGTGGGCAACAATGTTGAATTGGCGCGCCGCTTGGGGCTGGAGATAGACGGGCGCTGGGCCAAGGTGAACGGGGTCGAGTTGGCTGTCTTGGCGAGCGCGCAAGACGGCGTCAAGGTTGACTATCTAGTCGATCACTATGAGCAGGCGGTTGGCCCGGTCCAGGTTGTGCAGCCGCATGGGCCGCGCATTGTCCACCGCGTCGGCATCATGAGCGGCAGCGGCGCCAAGTATATTCATGAGGCGGCTGCCCTGGGCTGTGATCTCTACTTGACAGGCGAGACGAGCCACGCCAATTACTACGACGCGTTGAACGCGGGGATCAATGTGATCTATGGCGGGCACTACACGACCGAGACGGTCGGCGTGCAGGCCCTGGGCCTCCACTTGCAGGAGCAATTTGAAGTAGAGTTTGAGTTTATCGACCTGCCTACTGACATGTAAACTGGCATGTCACAATGACATATAAGCTGCGCGAGGGCAGTTGGCAGAATAAAGGGCCGGGCAATCCATGCTCGGCCCTTTATTCTTGTTGCGCGATGGCCGCCCGCGCGTATCGCGCAGGTAGGGGCGACGCTGTTAGTCGTCGCGCGGAATAGGTTCCAGCCCGGTCGCGTCTTGGAAGGCGCGCAGCACTTCGCCTGGCTGGGCATGGCGACCGATTTGCTTTTTGCTGAAGATAAGCTGGTCGTCGACGATGACTTCAAAGCGCCCGCCGCTGGAAGGCAGGAGCGTGAGTGATTCGACGTGGGGCGCGAAGTTCTTTAGGATTTCTTCCGTCAAACTGACGGCGCGTGGCATGTAATTTCACATCACACAGAATTCGATGCTCATGCGCACCTTTTTCATGGGTTGCACCTCCTTGTTGAGCTGTTGTGGATGGTTGCTGGATCGGTCGCGGCAGGGCGGATGCCGTACCGCGGCGGCGACGTTCGCGTCGTCAATTTGGGTGATTGTTGAACTTTGGTGACTGTTGATAGGGATGATCGCGTTGGTATAAGTCTAGACTAGGAAACGCTGGCAGCCAAGTCAGTAAGGCTTATCCGGGAACCTTCTGCCGGTGGGCGGCGTTGGCATGGCGCAGTGGCCCCGCAGATGGAACCGCGGATGGAATCGCGGATGGAACCAACGGCGCGGCCTCTACGTACCCTGTGTAACCTTTACAGGTTGAAGCGAGAGGAACCGGGGCTTATGCAGCGCATGTGTGACAGAATCACACAGAACCTCTGGTTGTTTTGGATCGGTGATCGGGGATGCTATAGTACGTGGCAATGAACGAGAACGCACAGAATCAGGTGAATGGACAGGGAGGGGGCGACAAGTCGCCAGGCCCAACAGGGGAGCGCAAACGCCTGACCCGGCGGCAGTTGCTGGCCGGAATGGCCGCGACCGTGGCTGTCGTGGCCGCTTGTGGCCGCTCGCGCGCCAGACCGACGCCAACCCCCACCGCATCGCCGCTGATGCCCACACCGACGCCGACCCAAGTCGGCCAGTCGAGCCTGCTGCGCCCGCCGGGGCCTTATGCGCTGCATTTGCCGGTGGTCCGCAATGGGGAAGGGCTGCAGGTGGCTGCGCTGCGACCTGAACCGACGCTGACGCCGACGCCTGCCAAGCTAACCAGTACGCCCACGCCGACCCTGTCGCCCACACCGGAGCCGCCCACACCGACGCCGACCCCGCAGGCGACGCCCTTTCCACCCGGCCCGCCGAGCAAGCTGGGCCTTTTTGTGGCGCGCAACCACCCCCAGATCTTCGAACTGCTGGAGACAGGGGCTGTCCCGGTGGTCAAGACGCTGGAACTGGATGCCAACTTCCTGGCGCAGATCAAGCAGACGTCGCCCAACACCAAGATCATTGGGCGGATGCCTGATGGCGATCTGGCCGATGTATCCTTGGATTCGTTGGACCCGCTGCCCGCGGCGCGCGCGTATGTTGACCGGCTGCTGCCCTATGCCGACGATCCGGCGCGGCGGCCTTATCTCGACGGGTGGGAATCGTTCAATGAACCTGTGGCAAACAACGCGGAGGAGATGCGCCGCTGGGCCGAGTTTGAAGCGGAGCGCACGCGGCTGCTGGCCGAGCGCGGCATTCGCAGCGTGATCGGTAACTTTGCCACAGGCCAGCCGCCGCTGGAACTGTGGGAGCCTTTCCTGCCCGCCATGCAGGCTGCAACCGAGTATGACGGCTGGCTAGGGCTGCATGAGTATTCCGCGCCGACGATTTATTACCTGTCGACGCGTGAGAATCAAGGGCGCTATCCGGGCGTGACGCCGCAGGATACGGGCTGGCTGACGCTGCGCTATCGCCAGGTCTATCAACAGGTGTTGATCCCCAACGGGCTGGCTGTACCCCTGGTTATGACCGAATTGGGCGTCGATGGGCTGGTGGCAAACCGGCCCGGCCCGCCGGATGCGATGGGCTGGCAGCATTTCCAAGAGTATTGGGCGCAAAATGGCTATGGCGATTGGGGGCCGGGTGCGTATATTGAGCAGCTTGTCTGGTATGATGATGCTATGCGACAGGATTCGTATGTGATCGGCGGCTGCATCTATGCCATGGCAGGCAGCTCCGGGTGGGAGTCCTATGACATCCTTGGGCCTGCCGCGGCGGTTTTGCGACAGTATTTAAGCGTACACGCCCCGACATAAGGGCGGGTAGGGATGTACCTTCTGGGACGCTCATATACTCTCTCGCCGCCACTTGTTTGGCTACAGTTGCCACTTGAGGCAACGGCGGCGTAAGCGTCCCGGCAGATCACCCGGCTATTTCGCAACATGTATCGGGCGTCCGGGAAGATTCCGGCTTTAAGAAGGTTCTGACTAAAACTGTTCTGATTAAAACTGTTCTGATTAAAACTAAAGTGATGGCGCGACAATGTCTTTGACGACGATCCATGCAGGGTTGAGCAATACGGCTGTTCTTTTTGTGGCTGCGCTTGGGGTGTGGGCGTTGGTGCTCCGCTTCACGTCGCGAGTGCTGGATAGTTCATGGTTTGGCGCGGCGATGATCGCCGAGATCCTGCTGGTGGCCCAGGCGGTGATCGGCGCAACGCTCTATTTTCAGGGGTATGGGGTGGTGCTGGCGCGGCCCTTCATGCACATTCTCTATGGCGTGGTGGCGGTGGTGACGCTGCCCGCGGCGTGGAGCTATTTTGGTCACCTAGAGGATAATCGCGTCAAGACCGTGGCAATGGCTGTTTCTTGCTTCTTTCTGTGGGGGATTTTGCTGCGCGCCAATAACGTGGCGCAGTTCGCTTTGCCCGGCGTGTGATGAAGGGGGCCTGCTGTAGAAGGGTGCAGACGGTTTGTTCCGCCCCGGTGCTTCCTGCTAAAATGGGGCTGTGTGCGGTGCAGTTGTTCTTGACAAACTGAGGTATGTCCAAACAGGTTCTCGTTTTGAATGCCAGTTATGAACCACTGAGCTTGGTCTCGGTGCGGCGGGCGATTGTGCTGCTGCTGCGCGAAAAAGCGGAACTTTTGGAAGTTACCCAGCAGATGTTACGCAGCAGCAGCTACAGCATTCCCGTTCCGTTGGTTATTCGGCTGGTGCAGTACGTTCGTTTGCCGCACCGGAAGGTTCCATCCACCCGTTCGGCGGTTATGCTGCGCGATGCGTTTACCTGTCAATATTGTGGCGAGACGCCCGGTCGCCACCAGTTAACCGTGGATCATGTGGTGCCGCGCAGCCGGGGCGGCGCGCATACGTGGACCAACTTGGTGACAGCCTGTACCCGCTGTAACCAGCGTAAAGGCTCGCTGACGCCGGAAGAGGCCAACATGCAGTTGATCCGCAAGCCATTTGAGCCGACCTATGTGGCGTTGGTGCTGTTGAGCAACCCGATCGCGGCCCGACGCTGGGAGAGTTTAATGGGGTTGAGCCGTGATCCCGTCGATATGAATCCGTCCCATGCCTCTTCAGCCCCGCTGTAGTCCGAGGCGATGACCCGTTAAGAGAGCCTATGCCTCCTACCCTTGACGCGCGGCAAGAGACAATTGCTGCCATTACCCGCCGCATTGCAGACTTGAGCGAACAGTCGCTGACACAGCTTTCTCAATACATCAGTTATCTGAAGTGGCAAGAGGAACTGTGGCACAGTCTGTTGGACGAAGAAGTCCAGCCGGGGCCGGATCAGCAGTTGATCTGGCAGTTCGACTTTTTAGAGGGGTTTCCCGCGGCGCGCCAGATGGCGACCCGTTCGCCTGAACTTATGGAGATCAAGGTCGGCATGGCTTCTTGCGGCATGGTGCAGCAGATGGCGCTGTGGCAGCATCCGCCGGTGGTCGGCAGCGCTGTGTGTGAATACCAACTGCACATCCCGCGCGAGGTTGAAAGTTTGCGGATGCGTTTTGCCGTGGGCATCCGCGACGGCGCGCTGATGGAGGGCGATAATCTGTGCGCCTTTCGGATTTTGGTGAACGGGGTGCGCATTTGGAGCGTAACTAAGCAGACCAATACGTGGGAGCGCTATCTGATCGATCTGCCTAGCCTGACCGGGCAGGACATTGTGGTGCAGTTTGTGACCGATGGTCTGGGCGATAACCGCTGGAATTGGGCTGTGTGGGCTGAACCGCAGTTGTTCGGCTATGGCCGGGCACAAACGAGCCTGCCACGCAACCAGCGCCAAGAGTAGCACGCGGTCTTCGCCCCAGCCGCACATTCCTCGCTCGTTTCGGGCGATCTTTCCACACAAGCCAACAGTCGAATCTTTGGCCGCGCGGGAGCGTCGCATCGCATGTGACCGGCGCGGCGTCATTTTCTATCAGGACGCGCGAATGGCTACCCAATCTGCCTCGGAGGGCCACGCCCCGGCCCGTTCTTCATCCTCTGTCTCGCCGCCCGCTTCCGGCGATACCTTTCCCTTTGGACAGCCCATTGTTTGGCAGCCGGACCCAACCGAACAGGCCAAGAGCAATCTGGCGCGGCTGATGGCGCGCCACGCCATCGCGGACTATGCCACACTTCAACGCCAGGCTGTGGCGGACCCGGCCTGGTTTTGGGCTGCGGTGCTGGAAGATTTGGGCATCGAGTTTGAGCAGCCCTACAGCCAAGTGCTCGATCTGGGCGATGGCATCGAGTTTCCCAAGTGGTGTGTGGGCGGCGTGATGAACATTGTCCACAACTGTTTGGACAAGTGGCAGCAGACACCAGTGCGCACGCGCGCGGCCTTGCGCTTTGAGGGGGAGGAGGGCCTTTGCGCCACGTTGACCTATGCCGATCTGCACGCGGAGGTCTGCCGCTGCGCCAATGCGCTGCGTAGCTTGGGCATTGGTCAAGGCGACGCGGTGGGGCTGTACATGCCCATGTGCCCGGAGCTGGCTGTGGCGCTGCTGGCAGTTGCCAAGATCGGCGGCATCATCCTGCCCTTGTTCAGCGGCTATGGACCCGGCGCGGTGGTGACGCGCCTGGCCGACGCGGAGGCCAAGGCGATCTTCACGGCGGATGGGCTTTGGCGGCGCGGGCGGGCTGTTGCCATGAAGCCCGTGGTGGATGAGGCCGCGGCCCATGTGCCGAGCTTGCAGCATGTGATCGTGACGCGGCGGGTTGGGCTGGAATCTGTGCCGTGGACAGCGGGCCGCGATCATTGGTGGCATGAGTTGGTGGCGCAGCAGTCGCCCCAGGCGCAGACAACCGCCACTGGCGCGGACGACACGCTCATGATCATCTACACCAGCGGCACGACGGGCAAGCCCAAGGGCGCGGTCCACAGCCATTGCGGCTTTCCCATCAAGGCCGCGCAGGACATGCGTCATGCGATGGATGTGCAGCCGGGCGACACGGTCTATTGGATGACGGATATGGGGTGGATGATGGGACCGTGGGAGGTCTTTGGCGTGCTGCTCAACGGCGCGACCATGCTCTTTTATGACGGCGGCCCGGACTATCCAGGCGTGGATCGGATCTGGTCGCTGGTCGAACGCCACCATGTAACCCATTTGGGCGTATCGCCCACGCTGATCCGCGTGTTGAAGCGTCACGGCTTGGAGCCGGTGCGCGGCCATGACCTTTCGTCGCTGCGTATGATCGGTTCGACAGGCAGCCCGTGGGACCCGGAGACGTGGCTGTGGCTCTTTAACGAGGTGCTTGAAGGGCGCAAGCCGATCATCAACTATTCGGGCGGCACAGAGATCAGCGGCGGCATCTTGGCGAGCAGCCTCTATCATCCGCTCAAGCCCGCGGCCTTTGGCGGGCCGGTGGTGGGGATGGATGTGGACGTGGTGGACGAGGCAGGCAATCCCCTGCGCGGGGCAGTGGGCGAACTGGTGATTCGCGGCCCGTGGATTGGCATGACGCGCGGCTTTTGGCGCGAACCGGAGCGCTACCTGGATACCTACTGGCGACGGCTGCCGGGTGTGTGGGTACACGGCGACTTTGCAGCCATCGACGAGGACGGTTTATGGTATATTCTGGGGCGAAGCGACGACACCATCATGGTGGCGGGCAAGCGCGTCGGCCCGGCAGAGGTCGAATCGGTGCTCAATGCCCACCCCTGCGTGGTCGAGTCGGCTGCGATTGGCGCGCCGCATCCGCTGCGCGATCAAGAAGTGGTTGCCTTTTGCGTGCTGCGCGGCGGGTATGCGCCCTCGGAGGCGTTGCGAACCGAGTTGATCGAGTGTGTCGCGCAGGCGTTGGGCAGGCCGCTGCGCCCGCGCACGGTGCAGTTCGTGACGATGCTGCCCAAGACGCGCAACGCCAAAGTGATGCACCGCGTGATCCGCGCCGCGTTCTTGGATCAGCCCTTGGGCGACCTGAGCAGCCTGGAAGACCCCCAGGCGGTTGACGCGATTCGGGACGCAAAATGATTCAAGGGCGCAGGTCGGGGCAAAATCAGCCATCGGCGCGACTAAGCAAACATACCAGGCAAGCATGAAGACAGCATAGATAGGACAGACCGTGATTGCTTCAGCAGATAACCAGCCCAACGACCGCTTTGGCTATTCCTGTTACGCACTGGTCATTCCCGCGTCACAGGCATTGATCGACTTGGTGGCGGAGGTGCGCCAGCGGTCGGGCATGACGCGCGTCGCCATTCCCGCGCATGTTACCGTGAAGGGAACTTTCGTCGACATTGAGGACTTGGACGAGATCAAGCGTCTGGTCAGCGCGATCACGGCAGAGACGCCCGCCTTTTATATCAGTTTCGACGGTGCCGCGCCGGTCTGGTGGCAGGCCGGCGGCGCGCTAGGGATTCCAGTGAGCGCGCCGCTGCAAGCGCTGCACGACCGCTTAGTGGCGGCCATCTCGCCGCTGGGCACAGCCGCCTATCGCGATGATCCCTATCAACCCCATATGACCTTTGTGCAGGATCTCTCGCCGGAAGAACTGGAGAAGGCCAAGGATCTGATCAGCCGGATCGATTTTGGCCCCGGCTTTTTGGCCGATGCTGTGGATCTGATGGGGCGTGTTGGCCCGGCCTATGGCGGCACATGGCAGCGCATTGAGCAGTTCCCACTGGCGACATCGGGCTAGGGATGGGCTATTTGATAGGGAAGTTTAGAGTTTAGCCGTCGTGAATCTGTTAACGATTGAGAATCTTTCCAAGCAGCTTGGCGAACGCCCCTTGTTTGAGGGCGCGAACTTGCTCATCAACGAGGGCGACCGCATTGGGCTGATCGGCGTCAACGGCAGCGGCAAAAGCACCTTGCTCAAGATCGCAGCCGGGTTGGAAGCGCCCGACAGCGGCTCGGTGCAGCGTCCGGGCAGCGTGCGCATTGAGATGTTGGCGCAAGAGCCGGTGCTGGACGATTCACTCACTGTTTTAGAGACGATCTTCGCGGGCGATTCGCCGCAGATGCGCCTGCTGCGCAGCTTTGAGCAGGTGACCGCGGCGCTGCAGCGTTCCCCGCGCGATGCGGCCTTGCAAGAGCAACTGGTCGCGATCAACGCGGAGATGGAGCGCACCGGCGGCTGGGCCGCGGAGGCCAACGCCAAGGCCATCCTGACGCAGTTGGGCGTGGTTGATTTCGACGCGCCCGTGGGCACGTTGAGCGGCGGGCAGCGCAAGCGCGTGGCACTGGCCCGCGCGCTGATCGACCGGGCCGATCTGCTGATCCTGGACGAGCCGACCAACCACATCGACGCGGATACAGTCGCCTGGCTGGAGCAGTATCTGGCGACGACACCGGGCGCGCTGTTGATGGTGACCCATGACCGCTACTTTCTGGATCGGGTGGTCAACCGCATTGTGGAATTGGACCGGCGGCAGTTGGTCAGCTACACGGGCAACTACAGCCAGTATCTGGAGGCGCGGGCCGCACGCCACCAAAACTTGGCCGAGGCGGAACAGAAGCGGCGCAAGCTGCTTGCGCGTGAACTGGAATGGCTGCGCCGCAGCCCCATGGCGCGCGGCACCAAGCAGAAGGCGCGCAAGCAGCGCGTCGAGGAGTTGATGCAGCTGCGCTATGACAGCGGCGATGAGCGCGTGGCGATTGCGCTGGTCGGGCGGCGCTTGGGCAATCAGGTGTTGACGGCCAAGGGGCTGGTCAAACGCTATGGCGACACGGCTGTGCTGAATGGGGTCGATCTGACGTTGGAGCCGGGCGACCGCATCGGCATCCTGGGGCCGAACGGCGCGGGCAAGAGTACACTCTTGGAGGCGTTGACGGGCAAGATCGAGCTTGACGCGGGGTCTGTGCGCTGGGGCGACACGGTGCAGATCGGCTACTATGACCAGCGCAGCGAAGACCTGGACGACAGCCAACGCATCATCGAGTTCATTCAAGAGGAAGCGCCGCTGATTTTGACCAAGGAGGGCGAACGGGTCGAAGCGGCGCAGATGTTGGAGTGGTTCCTCTTTCCGCGCCCCATGCAGTATGCGCGTATCGGCAGCCTCAGCGGCGGCGAACGGCGGCGCTTGTATCTGCTGCGCACCTTGATCCACCAGCCAAATGTGCTGATCCTGGACGAGCCGACCAACGACCTGGATATCGAGACGCTGGGCGTGCTGGAGGAGTTTTTGGACCATTTCGCGGGCGCGCTGATCGTCGTCAGCCATGACCGTTATTTTCTGGATCGCACGGTCGATTTTCTGCTGGCGATGGAAGATGGCAAACTCGGCCCGCGCTACCCCACCCCATACACCACCTATGAACGGCTGCGCCAGGCTGACGCGTCTGCCCAAGCACCCGAACCCGCCGCGCGACCGGCGGCCAAGGCCGCGCCGCCACCATCGCAGCAGCCGGAGAACGGCCCGCGCAAGCTGACCTGGAAAGAGCAGCGTGAGGTGGAAAGGCTCGAGGCGCGCATTGCCGAGTTAGAAGAAACCAAATCGGTGCTGATCGACGCCATGACCGGCTGTGGCGACGATTATATGCGTTTGCAGGAGTTGGCCGAGGAGTTAGACGCGATCAACGCGGCCTTAGACGAGGCGCTGGCGCGTTGGTTTGAACTGGCTGAAATCGCCGAACAAGCGTAAGCCCACCGG
>CAZZNG010000034.1:0-30226 GCA_964655505.1 uncultured Litorilinea sp. | reverse complement strand
GGCGACTATGTCCGGGTGTATATGGTGGACGTGCACAAGAGCACGCGCGGCCCTGTGATCAAACTCAGCCGCACCCATCGCAATTTGCTGCGCCGCTTGATGGAGCAGGAGATCCCGGAGGTACGCGAAGGAACCGTCGAGATCAAGTCGATTGCACGGGAGCCGGGCGCACGCAGCAAGGCCGCCGTGGTGGCTACAGTGCCGGGGGTTGACCCGGTCGGTAGTTGTGTTGGGATGCGCGGTTTGCGCATTCAAAATATTGTCAACGAGTTGGCGGGCGAAAAGATTGACGTGGTCGAATGGAGCAATGATGTCGCCACGTACATCGCCAATGCGTTAAGCCCGGCCAAGGTCAACAGCGTCTTGTTGGATGAAAACAGCCCCATCAAGACCGCGATCGTGGTTGTGCCCGACCGGCAGTTGAGCCTGGCAATTGGTAAAGAGGGGCAGAACGCACGCTTGGCGGCCAAATTGACCGGCTGGCGCATTGATATCAAGAGCGAAACCGAAGCCGCCAAGGAAGGCATCGACCGGCTCGCCGCCGAACAGGCACAGCGCAGCCGCGCCGCGGATCTTTTCTCCGTGGTGGAACGCTTCCTGCAAGACGAGGATCAACCGGCTGTGGGCGAAGACCTGTTGAGCAAGGCGGCGCGCGCCCTCGAAGAGCGCGGCAGCGACCTCGATGCAACCGAATTGCCGCCTCTGGAGATGCCGGAACTGCCGGTGGATCGGCGCGATTTCCGCGATATGTGGCCGGCGGACTTGGAACTGCCGGAACATCCCATCGGCGAGGTGCTGGAGCCTGAAGCGGAAGGCGAACTGCCTGCCTGGCCCGACCTGCCCGATGAGGAGCACGTAAGCGAGGAAGAAATCAGCTTCTCTGAGGAACTGCCCGAACCTGTGGCGGAGCAAGAGGCCGAGGAACGCGCGGACGAGGATGAAGAGGCGAGAGAGGATATCACCAAGGTAGATGACCTGCCGGAGGTGATTACCGCCGATATGCTGCGCGCACGCAAGAACAAGGCGATTGACTTCTCGAGCGATGACTTCGAGATTCCCGCCGAACTGTTGGTGGGGTTGGATGATGAAGAACTCGAAGAGTGGGACGAGGAGGGCGAGGCCGAACGGGCGCACAAGGGCAAGGGTAAGCCCAAGGTCGCCAAGGCAAAGCCCAAGCCGAAGGCCAAAGCCAAGAAGCGCCGTCCCATCATCGATGAGGAGGACGAGGGGTATTTCTAGCCCGCGTTCGGTCGACAGCACCGGCCCGCATCGGGCAGGATGCCGTAGAATTGTTGTAGAATGACTGTAGGGAATCCCCGGCAAGATCACAGACTGATCTTGCCGGGTTAGGGTAAAATAGATATGTCGCACAAAGCACGCACCGGCAAAGCCAAAGCGACTCGACCCAAGCATGTGCCGCAGCGCACCTGTATTGCGTGTCGCCAGGTCGCGGGGAAACGGAACTTGGTGCGCTTGGTGCGCACAGAAGCAGGGGTGGTGGTGGACCTAACCGGCAAACAGGCCGGACGGGGCGCTTATATCCATCCCTATCAGGAATGTTGGCGCGCTGTGCTGCGCTCCAATCGCTTGGAGCAGGCATTGCGTACCCGTTTGAGTGAGGAAAACCGCCAGACGTTGTTGGACTTCATGGCGACGCTGCCTGAATCGGAAGCGGCTGAAACAGAGTCGCCCGATGCAGAGGCAGCCGCCGCTTCGGACCCCACAACGTCCGGCTGAGACCGTGTCGGCAGGCACACGGCCGCGCAGGATGTCTCTACAGGATACACCAGTAGGAATCGCTGAGGGGCGCAGTCCGCGGTACTGTTCCGGCAGGCCAGGCTTATATCGTAAGGAACAATGAGAGAGTCCCATGAATTGCCCTTGTGCTGCGTACGCCGTGCATCATGGCAACTTGTGACCGTGTAAATCAGGCTGGATGGGCGAAGGAGGCCCGTCCGACTGTGGGTGTTGGGAAAAAGTGGGAGAGCGACTGCTGCGCTTTCAGCGCGCGACAGCCGGTCGTATGGCGGAGGGTGACGATGTTCTAGCATTTGCGCGACCCGTCCTCTTTACGCCCCGTAGGTCATCCCCTAATTTCCCCATACCTGCCTGATTCCCTTATTTGATACTGAACCTGGTTCTGCGCCTGTACGGCTGCGCTGGTATGTTTTGACGTGCCCAGCAGCCGCAGTTTTGTGCGCGGCATTGGCGCTTGTTCACCGGCTTCGAGCCACTCGCTCACGTGAAATTAGGAGGTATGGATAGATGGCACCAAAAGGCAAAACAAAATCTCGCCACGCGGAATTTGAGGATGAGTCGCTCGAGGAGGTCCAGCGCGAAAACCGAGGGGGGCGTCACAAGCCAGCCAACGGCAAGGGACCGGCACGTGCCGAGCGGGACGGGCATGGGCGCAAAGAGTCCAAAGGCGTGCAATCGGTAGTGGTCGACAATTCGATTACGGTGCGCGATTTGGCAAAACTCATGGAGCGCAGCCCAATCGACCTGATCAAGGTGCTGATGCAATATGGCATCATGGCCCCGATCACCCACAGCATCGACCATGACACAGCCGTGATCTTGGGCGAAGAGTTGGGCATCGAAGTCAAATGGCCGGAGCGGGAAGAGCCGGAAGACGAAGAAGAGTCTGCCGCCGAAGAGACGGTCAAGCCCACCACCGCGCAGAGCTTTGTGCAAGAAGTGATCAAGGCCGAAAAAGAAGAGAACTTGGTCGAACGTCCGCCGGTTGTGGCGGTCTTGGGCCATGTTGACCACGGCAAGACCACCTTGCTCGACCGCATCCGTCATACCAATGTGGCGGAGGGCGAAGCAGGCGGGATCACCCAGCACACCGGCGCTTATCAAGTGACGGTCGATGGGCGGAAGATCACCTTCTTGGACACGCCGGGTCACGAAGCTTTTACGGCGATGCGTGCGCGCGGCGCACAGGTCACGGATATCGTGGTGCTGGTGGTGGCGGCTGACGACGGCGTGATGCCGCAAACGCGCGAGGCGATCAACCACGCCCGCGCCGCGGGGGTGGAAATCGTGGTGGCGCTCAACAAGATTGATAAGGCGAACGCCAACCCGCAGCGCGTGATGGAAGAGCTTTCCCAAGAGGGGCTGCAGCCTGAACAGTGGGGCGGCGACACGATTGTGGTCGAGTTGAGCGCGCTCAACAACTTGGGCATTGACGACCTGTTGGAAAATATCCTGCTGGTCGCCGAGATCGAAAGCTTTAAGGCCAACCCCAAAGGCAAGTGCGTGGGCACGGTCATCGAGTCCGAACTGGATAGGTTCCGCGGGGTGACCGCAACGCTCTTGGTCCAGAACGGCACGCTGAAGCGCGGCGATGCCCTCGTCGTCGGCGACACCTGGGGCCGCATCAAGGCCATGTTCGATTCGGACGGCAAGCCGATCAAGGAGGCAGGGCCGAGTACGCCCGTCGTCGTGTTGGGCTTGCAGGAACTGCCCCAAGCCGGGGACACCTTCGAGGTCATGAAGAGCGACCGTGTGGCGAAGCAATTGGCCGCGGAACGCCAGGAGGATCGCGAGCGGGCCGCCCAAAGCGCTGAACGCCGCCCGATGTCGCTGGATGAAATCTTCGCCCGCATTGAAGAGGGCGAAACCAAGACGCTGAACTTAATCGTGCGTGCCGACATGCAGGGGACGCTGGAGCCGGTGCGCCAGAGCCTGGAAGATCTCGCCACGGACGAGGTCAACGTCAAGATTTTGCAGGCCGCCATTGGCGATATCTCAGAATCGGACGTGATGTTGGCCGAAGCAAGTGACGCGGTGATCATCGGCTTTAACGTGAACGTGGATCGGGCCGCACAACAGCGGGCCGAGCAATCCGGTGTCGAAATTCGCCACTACAACATCATCTACAAGATGATCGAGGATGTGGAGGCCGCGCTCACCGGTATGCTCGAACCGGTCTATGAAGAAGTGGAGATTGGCCGCGCCCAAGTGCTCCAACTCTTCAAACTGCGCCGCGGTGTCATTGCTGGCTGCCATGTGCAGAGCGGCGTTGTCAAGCGCAACGCGCTTGCCCAGGCCACGCGCGACGGCGAACCACTGGCCCCCATGACGCGCATCGAGACGCTGCGCCGGTTTGCGGATGATGTAAACGAAGTACGCACCGGCTTCGAGTGTGGCATCAAACTCGCCAGCAGCGATGATCTGCTGCAAGAGGGCGATGTCATTGTCGTCTATGAGCGCCAGCGCGTGCGCTAGGCGGATCGCAGGGTTTCGTCAAGGGGTTGAGTCGTTAAACTAGACGGCGTGGCCGGTTCGCCGGTCGCGCCGCTGTAATAAGTGGAATAGAGGAGGGTCAGATGACGACCATCCGACAACAACGTGTGGCGGAAATGTTGTTCCAGGAGCTAAGCATCCTGATCGGCAATGAACTGGCCGACCCGAATTTGAGCTTGGTGCAAGTGACCAGCGTGGATGTGAGCCGGGACTTACGCAATGTCAAAGTCTATGTGAGCCACGACGACGACGAGGTGACAAAAAACCAAGTGATCAAGGGGTTACGCCGGGCAACGCCCTTTCTGCGACGACAGATCGCCATCCGCTGCACGCTGCGCGCTGTGCCGGAACTGCTCTTTTACTACGACGATACACCGGAACGCGCCGCGCGCGTCACCGCGCTTTTGCGCCAGATCGCCCAAGAGCGTGAAAATAACAACCGGAACGCGGCCAACGATGGCGAGCCGGCGCACGGCATGAACATCGCAGAGCCAAGGGACGACACAAGCGACGACACTGAATCTGAATCGCCCCGTTAACGGGCGACACAGCAGGTTTTGAAGAGGGTCAAGGGGCGCACCCTTGGCCCTCTTTCCGTCTAAGTCGTATTTTGACCAGACCGTATTCTATTCTGTCTAGGATTTTGGCGGCTTGGCGCTGCCAAGCGCCGGAGAAGCGAGGACGAAAGCAGACGCATGATCGATCCGAAACTCATTCAGCTTATCCGCGAGGCTGAAACCATTCTTTGTGTCAGCCATGTCAAGCCGGACGGCGACGCCGTTGGCAGCCTGTTGGGCATGGGGTGGCTGCTGCGCGAGTTGGGCAAGCGCCCCACGCTGGCGCTGCAAGATCCGGTTCCGGTGGAGCATTTGGTGCTGCCCGGCGCAACCGAGATCATCACCCGCAAGCACGCCGAATATCGCGCCGAGGTCGTGGACAAGCCATTCGACTTGGTCATCTGCCTGGACGCCTCCAGCCCCGACCGCATGGGCGATGCTTACAACCCGGCTGTGCATGGCAATGCGCCGCTGCTGGTGATCGACCATCACATCACCAATACCTACTTTGGCACGGTCAACTGGGTTGCGCCCGACTGCGCGGCCACCGCGCAGATGGTGGCTTATCTGGCGGATGCGCTCGGCGTTGAACTGCGCGGCAACTTGGCCCAATGTCTCCTGACCGGCGTCGTGACCGATACGCTCTGCTTCCGCACCAGCAACACCGACGCGCGCGTGCTGGAGATCGCCATGCGGCTGATGAAGGGTGGGGCGGACCTGGCGAAGATCACCCAGCGCACGGTCAACCGACGCCCGTTTAACATGATCAAACTGTGGAGCCTGATCTTGCCCACCGTGCGCCTGCAAGACGGCGTGATCTGGGCGACTGCCACGCCGGATGTCTTTGTCAAATCCGGCCATCCCGCGGGCGACATTGGCCTGGCGAGCTACCTTGTCACCGCAGACGAAGCGGACATGAGCGCGGTCTTGATCCAGTTGGCCGACGAAAAGGGCAGCCCAAGCGTCGAGTGCAGCTTCCGCGCCAAACCGGGCTATGATGTCTCGAAGGTCGCTTTTGCCCTGGGCGGCGGCGGCCATCCCGCGGCCGCGGGATGCACCGTCCCTGGCACGTTGGAGGAAGTCACCCCGCGTGTGCTCGCGGATCTGCAGCAGGCGCGGCGCGAGCAAGCCGCGCAGCAGGCTGTGCAAGCCTAGACGATTTGAAAACGACCGATCATCCATATGGCACGTCCTAAAGCAAATCCAGATGTACATGGCATCCTGGTCGTCGATAAGCCGGGCCTGACCGATACAACCACCCTCGATGCAACCGCCCCCGCTGCAACGACTGCTGATGAACGGCTGCTGACCAGCCATGATGTTGTCCAACGCGTGCGCCGGTGGAGCCAGCAGCGGCGCATCGGTCATACGGGTACGCTCGACCCTTTTGCGTCGGGGGTGCTGGTGCTCTGTCTCGGCCAAGCCACGCGCTTGGTCGAATACTATCAGGGGCACGCCAAGCGCTATCTGGCTGTGGTCAAGCTGGGCACAGCCACCGACAGCTATGACGTGACGGGGACAGTGACCAGCCGCGCGCCCGTGCCAATGCTCGATCAGCCTAGGCTCGAAGCGGCGTTGGCGCAATTTCGCGGTAAAATCGAACAGACGCCGCCGATCTTTTCCGCGCTCAAGCGCGACGGCGAGGCGCTCTATGCCAAAGCGCGGCGCGGCGAAGCCGTGGCAGTCGAGGCGCGGCCGGTCACCATCCACGAGTTGAACTTGGTTGCGTGGCAGCCGCCGGATACGCTTGTGCTGCGCGTGCACTGTTCCGCGGGAACCTACGTTCGCAGCTTGGCCCACGATCTGGGCGCGGCATTGGGCACGGTCGCGCATCTTGCAGCCCTGCGCCGCGAGGCCGCGGGCGCGTTTACGCTGGCCGACGCGCACACGCTGGACGAGGTGGCCGCGGCTGCCGAAGCCGGGCGCTTTACCGATCTGCTCTTGCCTTTAGGGACAGGGTTGGGCCTGCCGCGGGTGACGGTGGATGGCGGCGCGGCCCAGCGGCTCGGCTATGGGCAGGTGACGCCGCTGCCGGGCAGTGTCGAGGCGCGGGCAGGCGATGGGCTGGCCGCGGCGCAGGATGGCGAGGGCACTCTGTTGGGCATCATTCGCTGCTTGGACACGGCCGCGTCGCCGCCCCTTTGGAAGGCTGAGAAGTGGCTGGCGCCCAACTGAGCAAGTGGGTTCGAGAGGGCAATTCGGAGTAACCTGGCACACCTATGCAGATCTTCAATGACATCCGCACGGCACATTTCAGCCGACCAACTGTGCTGACCATCGGCAATTTCGACGGTGTCCATCGCGGCCATCAGACGCTGCTGGCGCGGCTGTTGGGGGTGGCCGCGGAACTGGATGCAGTGGGCGGGTTGATCACCTTTGACCCGCACCCGCTGGCCGTCCTGCGCCCTGAACATGCCCCGCTGCTTTTGACCACGCCCCACGAACGGCTGCAAGTGGCCGCGCAGTTGGGCTTGGGCGTCGGCGTGATCCAGCCGTTCACCCCTGAACTGGCCGCGGTTGGCCCGGATACCTTTGTCGGCTGGCTCAAGCAGCATCTCAACCTGGCGGCGCTGGTGGCCGGGCCGGATTTTGCCCTGGGGCGCAACCGGTCGGGCAATTTGGAGGTGCTGGCCGCGCTGGGCGAGGAGATGGGCTATCGCTTGGTGGTGATCGACCCGGTGGAATGGGGCGAGCATTCGGTGCGCAGCAATGCGATCCGCGCGCTGCTGACGCAGGGCAAGGTGGACGAGGCCGCGACCATGTTGGGCCGCCCCTATCACGCCACGGGCATTGTCATCCCCGGCGACCGGCGCGGCCGCACCATTGGCACGCCAACCGCCAACATGCAACTGCCCCCCAACAAACTGTGGCCCGCGGATGGCGTCTATGCCACGCGCACCTACGTCCACCAGGTGAACAAATCCGATGGAAGTGGGCCGGTGGTCTACTCAAGTGTGACAAACCTGGGGGTGCGTCCCACGGTGGACGGTACACAGCACCGCTTTGAAACCCATCTGCTCGATTTTCCCGATCCGGATGGACAGGCAGAGCTAGCCGATGGCGATCTCTATGGACGGACGCTCACGGTCGAGTTTATTGCGCGGCTGCGCGGGGAAGTGCGCTTCGATGGGCTGCCCGCGTTGATCGCCCAGATCCAGCGTGATATTGAGGCCGCACGCCAACTGCTCGACGGCTATCAGCCCGCTGATCGTTCCTCCTTTTTTGTCGAACCGCACGCCAGTTGATCGATTGTCTTTGACCTTATCTTTGACCTTATGCGGATTCTCTGTGTCTCTGCCCAACTGCCCGGCCATCTGGATTGGGGCGGTTATCTGGCGACCGCGGCCGAATTGACCCGCCGCGGCCATACGGTCTTATGGGCCAGCGGTCACGCCGTCGCCCAGACAGTGACCCAGGCCGGTGTCGCGTTTCACGCGCTGCACGAAACCGGCTGGCGTTGGCCGCCGCCGCTGCCGCTCAAGCCGGACCCCGACGCGGACCCCGCAGAGGTTCAGCGCCAAAAGCAACTGCGCGCGCTCGATCAATGGTTGGATCCGGAGCGCGTTGTCGCCGCGGTCGACGAGTTGACCGTGCTGGTGGGCGAGTTTCGCCCGGACCTGATCCTGTGTGAGATGTTCATGGTGGCCGCGGGCATTGTGGCCGAGCGCTACGGCTGCCCTTTGGTTGTGATGGGGTGGCCCGCGCCGCCGCCATCCATGACGACTAGCGCGGGGGAGATGGTCTTTTTGGCGCGGGCGCGGCTCGACACGCTCTTGGCGCAGGCAGGGGTACAGGGTCGCCACTTCACACAGGCCGGTCCGCCCGCGCTGTCCGCCCAACAAGGGCATCTCACCTTCTGGAGTCCTAGCTGGTTCGAGGGCGCGCGGGTGGGCGAAAAGACCATCCACTGCGGCGGGCTGCGGCGCACGCCTGGGCCTGACCATCCCCCCGACGCATCGCTTCCATCACCGGATCATGCGCCGTGGGTCTTGATCACCCTGGGCACTAGCTTCAATGCAGACCCCAACTTTTTCATTGCCGCGGCCCATGCCGCGGATCAGATGGGCTGTTTGCCCATTCTTGCCCTGGGCACGGATTCGTCGGACGCAAGTTGGACCCATGCGCTGCGCGGGCGGCTGCCCGCGAGTTCGGTCGTGCGTCCCTGGGTGGATTTTACGCGGACCATGCCCTACATTGCCGCGGCCATTCACCACGGCGGCGCAGGCACGACCCATGCGCTCGTCACCCATGCCGTGCCGCAGATCGTCGTGCCCCATGCCGCCGATCAAGTGCGCCAAGCGCAGGGCGTCATACGCAGCGGCGTTGGCTTCTATCTACCGCCCAAAGAAGTGACGATTGCGCGCTTGGTGGACGCACTGGCCCAATCGCTGCCCGACCGTGGCGCTGTGCGCCAGCGAGCCGTGGCGCTGCAAACCGAGTTCAACATCTTGGGTGGGGTTCCAGCCGCAGCTGACCATATCGAGGTGCTCGGCGCTGAAGCCAACACCGACCAATAAACGTTCAACGGACGTCATGCGTCATAGCTGGATCGAACTTGCTCGGCTCGATAGGAAATGTGCCTGTGTGGATGGAACCGTGTGGATTTGATCGCGTAAAGGAAGGAATGACCGATGCAGGAGTTGGTTGAGCGGATTCAACGAGAGGGGAAGAATCTCGGTCGCGGCATCCTCAAGGTGGACGGCTTCATCAACCACCAGTTGGACCCGGCCCTCACCATGGCAATGGGCCAAACCTTTGCCCAACGCTTTGCCGCCGCAGGCGTGGAAGGCGTGACCAAGGTCATTACCGCCGAAGTCAGCGGCATCGCCCCGGCCCTTGCCACTGCGAGCGCGCTGGGCGTGCCCGTTGTCTATGCGCGCAAGACACAGCCCATCACTATGCCATCCGGCGTCTACAAGAGCCAAGCGCCGAGCCACACCAAGGGCGGCCTTGTCGAGTTGATCATCTCGCCCGAATACTTACATCCCCACGACCGCGTCCTGCTGATCGATGATTTTCTGGCTTCGGGCAAAACGATTGCCGCGCTAGCCGAACTGATCGACCAGTGTCAGGCCACGCTGTGCGGCATCGGCTGTTTGATTGAAAAGAGCTTCGAAGGCGGGCGCGCCCGGCTGAGTGGGCTGAACGTGCCGATTGTCTCGCTTGCCATCATCGACAGCATGGATGACGACGGCTCGATTGTCGTGCGCGATCCCACCGCCGAGCCGGTTGGCGCGGGCACAAGCGGATCAATCCCTAGCGGATCAGTCCCTAGCGCATCAATATCGTAAGCGTAAGCAGTATCAGGCTGGCGCTCGTCTAGCGCTGTTCTTCCGGATCGGGCAGTTCGACCACACTGGCCCCCGGCGCGGGTTCGCGGTACTCGCCCAATTGATCCTGTTCGCTTCCCCGGTCAGCCGGTGGCAGTGGCGGCGCAACGTCCACCGAGAGGCGATCCCGCTCGGCGGACGCGGGCAGCGCCGCGGCGATCAAGGCCAAGAGCGCGCCCAAGACGATCAACACCAGCGGCCACCAGCGCAGCAGCGCGATCTGCACGGCGTTGTCCACTGTGTAGATGACCAGGCCAAAGAGAACCAGCACCCCACCCGGAATGAGCGCCCACCAGTGGCGGCGACGCCCCGCGAGCAGATAAAGCAGCATAAAGACCAGCCCCATCCCCACAAAAAGCACCGTGCCCAGCGTTTCGATGCGCGCTACAGAGGTGCTGAGGCTAATGACTACGGCCAGAACCAGCATGAAGCCGCCGGGGATGATCGCCCACCAATGGACTGCGCGGTTGACCAGATAGATGTGGGCAAAGGCGACGGCCAGCCCGACAAAGAGAACCGCCGCGATGAGGGGGCGATCCAGGTCATCGCGCAGACCGAGGAGCACCATCACCGCCAGCGCGACCAGCGTCCAGCCGGGCATCAAGCGCCACCACTCTTCACGCTGCCAGAAATAGGAAAGCAAAAAAGCGCCTCCTGCCACAGCAAAGAGCGCAGCGACAATGTATTGCGCCAGCGGTTCATAGGCCGCCAGCAGGTCGAAATTGAAGAGCAACAGCCCGACACCGGCGAGGATCAGCACGACAGCCCAGCGCAGCATGCTCCCGCGTCGATCGTTCATGGTTGGCATCTTCCTTCCTGTTTCCTATCACACCCCATCTGAACATCGCGTGCCGTCAACCTGCGGCAGAGACGGTCCATAGAGAACCCCTGTCACCCTCTCCATGCTATCACAGGGGGCGACAGGGGCTTGGTTGCTCACAGGGGGACTATGGTCTGCAATGGGCGCATACGGCCGCGCCCGCCACAGGCTGCCTTACGGGCTGCCTCACTCGGCGACGGGCAGACTCGCCGGGTCGCCGGTCACATTGACGTTGCCCGCGATCACCCAGCCGACTGTCCCATCGGCTGTCTCGACTTGGAGCCATGTGCCTGCTTCATTGCGCCCGATGACGGTGAAGGATGTGCCCCGCTGGGCGCGCAGCACAGGCGTGCCATCGCTGCTTGGGTCGGGGTAGACAGGCAGAACAAAGGGCAGCACGTCCGCGGTGACTGTACTGGCCGCGTCGTCTGTCTCTGTCTCTGTCTCAGGCTCGGCCTCTGTCTCTGTATCCGCCTCCGTCGCGGCCCCAGCCGGGGTGGGAGTCGGAATCAAGATCTGTTGGCCTGGCTCAATCGCACTGGGCGTGGGTAACTGGGTCAGCACCGCAGGCAGCGCGCCGACTGCCGGTGTCTCTTGCACAGTGGTGCGGAAGATCCACGCTTGGACACCGGTCGGCAGTTGGACCTGCACCCACTGGTTATCACTCGACCGGCCCAGCGCGGGCAGCACAACGCCCTCCGGAACCAGCGTCTCGATCTCGGCCTCTAAGTCAGGCGCGGTGCGCGCGTTCACCCCTTCGGGAATGTCCACGATGATGGCGGGCACATTGTCGCCGGGCACAACATTGCTGTAGGGCGCATCGACTGCCACGCCCGTCGTCACGACAGTTGTGCCGGTAATGGGCGCGCTTGTGTCACCGGCCGCGGGCGCTTCGGCCTGGTCCGGTGTCGGCAAGGTGGTAATGTCGCCGCTAGGCACAAGGAATTCCACAGCGACCCAGCCCGTGGCCCCATCGGGCAGTTGGACTTGAACCCATGTGCTGTCGGCTGTGCGCGCAACGGCTGGAACGACCGTGCCGTTTTCCAGCAGGCGCACAACGCTTTCATCGGTTGTGGCGTTTGGCTCCGTGCGTACATTTACGCCGCTGATGGCGTTGACGGTGACGGTCAACGGCGTTTCGCTGGTTTCGCCGAGTTCAGTGGCCTCGCCAGGGGTATCGGCTGCGTCCGCGGCAGGCGCAGGCGTCGGCTGCTGTTTGCCGGTGAAGGCTAGGATTTCGTTGTAGAGCTGTTCAGAGATCTCGCGCGTGGTGATCTCCATAAACTCGGCTGCGGCGTAGCCGACCGTACCGGCCAGGGGTTCGCCTTCAGCCAAGGGGGTTTCGTTGACAAAGATCTCCAACCATTCGCCTTGGCGGCCAAAGACCAAGACACTCTCGTTGGGGTCCAAAATGCGGATGATCTCCGCGTTGGCGTCAGGAGCCAGGCGCGCGTTCAGCCCAAAGGTGGGCGTGACCACGGCAAACTCGACCACCACCTGTCCGCTGGGAGGGGGGGCAGGGGTCGGCGCGGCTTCTTCTGCTGCCCCTTCTCCGGCAGGAGCCGTGTCCGGCGTGGGCGCGGTCTCTTGCTCAGGTGTGGGCGGCGCTGCCTCGGTGGGCGCTTCTACGGGCACCTCTGCGTCGGCTACGCCCTCATCTGGAGGCGTACTCTCGGCTGGCGGCACCGGGTCTTCCGCGACCACTGGCGGCTCATCAGTCCCCAAGAGGGACGGCAGCACGCGATATGCCGTATAGCCGATCACGAGCAGCAGGGCCAATGTGATAATGGTCGGCAAGATCCAAGCGCCCGCGGGCCGGTTCGGCTTCACATACTCGACCGGCTGCCAACTGGTCACTTCCTCTGGTGACTGGGAGGATTGCAACTGCCACTGGTCGGTGACGCGCTGCTCCGACTCCTCAAGAATCCACTTGTCGTCGTCAAGATCGTCTTCTTGGAGCCGCCAGTTGTCGTTTGGAGTTTGCTCTTTCATAGGCTATAAATCCTCTCCTCCGTCGGTGAATCCCAGCCTGGTCTTGCCCCAGCCTGCTTGTCCCCTGCTCGAGATTCGGTCTGCGGCAAGCAGAAGAATGAGAATGAATAATAATAATCCCCAGGCCACACGTTCCCACCCACTCATCGTGTTCGGATGGATGATCCCATTCAGGAGAGCGCCTGTGCAGACGGCAACGAGACTGATGCTAGTTGGGATAAAGAGATGCGGCGCAGGACGGCGGCGGCTGCCTTCGTCGCGTCGTTGCCAACTGAAAAAACTAAATGTTGCCAAAAGACCGGCCAGCCCCACCACCCAGAGGGCATGTGCCAGCGCTTGCTCCACAGCCACCGAACCCCCTTCGCGTGCACTGTTTGCGTACGCTTCTGTTCATACGATGATCGGCAATGCGCCTGCGGTGATCCGGCCTGCGTTGCACCGGTCGACTGCGGCAAGTGACGGCGATGATTGATAAATCCAAACTGACCCAGGACGTCATCTTTTTGTGCGGTATCCCTACGGCACGGCGACGTCGGGCATGCTGTCTTGTCGTGACGCCGGTCATGGCGTCGCGTGTGCGCCCTGACGCGCAATCGCGCGGGCTGCAATGCATAGCGTGCAGGCCATTCACTTAGCCCAACTCCTGACCGGCTCGTTGATCTGATTATTGATAAACGGCGCGGCCTTGTCTGTAGTCGTCCGCGCCAAGACTCCCAGAGATGCGCTGTTGAGAAGAACGGTGTGCCCGGCGCGCCCGCGACTGATTGCCAGTGACAGATTGTCGTGTCTGGCAGCGAATGGTTTGACGTAGGCTTGGGCGGCTGATATAGTGCCCACTGGTCGCTGGCCTGGTCTGCCTGCTTGACCGGCCATTCCGGCGCATTCGATACCCGTTGCCCGCGGGAAAAACGCCGTGCGCCATGCCTACGCATTCTTTTTGGATTCGCCCATAAATTAAGCGGCCAATCGCCCACGGCACGATCTTGTGCGCCGTGGTGTTGTACACCATCCGGTTGTACATGAATGACACAAGGGCCAATACACCTAGGGTTAGTATACACAGAACCCAACAACCTGTAAACACAATGGTTTGCCTGCAAACATTCTTGCCGACGGCAACAAATGTTTCATCAAGGCGTCGAACGGCGCTATCACGGCTCGATCACGCACAATCGATCGCGCACAGTAGATTGAACATGGATGGATTGGACAGACAGCCATGAACGGGACTGTAGCACGCCAAAGTCCACCTTTCTTCGATCTGATCGTTATCGGCGCGGGGGCAATCGGCAGCGCCGCTGCCTACCACGCCGCACGCGATGGGCGCAAGGTCTTGCTCATCGAACAATTCACCGTGGGCCACAAACAGGGCAGCAGCCACGGCGGCAGTCGCATCACCCGCTATGCCCATGACCAACGCTGGTATGCCGAGCAGATGCCCGCGACCTTTGCGCTCTGGCGCGAACTCGAACAACTGAGTGGAACGCCGCTGCTGCAAATGACCGGCGGCCTCTACTTGGGCGCTGCGAATGAGCCTTGGCTGGTCAACTGTCAAACGGTGCTGGACGAACTTGGGTTCGACTATACCGTGTTGGACAGCGCGGGCTTGCGTTCCACTTTCCCCCAATTCATGACGAACGAGGAGTGGATTGGGGTGCGCCAAGATGAAACCGGCATCCTCGCCGCCTCGCAATGTGTCGCGGTGATGGTCGATCAAGCGGTGGCGCACGGCGCAACGGTGATCGAGGAAATGCCGGTGGTCGCGGTTTCGCCTGAAGGGGAAGGCGTGGCTGTGCGCACGACCGAAGGCCGGACCTTCTACGCCGACAGCGCGGTTGTGGCCGCGGGGCCATGGGCAACCCGCTTTTTGGATGATCTGGTGCCGTTTCATGTGCCGCTGCGCGTCACCCGCCAGCAGACTGCCTATTTCGCGGCGCGCAACCCCGCAGATTTCGCGGTGGGCAAGTTCCCGGTCTTCATCCTGGTGGCTGACCCCCACATCTACGGCTTTCCCATCTTTGAGCGACCGGGCGAGATCAAGATCGCGCTGGAACAGACCGAGCAGATGGTCGACCCCGATGAGCCGCGCACGGTCGATCAAGAACTGTTGGCCCGCTTGGTCGAAGCAGTGCAGATGCGGCTGCCGGGCTTGGAACCGTCGCCCACCCTGGTCGAGCCTTGTCTCTATACTGAGACGCCCACGCGCGACTTTGTGATCGACCGTCACCCGGAGCATCCCCAGATTGTGCTGGCCGCGGGCTTCAGCGGTCGCGGCTTTAAACACTCGATCGCGGTTGGGCGGCTGCTGGCCGACTTGGCCCAGAGCGACGCGGACGAGTATACCAGCCCCTTCTGGCATGATACGTACCGGCTGACCCGCTTCCGCAGCTTGTCTGTCTAACGGCCTGTCTGTCTAATGTTCGTCTGTACAGCGCCATGAGCGAGCCTGTTTACCACACCGAAATTCGCCCCCTGGCCGATGCCGCGGCCCAGACGCTGGCGCTTGACCTGTTGGCCGCGGGCGAGGTGATCGCCGCGCCGACCGATACGGTCTATGGGGTTTTTTGCCGCCCGGATGATCCCGCGGCCATTGACCGGCTCTATTGGACCAAAGCGCGGCCGCCGGTCAAGCCCATTCCCATCCTGATCGGCGATATCGAGCAGGTGGAGCAGGTGGCCCAAGCGCCCGTTTCGCCCCTGGCCGCGGCGTTGATGGCGCGCTTTTGGCCCGGCGCGCTGACGGTGATCGTGCCTGCCCTGGCCCACCTGCCCGACAATTTGACCGCGGGACACGCGAGCATTGGCGTGCGGATGCCCGATCATGCGCGGCTGCGCGCCTTTCTGCGCCGTAGCGGGCCGCTGGCCGCGACCAGCGCCAATCGCAGCGGCGGCCCCAACACCCACACCGCGGCGCAGGTTGCAGACCAGTTGGGGGGGCGCTTGCCGCTGATCTTGGCCGAGGATCTGCCGCCGGATCAGCGCGGCCCCGCGAGTACAGTGGTCGATGTGAGCCGCGCAACCCCCGTGATCCTACGCCAGGGGCCGTTGGACGAAGCCGTGGCCGCGCTGCTGGCCGAATTTGGCGCGCCCCATCCATGCCGCGCATGATTATCGGGGTCGATGCCTCGCGCGCAGTGCGCCCGCTCCAGACAGGAACCGAACGATACAGCCGGCAGCTCTTGGCCCACCTGCTGGCGCTGCCCGCGGCGCGCGATCATACCTGGCGGCTCTACACCGACGATGTGCCCGACGCGACGAGTTGGCCGCTGCCGCGCCACGCTCAATGGGTCTACTTGCCGCGGCGTCGCCTTTGGACCCATCGCAGCCTGGCGCGGGCGGTGCTGGACGACCCGCCCGACGTGCTCTTTATTCCCGCGCATGTGGCGCCCTTCGTATGGCCCGTGTGCCGCCTGCCGCCCACGGTGGTCACGCTGCACGACTTGGGCTATCTTGTCTTTCCAGAGGCCCATCCGCTGCGCCAGCGGCTCTATCTCGACCTGAGCACCCGCTGGAGCGCGCACGCAGCCGCGCGCGTCATCGCCATCAGCCAGGCCACAGCCGCGGACTTGCAGCGCCGCTTGGGGGTGGACCCGGCCAAGGTGCGCGTCATCCACGAAGCGCCCACGCCGCCGCCCGCCGCGCACGATCAAGCGCAGGTTGATCCCGCGATGGCCCGCAGCCACCGCGGCCATGATGGGGGGATGCGCCCCTACGCGCTCTATGTGGGCACGTTGCAGCCGCGTAAGAATCTTGTGCGCTTGATCGAAGCCTATGAACGGCTGTGTGACGCGGGCGCGGCGTCGTTTGACCTGGTGTTAGCGGGGCAAGCGGGCTGGTTAAGCGCGCCGATTGTGGCGCGGGCGCGCCAAAGCCGCTGGGCCAACCAGATTTATCTGCCCGGCTATGTGCCCGACGCCGACTTAGCCGGGCTGTGGGCCGGGGCCTGTATGTTCGTCTTTCCGTCGTTGTATGAAGGCTTTGGGCTGCCTGTGCTCGAAGCCCAAGCACAAGGAGTACCCGTTATGAGCGCGACCGGTTCGTCGCTGCCCGAAGTTGCAGGGGATGCGGCCCTCCTGGTCGATCCCACCGACGTGGAGGCCATCGCCCAGGCCATGCTGCGCCTGAGCCAAGACGAGGCGCTGCGCCAAGCCCTGATTGAAAAGGGGTATGCCAACGTGCGCCGCTTTTCATGGGAAAAGGCCGCGCAAGAGACGCTCGCCGTGCTCGAAGAAGCGGCGCAAACCCGGCGCTAGTTCTGTTGACCGTGCAGCGATGGTCCACGATCCGGCCTCAAGTCTGTCCGGCGCGTCTGCTGTGACCGGCGACCCCTCACCCACAGATATACCCTCCACAGACACGCTGCCCACGGTCAATATTTTGGGCGTGGTAGTACATGCTGTGGACACCGCGGCGATGTTGGCGCAAATTGGCCGCTGGATCGACGCGCCGGGAGGCTGCCGCCAGATCTGCACCGTCAACCCTGAATTTATCGTGGATGCGGGGCGCGATCCGGTCTTTGCTGCGGTCTTGGCCCAGGCCGATCTGCGCGTGCCCGACGGGGTGGGCGTATTGGCCGCGGCGCGGCTGTTGGGCTGCCCCCTGCGCGAACGGGTGACCGGCTCTGACGGTATCTTTCATATCTGTGCGCGGGCCGCGCAATCCGGCTGGCGGGTCTTTTTACTGGGCGCTGCGCCCGGCGTAGCCGAGCTGGCCGCGGCCAATCTGCAAGCGCGCTATCCCGGTCTGCATGTGGTTGGAACCTATGCGGGCGATCCATCGGACGCGGCTTGGCCCGCGATCCAAGCGCGCTTAGCCGAGGCACAGCCGGATATTCTGTTCGTGGCCTACGGCCATCCACGCCAGGATCGCTGGATCGCCGCGCACCGCGCCGAACTGCCCGCGCAGGTGGCGATTGGGGTAGGGGGAGCTTTTGATTTTGCGGCGGGCGTTGCCAAGCGTGCGCCGCTCTGGGTGCGGCGTGTGGGGCTGGAATGGCTGCACAGGCTTCTGCACCAGCCGTGGCGCTGGCGGCGCATGGTCAAACTGCCAATTTTCGCTCTGGCTGTGCTGCGCCAAGCCGCCCGCGTGCGACTGGCACGGCAATAAGCAGGCAACCTTCCGGGAAGTTCCAAAACTTCCCGGAAGGTAAAGGCATAGACGATTACCCCTTGACCGAGCCAGCCAGCAGCCCACGGACAAAGTAGCGCTGGAGGCTGAGGAAGACGACCAGCGGCAAGACCATCGAGACGAAGGCCCCTGCGGTGAGCAGATGCCAGTCGGCCCCGCGTGAACCGACCATGTCGGCCAGACGCATGGTCAAGACCTGCACATCGGGCTTGCTGCCGATGAAGATCAACGCGACGAGATAGTCGTTCCACACCCAGAGAAACTGGAAGATGGCAAACGAGGCCAGCGCGGGAACCGACAGGGGCAGGATCAGCCGGGTAAAGACGGTGAAATGGCTGGCCCCGTCGATGAAGGCTGATTCCAGCAGGTCGCGCGGCAGCGTGCTGACATAGTTGAAGAGCAGATAGGTCGCCAGGGGCAGGCCAAAGCCGGTGTGCGCCAGCCAGATGGCTAGGAACGTGCCATTGAGCCGCAGCGCCACATAGTCGCGCAGGATGGGAACCAGCGCGATTTGCAGCGGCACAACCAACAGCGCTACCACCATAATGAAGAAGATGCGCCGCCCCGGAAAGCGCATCCACGCAAAGCCGTAGGCCGCAAAGGCCGCGATCAAGATCGGGATCACCGTAGATGGAACGGTGACAATCAGGCTGTTGACAAAGGCCCCGCTGAAGTTATCGCCCTGCTGGATCTGGGTTTGACCGCTGGGCAGACGGACCTCATACTGCTTGCCGGTCAGCACATTGCGATAGTTCTCCAGCGTGAAGTTGGTGTTCATCGTCCATCGGTATTCCTGCACCTCGACGCGACCGATGCGCCGGTTGCCGATCCACTGGACGCGCGTGTTGCCCTCTATGATGCCCCCGCGCAGTTCCTCAAAGGTTCCTTCCACACCGGCAAATTCCATGACGCCAGTACGGTCGATGTCGTCGCCCGGTTGGATCACCTCTGTCACCATCCACTCGCGGTGGGGCAAGACTGTCCACCAGCCCGACGTCTGAATGTCCTCGCGCGTGCGGAATGACGAAACGAGCAAGCCCACCGTCGGGATCGTCCACACGAAACAGATCAACAACAGTGTCCCGTTGATCCAGATATCCGATATCAGTCGTTGGCGTTTGTTGCCTGCTGTTCGCGTTGCTGCCATTAGAACACCTCCTGCTCTCGGAACTGGCGCAGGTTACGGATCATGACGGGGATGACCAAGAGCAACAGAATGATGGCGATGGCCGACCCCAAGCCGAAATTGCGATTGCTGAAATATTGGCGGTAGAACTGGGTGGCGATCACTTCCGTGCCGAACTGGCCCCCTGTCATCACAATGACCACATCGAAGATCTTGAGCGTGAAGATGACGATGGTGGTGCTAACCGCGATGATCGTGCTGCGGATGTAGGGAATCATGATGCGGAAGAAGACCTGGATCTCGTTGGCCCCGTCCACACGCGCCGCCTCGAGGATCTCGGCGGGAATGCCTTTGATGGCCGCGGAGAAGAGCACCATGGCAAAGCCGGTTTGCAGCCAGACCAAGATCACGATCAAGAACAGGTTGTTCCACGGTTGGAAACTCGCGGTCCAGGCTTGCGGCTGCCCGCCCCAGGCCACTACAATCGCGTTGAGCAAGCCGATTTGCGGCGAGCCGATGGGCCTGACCTCGTAGATGAAGTTCCAAATGACCCCCGCGCCCACCATCGAGATCGCCATGGGCAGAAAGATCAGGGTTTTGGCAAAATTCTCGATGCGGCTGCGGTCGGCCAGAACGGCGATGAGCAGACCCAGCACAATGGCTGAGGTCGCGCCAAACGCAAGCCACATCAAGTTGTTGCGAAAGGCTTCCAACATCGCCCGCGTGGTAAAGGCGGTGACATAGTTTTGCAGCCCGACAAAGTTGATGCTGTTGCGGTCGAGCAGGCTGAGGTAAAACGTGCGCACCGCGGGCAAGGCCAGATACCAGATGAGGAGCGCCAGGGCCGGTCCAACAAACAAGTAGGGCAGCACGATCCGGCGTATTTGCCCCGGTAGCTGTTCAATCAGCCAATTGGCGAGTACATAGAGCATGGCGACGCCGCCAACACCCCAAACAATCGCCACCGAGGCAATAATCCATTTGGGCTGCCTGCTGTCGCGCAGGAAGAAAAACCCCTGCCACAGGATGAAGAGCAAGACCGCAAGAGAAAGCAGCGCAAGCAGCGCCTGGGCCAGCGGCGATTGGTACGCCTTGTTATTTTCCCTGGAAGCCCCCGCTTCCAGGCGGTCGGTTTGCTGCATGGGGCGCCTCCTATATAACAGTTATGAGAGTCAACCCGAACCTATGCACGGCTTGGGCAGCCGTGCGAAATAAGGTCGGTTGAAATTTGGGCGCAGGCTGCTCGATCAAAACAACCTGCGTATGGCTTGAATAAGATGGCAATCATCTTGTAGATGATAATTGCATACAGTTGGGATAAATACAACAACATAAATACAACAGGGTAGCCGCACTTGACGGCTACCCTGTTTGTATCTACAGCTTGGATGGGCCGGGACAGGCGGCACTCTGCACTAGACATGCTGCGCGCTGCCTATCCACGGACATATGGCAGTAGCTACCTTACTGAATTAGGGCCATGCCGCATCAATTTCTTGTAGGGCTGTCTCGAGATCAACCGTACCGGCGAGCCAGTCGGTTACGGACGCCCAGAAGGCGCCGGAGCCAACTTCACCCGGCATCAGGTCCGAGCCGTCGAAGCGCACAGCCGTGGATTCGCGCACCAACTCGGCAATGCCGCGTTCGATATCGTCGCCGTACCAATCCAACTGCGAGTCGTTGTGGGGCGACAGCGCACCACCGGCAGCCAGCCAACCGCGGACTGCTTCACCATAGGTGAAGAACTGCATGGTGGCTTGGACTTCGGGGCGGTCGCTGAACGCAGCCATCAAGTCACCGGCAACCAAGAAGGGGCGGCCATACTCTTCGTCAATCGGCGGCAGATAGAAGAAGTCATAATCGACTCCGGCTTCTGCATCAGCCGGGAAGAAGGTGGTGATGAAGTTGCCCTGCTTGTGCAGCCAGCAGCCTGGCGGATCGGTGAACATGGGCGCAACCGAATCGCCGAAGGAGGTCGACAAAATGGAATTGGTGCCGCCATAGACATAATCTTCGTTCAGCCAGATCTCACCCATGATCTCCATGGCATTGGTGACCTCCGGTGAACTGAAGGGCAGCTCGCCAGTCGTCCACGCGTCGTAATTTTCGAGCGAGGTCGTGCGCAGCATGATCTCCTCTACCCAGTCGGTGGCGGGCCAACCCGTCGCCGTGCCGGATTCGATGCCGATGCACCAAGCCGTATCGCCGTCGTCGGCAATCGTCTGGGTAAGCTCCATCAACTCGTCCCATGTTTCAGGGATTTCATACCCGGCTGCGTCCCAGTCATCTTTGGGATACCAGACCAAGCTCTTGCCGTTGAAGCGATGCCACACACCGGCCATGAACGGGCCGTCCGGCCCTTCCATCATCGCCATGTCCAGCCAGCTTTGGTCGTAATTGCTCTCCAGCCATTCGGCGGAGATGAAGCTGGTCACGTCGAGGACTTGGCCGCCCTGGGCAAAGCTGCGCAACAGACCCGGCTGTGGGAAGTCGGCAATGTCGGGCGGATCACCGGCGTCGACGCGCACGGAAATCGTGGTCTCAAACTCTTTCGAGCCTTCATACTGGATGTCGATTCCAGTGGCTTCCTCGAAAGCTGCAACCGAGTTGTTAAACTTCACTGCGTCTTCATCGGTGAAGGGGCCAAAGATGGTGACGGTCGTCCCGTCGAATTCACCGGCCAATGCTCGGCCCAACGGCGATTCCGGATCGATATCTTGCAGTTGAAGTTCTCCGGTAGCAGCGCCTTCTGCGCCCGCGCCCGCTTCATCGGCTGCTTCCTCTTCCGGGGCTGCGGTTGCCTCCGCCTCGGCAGCAGGCTCTTCGGCTGTCTCCTCTTCAGCCGCCGCTTCATCTTCGGCTGGCGTTTGCTCTTCCGTCGCAACATCCCCTTCGGCTGGGGCCCCCGCGGCAGATTCTTCAGCCGGGGCTGGAGCGCCAGCGCCACCACTGGGACAGGCGGTCAGCATCAAGGCGACGATCACGAGCAAGCTGATTAGCCATGCATGCTTTCGCGACATTGCTCTGCTCCTTTCCTACTTGATTGAGTGTGTCTTGTCGAACACGTCGGCGATGCTGTGTGGAATCACACGGCGTGCTCGATAAGGGTGGAGAGAATTGAGTTGGACAGCGCAACCACATTCCTACTGCGCGACGATTGAACACGAATCTGCGCGCATGAACGGAGAAAGGGCGCGCTGCACATAACTTGATCAGCTAAGATGATCAGGTTAGCTCAACAATGGTTGAAAAAAAAACGTGTCCCAATCATCTTGAATTATAGAGCATCGTTGGAACCTTTGCCAAATACCTCGACCAGGTTCCGGGTGACCCTTTCGAACGAAAGATTGCGCTCGTTCAATTCTTGCTCAAGAGCAGGCCAGTCTTCAGTATCCGATGTTCCGATTAACAAGACATAGCTTCCATCCGGCACTTCCGCCACGGTGTGGGCCATGGCTGGGCGCGCCGTGGCAACAAATTGCAGCAGCGCCGTCATCTCATCCATGTTGGTAATTGGCGAGGGGATCAAGAGACACAACCGGCGCTCCGGCGCGGCAGGGCTGCCGCTGTCGGTCTGCTCCTGGGCTGCGCGCGCCTGCCCCTGATCGGGCTGTTCGGGTTCGAGTTGTCCAAGAGTGGGCTGGCTCTCTGGCCGGTCGTCGTCAAGTCGGCTGCTGGAAGGGCTATCCTGCGCGCCTGTTTCATCCCACTGGTCGTCATCCGCCCACGCGTCATCGTCCGCGTCAAAATCGTCGTCGTCAAAATCATCGTCAAAGCGGCGGCTGATGGCGGGCAAGGCGATCTCATCGGGCATGGACGAATAGGAGCGCAGCCAACTCTCTTCCTCCGCGCCGGTTGTCTCGTCGGCCTGGTGCGGGGATGTCCAGCCGGTCGAGGAGGGGGGCGCTTCGTCCGGCGAGGGGGGCGTATCATCGAAAATCGGCTCATCGTCCTCGGCTGCGCGCTCGGTGCGGTCGCGCCAATGCCCATTTGAATAGGGCGCGGCCTCTTGCGCGTCCGCTCTACTGCTCAATTCATCACCCAGTTCATCGCCGAACAAAGGCTCACTCTCGGCGTCAAAGGCCGGGACATGACCACTTTGAACATGACCACTTTGAACATGACCACCGTAGTCATCACTGCCGTAATCATCACCAGCGTAATCATCCCCGCGGAGATCATCACCGTGGAGATCACCATCATGGAGATCACCACCGTGGACACTGTCATAGTCTCGGCTCGCGGCACGGTCTGCATCGCCCGCTGTATACCCTGTGTAGCCTGCGGCATACCCACCGCGGGCTGTATTCTGTTCTGCCGCGAACGCCTCTTCCTCATCTGGCGCGATATCCAGATCATCGTCTAGATCATCGGCCAGCGCATCGGCCACTTCCTCCAGCGGCTGGAGTTTGTGGGGGCTGCTGGGCACGCCTTTACGCCGGAAGTCGATCCAGATGACCTCCAACCCGGTCAACTCCACATCGGCCCATACGCCCAACCCTTCCGGTTCGACCATGTAGTGACCGGGGGCGAGCGGGCTGAATTCGACCGAATGGTCACCATATTCCGGCTTGCTGCCGGTGCGGCGCATCATGCCTTCCCAGTCTTCTTTCCAGATGTAGACCGGCAGCCCGCGCATCCCCTCCACCTCAACCCGAACCACGCTGTAGCCCGGCATCGACCCGGCTGGGCTGATCTGTGTCTCCCATGTTTCGACCAAAGGTTGAAAGGTGACAAATAGCTCGTTGCTGCCATCCACCATGATCTCGTCGTAGACATAGCCGCCGTCGACGCTTAAGCGGTAGACGCCGCGCGCGAGGTTGTCAAAGCGGAAGCGGTTGCGCCGATCCACCAGGCGGCGATGCTCATTGCCCACTGCATCGACCAATTTGGCTGTGCGGCCCGCGCTGTCGGGCGCGGTTCCGGCAATGACGCTGTCGGCGCGGCGCGTCGCCACAAAGCGTTCTTCAACCGGCACAAGCAGTTCGATGGAAACCGCGTTCTTGCCGTCGAGCGCAATGTCGGCGCGCGAGGCGATATCCTCATACCCCGCGATCTCGACGGTGTACAGACCAGGGCGCAGCCCTTCGAACAAGAAGGTGCAATCGTCGGCCAGGGGCTGCTCTTGGCGCTGAGCTTGGTCGTCAATGAGGCGGGCAACCAGCTTGCGCTGTGGCGTGCAGCCGCCAATCACGCGGCCGCGCAGCGTCGAATTGTGCAAGTCTGCCGTGATCTGTTCGAGCGCGGTAAACACAAACGTCAAGACGGGCAGCGTGCGCCGCTCGACCTCGACATAAGCCTCCAGCGTGCAAGGCGTGCCGTCTAGTTCGGTGAGTCCTTCCACCTCGACGCGATAGTAGCCCGGCTCCAGCGGCCCGATCTCGCAGCCCGCGCTGTTCAGTTCGGGGATGAGCCTGGTTTGTACCGCCTCGCTCTGCCAGTCGCCCCCGTCGCCGCTGTGTGCGCGGATGGTCAAGCCTGGGTGATCGGGGGTCAAACAGCGGATAAAGCAGCCGCGTTGCGCGGTTGTCTCCTGTCTGTGCAGCGTGTAGCCCCAGCCCGCCACAGCCAGTTCTACTTCGCGCTGGCTCTTGCCGTCGAGCAAGATGCCCGCAACATGGCTGCCTTCGCCCTGCACGCGCACGTTGTACGCGCCCGGCGGCAGATCGACAAAGCGGAAGGAGCCGTCGTCTTTCGCCATGGTGACCCATTCTTCGCCGTCGTTGGTGCGCAGCAGCAGCACCACAGCACCGGCCCCACCCCGCACCGTGCCGCTCAGGGTGCTGCCGCTGAGGGCAAAGGATTCGGCCAAGTCGAGGTTGACCACCACATCTTCTTGGCCGGGGAGCAAACTCACCGGCTGGTCGATGGCCGTTCCCTCGACGCGCAAGGTATAGCTGCCGGGCAGCAAGTCGGGGATGAGATAGCGGCTGTTGGCGTCGAGCGTCGCGCGGGCAACTTCGCTGCCGTTGCGCTCCAAGACAAGGGTGCGCCGGTCGCCCGCGTTGAGCACGGTGCCGTGGAGCACCGTGCGCGCGCCCACGGGCACTTCGCCCTGCCAGCGGCGCACGCGCTTGGGTTCGGCCTTGAGCGCGCGCACAATCGGTAACATGCCGCCGGGCCAGCGGTCGCTATACCAGGCGTGGTGCTCGCACCAATTGCTGGCGCTGCCCAACACGCCATTGCCAACCAGCCAAAACGCGCTGCAAAAGTAGTAATCGGGCGCGGTCTGATAGCGGGTGCTCGTCCCCATCATCACGCGGCAGGCTTCCAGCGTCTGCGCCATGTGCAGGTCGGGCGTTGTGGCGGGATAGCGCGGGTCGCTGTCTTCGCCCACGATGTAGCCGCACTCTGTGGATAGAATCGGGATGCTGCGCCCCAAGTGGCGGCGGTTGCGCGCGTCGAAAAACTCATAGGCCAGCCAGCAGGCGTTGTCGTCCATGATGGTCGCGCCGGGGTTGCTGCGTTCATAGCGCAGTCGGTTGACTTGGGGCAGAGTGCGCCCGCGCCAGGCGTCGTCGCCCCAGGCTTCATTGGCGAGCGTCTCATAGAAGCGCTGCGTATAGGCCGCGCCCTCTTGGTTGCCAATGTCATAGGGGTAGTCGAGCGGGCGGTTGCGCGAATAGTTGTGGATCGCCTGCCAAACGGGGCCGTTGAAGAGATCTTGTCGCCCGCGCCCCACAATGCCGCCGACAATGTCCCAGCGGCTGCCGTTGCTCACCGCGGGGATGCCCGGCATGCCGCCGCGCTCCAAGATCAACTCCATATTGGCAATCGTGTTGTCGAGCACCAGGTCGAATCCATTGGCGGGCACGCGGCCGCCCTTCCATTCTGAGTCGAGATCAGGCTCGCTGTTGAATTCAAAATAGCGCACCCCCGCGCGCACAAACGCGTCGATGTGCACTAACTCGCGGATGTCAAGCGTGCTCGGATTGGGGCTGGGGCGATAGATGCGGACAATGGGCATGAAGCCTTCGGCCAAGAGCAGTTCGGCAAAGTCGATGGCCCCGTCGTGGTTAAAGATCTTCACCCACTTGACGCCCATTGCCTTGAGTTCGGGCAGCCAAAAGTCCCGAATCTTGCCCATGCCAATGGCTGTGGCAAAGCCCACGGTCCAGTGGATGCCGATGCCGGTGTCATTGGCCGGTCGCGGATATTCGTGCAACTCCATCAAATCGATCTATCTCCCATCGCCAAGTACACAAGTACAATTGGGCCAAATCATTTGGGCCAAGTTCACATGGTCGATGAATGGCTCGGCGATTGTTCGCGGCAGTGTGCTGCCCAAAAGATGCGCCATGTCGTTGCCGCCTGCGCGCAATGCCACATGCCGCTGCATCGTGGCGCGCTGCAAAACAGCCCGCTGCATGTTAGCATGGCATTATAGCGATAGTTGCAACCGCTTGTCGAACCTTACGCAAGGTCAATACGGAGCAACTTCGAGCGTGCATCAACCTATGCCTGTTCTGGCTTCAATGCTGTATCGGGTGGGGGAAAACAGCCGCTTGCCTACCGGCCATAAGTGCGCTATGGTATCGGATGCGCTGGCGGCAATCTGGCGGCAATGATGACAAAATGACGACAAAACAAACGGGGGATGTCTGGTCACGGTGTATCACGGTGTATCATGATGTATCACGGTACATCATGATGTATCACGGTACATCAAGATGTATATGCCCCGCGGGCTGGGAGCGTTGCGCCGTTCACCTTGTTCTTGCTGGGCCTTGATCCCAAACTGATCTGGCTAGGTCAGTCGAGCCAAGGCGAGTTTAATGCGATTGCGTGATGGTGCGATTGCGCGGGAGCCTACTATTAAGGTAGCATGTGCTAGGCAGCATGTAGAGGTATCATGCACGCACTCACGCTGCCAATGCAATCAAGCTGCCGATGATGACACCTAGATTACCCTTTGTGAATCGTTCCACGGATGAGGCAATGGGCGCGCCGCCAAGCGTCCCTTCTCCTTCTGAACTGTATACACAGTTGGCGCGCCGGTTGGAAAACGGTCTGGCCGGCCATCTTGGTCTAGAGTTGGTGGCCGTTCGTCCCGGCTATCTCTGCGCCCAAGTGACCATTCAGCCGCACCATTTAGCGGCCAACGGGTATCTCCACGCCGGGACAGTGGTCACGCTGGCCGATACGGCATGTGGTTTTGGCTGCTTCGCCAGCCTGCCGCCGGGGGCCAACAACTTCACGACTGTTGAACTCAAGAGCAACTTTTTGCGGACCGCAACCGCGGGCGTGATTCGAGCGGAAGCGAGTTTGGTGCACGGGGGGAAGCGCACCCAGGTATGGGATGCGACTGTGTTCGATCCTGCGGATCGGCCTATGGCGCTGTTTCGCTGCACGCAAATGCTGCTGTATCCTAGCGGCGGCACAGCGTCTGCGCGATGATGCTTTATATCTGTGCTTTATCTATTCTGCTTTGTACGAGGGCGTACACATTTTTAGATGGAAATCTTCTATCGTGACCAAGACGCGCGGATAGCAGAATCACATGATTGTGTCTATGGTAGGCGTGCGATAAGATGGGAAGCCTGAGGAGCTAATCGGGATATCCAGCTTGATGCCTTCCGCCATTAGAGGCGGTCTTTGTGAATAGGGTGTGTCGGATGACGTTCTTACGGGTGAGGGAAAAAACAGGATGGAGATTGTTCAGTCCATCGGCGAGCGGCTGCTGAAGAACGTTCAGCAGGTGATTGTCGGCAAGCAAGCCGAGATCGAATTGACTTTGCTGGCATTGTTGTGCGAAGGCCACTTGCTGATCGAAGATGTGCCGGGCGTCGGCAAGACCATGTTGGCGCGCGCCATCGCACGCAGCGTAGGATGCAGCTTCCGTCGCATTCAGTTTACGCCGGACATGCTGCCCAGTGACGTCACCGGTGTCAGTATCTTTAACCAAAAGACGATGGAGTTCGAGTTCCGGCCAGGGCCAATCATGGCACAGATCGTGCTCACCGACGAGATCAACCGCGCCACGCCCAAGACCCAGTCGGCGCTGCTAGAGGCAATGGAAGAACGCCAAGTCACGGTGGACGGCGTGACCTATCCGATGGCGCGGCCCTTCCTGGTGTTGGCAACCCAAAACCCAATCGAGTACGAGGGCACATTCCCGCTGCCCGAAGCGCAAGTTGACCGCTTCCTCATGCGTATTCACCTGGGCTACCCCGGCAAGAGCCATGAAATCGACATGCTCAGCCGCCAAATGGACCGGCACCCTATCCAAGACTTGGAGCAGGTGATCGGTCTGGATGAACTGGTCCAAGCGCAAAAGGCGATTCGAGAAGTCTACGTCGACGATCTGGTCAAGGCGTACATCATCGATATCGTGACCACCACGCGCGACCACCCTGACATCTACCTGGGTGCAAGCCCGCGCGGCAGTTTGGCGCTGTTCATGGCCGCGCGCGCCTGGGCCGCGCTCGATGGACGAGACTATGTGCTGCCCGACGACATCAAGCGCCTGGCGGAGCCGACCCTGGCCCACCGGCTGATCGTCAGTCCTTCGGCGCGCATCAAAAACGTCACCCCGCGCCAGGTCATCGAAGACGCCTTGCGCCATACCCCCGTGCCCGGCGCGCGGGTCAAAGTCCGCTAGATTGTGCAGGCGCGCGGTTAGAACCGGCCTCCCGTTCGGCGCGCACCTGTCGCTTATTCCGCAGATGTCGCGGCTATGTCCTCTCGCTTAGTTTTTCTGATCGTTGCCACGGTTGTCGCCTGGATCCTCGCCTTCAATAGTGGGCGCACCCTCGCCTACAACTTGGCCTATCTATTGACCAGCGTGCTGCTCTTTAGCTATGCGTGGGCGTGGAACAGCCTGCGCGCCATCGGCTTGCGCCGCATCACGCGCACGCGGCGCAGCCAGGTGGGGCAGTACGCCGAAGAGCAGTTTGAAGTGCTCAATCGTGGACGCTTGCCCAAACTCTGGCTCGAAGTGCGCGATGAATCGACCCTGCCCTGGCACGATGCCAGCCGTGTAATCAGCAACTTGGGCCACGCCGCCACCCAGCGTTGGCAGGTCAAGACGCTGTGTACCCAGCGCGGGCGCTTCCGGCTGGGGCCGTTGACGCTGCACAGCGGCGACCCGGTGGGCATCTTCGACGTCTCCCAACGCATCGAATCGACCAGCCACATTGTGGTCTACCCGTTGATGGTAGAACTGCCCAGCTTTGAGCCGTCGCTTTCGGATCTGTCGGGCGGCGAAGCGCGCCACCGGCGCACCTTTCAGACGACGACCAGCGTGGCGGGCGTGCGCGATTACGTGCCGGGCGACAGCTTCAACCGCATTCATTGGCCGAGTACTGCGCGCGCGCGGCGCTTGATGGCAAAGGAGTTTGAGCTAGACCCGACCGCGGATGTCTGGCTCTACTTGGATTTGCGGCGTGAAGCCGAGGCCGCGCTGCCCTGGTCGCCCCAGCCGCCCGAACCAGGGATCTTTAGCTTTGGGCGACGCCAAGCGCGCTACGAACTGCCGCCGAGCACCACCGAATATGCCATCACCGTGACGGCCAGCCTGGCGCGCTACTTTGTCATGCACAACCGCGCCGTGGGCATGAGCAGCCAGGCGCGGTTGCGCGAATTTATCCAAGCTGACCGCGGCGAGCGGCAGCTTACCAAAGTGCTCGAAGCATTGGCCGTCATGAACGCTTCCGGCACGCTGCCCTTTGCCCACCTCATCGTCAACGATGGGATGCGCCTCAACCGCAATGACACGGTGCTGGCGATCAGCCCCGACCCCAGCCCCGAATGGGCGCTGGCGCTGCACCAACTGCGCCGCCGCGGGGTCAACAGCATTGCGGTGGTCATCGACGGCACCACCTTCGGGCGCGACGACGACTATGCGCCGCTTTTCGGCCAGTTAGAGGCGGGCGGCATTCCAGCCTATCGCATCGTGCGCAACGGTGACATTGCCGCGTCGCTGGCGCGGCCGCTCTATTTCACCTCCACGGCAGACTGGATGCGCGCGGGCTAGGGTGTGTATGCAAACTTGACAGAGTTGATACAGTGAAGGCATGAGACA
>CAZZNG010000033.1:0-30474 GCA_964655505.1 uncultured Litorilinea sp. | reverse complement strand
GCCGTCAACCATGTGCCGGCGAACCAGCGCGTGCGCATCAACCCGCGGCTCAATCCCATCGTAGCGGCTTTTGCCACCCAGGCACGCGTGGCGAACCCACGCCCAACCGACCAAGCATTCCAACAGTTGCTAACGCTGGGCAATGAAGCCTATATCCAAGCGCTCGAAAGTGAAGCCTCCCCCGTCGAAGTGGCGCTTTCGTTTACCAGAGCCGTAAACGAAGCCAACGGCTTTACCGTGCGCGCCGAGCCTGCCTACACCTGTACCGATATCGGGACGATTCGCCTGCTCCACACATGGGAAGACGAAGCAACCATAGACGCGCTGCAACAAGTGTTGGACGCTTTCCACCAGGTCTGCCCCTTGATCATCGTGCAAACGCAGCAAGCGGACGCAGGCGAGATCGTGGCGGCCTTCGGCAACGCCGCACCGCGCACGACTTTCGCCTTGGCCGATCAATCCACGCTGTTGCAACTGACCAGCGACGAGCCGTTGATCGCCAACCTCACCCCCTTGATCGCATCCGACATTCTCCAGCGTTTCTGGCCTTCAGGCCTGGAAGCCATGCGGCTGCAAGGCAGTCTATATGGCGTGCCGGTCGTGCTCCACACCAACGCCCTCTACTACAACAAGGAACTGGTCTCGACACCGGCACAAGTCCTCGAAGACTTCCGCGTCCAAGCAGGCCAAGGCGTGCCCATTACCCTGGATACCCGCTTCGAGCGAGCCTTCTGGGGCATCGGCGCGTTCGGCGGCAGACTTTTCGACGAGGAATACCGGGTGATTCTGGGCGACGACTTCGCGGGCTGGCTGGCTTGGCTCAAAGAATCGCGCGATGTCTATGGCATCCAATTGAGCAATGACGGCGACGCGCTGCTCGAAAGATTTCTCAGTGGCGATAGCGCCTACTACGTGGGCGACACCCATGAACTGGCACAGTTGCAAGAAGCCCTGGGGCCGCAGCTAGGCGTTGCGCTCCTGCCACAAGGACCCGCAGGCAGCGCGCTGCCGCTGGTCCATGCCGATGGCTTGGTCTTCCGCGCCACTGCCAGCGAAAACAACATCAAACTGGCGCGTGCAGTCGCCAACTTCATCACCGACGTCGAGGGCCAAACCCTGCTCATGGGACAAGCGAATCTGCTGCCGGCCAACGCCACGGTCAATTATAGTGATGATTCGCCCTTTGCCGTCTTTGCCCGGCAGATGCAGTCGGGCTATGTGGTTCCCAACGCCACAGCCATGCGCGCGGTGGAGCGTTACGGCGACATGGCTTACCGCGCGGTGCTTGAAGAGGGACGCAGCCCGGCTGAAGTCGTTAGCGAGGTGGTTACCCTCATCAACGAAGCCAACAACCTGCCGCCGCTGCCGCAAGAGACGGCAACCACAGAGGCCGCAACAGGCGCGCCCGAAAGCGACACGCCCAGCCGCGACGCGACGCCGACTCCCCCAGCACCCACCCCTGAAGCCACAGAGACAAATGGCGAGGCAAATGGGGAGACAAACGGAGAGGCAAATGAGGGGACGGATGGAGAGACAAGTGTGGAAACGCCATCTGTTGACGGCGAGCCAGCCACGGACGAAGCAGCGGAATCTGAATGAAGACGGCCATGCCCTGCCGGTCAACACGGTTCGCATGGGGTAGTTAGCATAGGTGTACGGAAGGAGTTCACACAATGAGTGACCCACGCCTCCAGGCGCTGTTCGACCAACTGGATACGATCCTGATCATCCTCCAGCGCCCGGTCGTCCAGCGGCAGTTGGCGGCGTTTATCGTCATCTTCTTGGTTTCATGGGTGCTGCCGGCTCCATTGGGCACGATGTTGAATAAGTTGGTGGAGCAGCAGACCGCGATCAGCCGCCGACGCAGGGAAATGGGGCTGCCCCCGCGCGAATGGCGCGCGCGGCTGCTGCGTTGGGCGCGCGGCCTGCAATTGCTGCTCTTCCCCATCGTTGGGCTTGCCTTTACCCAACTCACGGCAACTTACTTCTTCAACCAAGGCTGGCCTGGCGGCCTGTTGGACAGGCTGACCGCGGTCTTTTGGCTGGTGCTGGTCTATCGCACGGTGAGCAGCGTGGTCTTTGGCTCTTTGCAGCCGGAGTCGGCCAAATCCTATCACCGGCGCTTCGTCACGCCCATCTTCGTGATCTTGGTCACCCTGGTGATCAGCACTGCCCTGGCCGGGACCTTTCCCATCTTCAGCCTGGAACTCTTCCGCATCCTAGAGACGCCCATCACCATCCGCACCATTGCCCTGGCAATGGTCGTCTTTTACCTCTTTTTGGCTGCCTCATGGGTGACGCAAGATGTTCTGCGCAACATTGTGCTGCCGCGCGCGCAGGCCAATGCAGGGGTCACCAATACCGTCCTGGTCACCTCCCGCTATGCGCTGATTGCCATCGGCGCAATGGCCGCGCTCAGCACCCTCGGCTTCGACCTGTCGGCGCTGACCATCATCTTTGGTGGTCTTTCTGTCGGCATCGGCTTTGGCCTGCAAGAGTTGGTCGCCAATTTCATCAGCGGTATCCTGCTCCTCTTTGAGCAGTCGCTGCGCCCCGGCGACGTCATCGAGGTCAGCGGGCAGCGCGGCACGGTCAGCCAGCTACGTATGCGCGCCACGGTGCTGCGCACCTTCGACAATATCGAGGTCTTTGTCCCCAACAAGACCTTGCTCACCTCGACCGTCTCGACCTATACCGTGACAGACCGCAACGTGCGCCGCGTCATCAATGTAGGCGTCGCCTATGACAGCGATCCCATCCAAGTGCGCGACATCCTGCAGCGGGTCATGGACAACCACGGTTTGATCCTGGACACCCCCGCGCCCGCGGTCTTCTTCATGGGGTTCGGCGAATCGAGCCTTGCCTTCCAGTGCGCCTATTGGGTGGGCGAGCCGGGGCGTGCCATGCCAGTCGACAGCGACGTTCACTTCATGATCTCCCGCGAGTTGGCCACAAACAACATCAGAATTCCCTTTCCCCAGCGCGATCTACACCTGCGCAGCGCCACCGGCTTGCCCCGCGATCTATGGCAGCGCAACGGCCAAGAGGATACGGCAGACGACGCACAGGCAGATCATGCTGGAGAAGCGGACGAACACAGCGAAAGCGGCGCGGCCACAGCCCCGGTCAAAGAGCCGGCTGTCGCGGCCAAACTTCCGCCCGACCGCGTGAAAGCCCCTGCCGAAAAGCCCAAGCTGCCCGGCTAGGTATGCAGGCCGGTTCAAGCGGCCCCGGCTAGGCCGAAACTCGACTTGCACCTACACAAGATTCTGCTATCATCACCCCAACTGCCGGTTTTCCCCACTGGCGTTCACCAAACACGCCCAGACAGAACGGCGCACGGAAGCGACACCGAAAACGGCAGTTAACCCGTGCGCCCCGGTAGTTGTCGCGTGCCCGGTCATGGCCGGACGGGTTGCAGCACGCCGCTTTGCGTAGCGCGGATCTCTATCAACCAAGATGTATCACCCATTGGATCCTGCTGCTGCGCCGCGGGCGGCTGCTGCATAGCAGATGCAGGCTTCAATCAGAAAGGATCCATCATGTTGAAGCGGGAACGTGTCAGGGGCAGCGAGCAGGTCAAAATCACCTTTATCATTCCGCATCAGGCAGACCAAGCCCGTGTCTCGGTCGTCGGGGATTTTAACAACTGGGATCCCAGAGCAACGCCGCTGATCAAGCGCGGCAACAACACGCGCAGCGCCAGCATTACCGTCGATCCAGGCAAGCGCTACGCTTTTCGCTACTATACGGCAGACGGCCAGTGGTTCAACGACGAAAGCGCCGATGCCTATGAAACCAACGAACACGGAAGTCAGAATTGCATCCTAACAACCTAACGCTTTTCGATCCATCCATTCTCATACCCAATTCGGCCCAGCGACAGTCTATCGTCAGCGTCCTTGAAGCAGCCCTGGCAGCAGTCGACCCGCGAGCAGCCACGCGCGCCGTGCTGCATCGCACAGGCGATCAACTGGAGGTCGCTGGCCGCCGCTACGATCTAGGCCGTTATCGCCGCGTCTTTATCATCGGTGCGGGCAAAGCAGGCGCGCCCATGACCCAAGCCGTGGAAGAGGTGCTGGGCGACCGCATCACCGGCGGCCTCGTCGTCGTCAAAACGGGACACAGCGCGCCAGTGCAGCATGTGGAAATGGTCGAGGCGTCGCACCCGCGGCCCGATGAAGCGGGCGCGCGCGCCGGTGCGCGCATTCTCGACTTGGCCGCAGACATGGGCGAGGACGATCTCGTCATCGCCTTGCTCTCCGGCGGCGGCTCCGCGCTCCTGGTTGCACCGGCAGAGGGCATCAGCCTCAACGACCTGCAAACCATGACCGACGCGCTGTTGGCCTCCGGCGCGACGATCCACGAGATCAACTGCCTGCGCAAGCATTGCAGCGGCGTCAAAGGCGGCCAATTAGCGCGCGCGGTTGCACCGGCGACGCTGATCACCCTGGCGTTGAGCGATGTAGTGGGCAGCCCCCTCGACGTGATCGCCAGCGGCCCCACCGTGCCCGATGCCACCACTTGGGACGACGCCTGGGCTATCGTCGAACGATATGACCTGGTCGCCAAACTCCCGCCTGCCATCCGCAGCCGTCTCGAAGCAGGGCGCGCGGGCGACATCCCCGACACCCCCAAGCCGGGCGATCCAGCCTTTGCCGGTGCGCAAACCCTGGTTGTAGCGGATAATCGAATGGCGGCGCTCGCCGCGGCCGAAACAGCCACCGCACAGGGCTACAATACGCTGCTCTTGACCACCTATCTCGAAGGAGAGGCCGCACAGGTCGCCAAAGTTGTCGTGGCGCTGGCGCGTGAAGTGCAAGCCCACGCCGCGCCCGTTGCGCCGCCTGCTTGCCTGATCCTCGGCGGCGAAACCACCGTGACGCTGGGCAGCAATCCAGGCCAGGGTGGGCGCAACCAAGAATTGGCCCTTGCCGCGGCCATTGCGCTCGACGGCACAGAGGGCATCACCATTGTCTCCTTGGCCACCGATGGAACCGATGGCCCCACCGACAGCGCGGGCGGCATCGCCGATGGCGGAACCGTTGGCCGCGGGCGCAAGCAAGGGCTTGCAGCCGAAGCGCACCTGCGCGGCCACAACGCCTATCCCTACCTGGCCGCCACCAACGATCTGCTGATCACCGGGCCAACCCAGACCAACGTCAACGATCTTATCTTCGTCTTTGTCGGCGCGCCCGCCTAGCGCCGCGAGTCCCCCCACCCGAATCAACCGCTTTTCCAATCAAAAAGCCGCCGGAATATGTCATTCCGGCGGCTTGCTTGTTCAATTCCTTGTTCGATTCGGCCAGAGGTCGCGACGCTTAGTCAGCCAGGCCCAGATCGTCCCCCGCGACGCGTGCCGCTTCCGGAATGGGCTTGTGGACGCTCACCGGCTGCACAATCTGATCGACCAACTGGCGTGTATCGACCACATTAAGCTTTTGATAGAAGAAGGCGAACTTGTCTTCGAGCGCCTCATACAGCGCATCCTTGCTGTCGCCGCTCAACGCCCATAACTCCGGCTTGAAGGGGCCAATTGCCTTCTTGCGCGTGTTGTAATAGAACTGGGCATCGGTCTGCCCCGGCTTGCGCTCGTCGGCATTGGCCTTGTCGAGGAAGCGATACATGCTCTCGCGCAGATCCTTGGGAAATGCGCTGTGATCCATAAAGAGATTCTGGAAGCCGGTCGCCAGATGGATCTCCAGCGTCTCCACTTCGGGGAACTTGTTGAACATCGTTTCGGGCAGCGTACTTGCGCCATGCTGCACCGCGCCGCCCGCGCCATGCTCACGCGCCCGTTCGCCCAGGATACGCAGCGTCTCGAAGTCCACCGCGACATCGGCGATCGTGCCATCCGGCAGCACCACGCCGCCGTGGCTCGTCCCTGTCTGCACGCTGATCTTGCTCAGGCCGGGCAAGTCCTCGCCCATATCCTCCAAGACCTTCTTATAGCCGATGATGTACGCGTCCAACTCTTCCGGCGTCGAGTTCTTCTCACCCACCTCGCCGATCTCGCCGCCCAGGCTGACCGTCACGCCTTCCGGCTCCAGGCTGCGCACATACTTGGTCAATTCAGCAGAGCGCATGTAATTATGATATTGCTGCTCGTCCAGCGAATCGGGTTCCAGCGTGACCAGGGTACTGGTGTCGATATCAATGTTATAAAAGCCTGCCGGAATGGCTTCCGCGATCAGGTCGCGCACTTCCTTGATCGCCTTCTCCGGGTCGCTCTTATAGGTCGAAGCCTTGACTTGAAAGTGATCGCCCTGGATGAAGAGCGGGCCGCGGTAGCCTTCTTTAATGGCCGCGGCAATGGCGCAGGTGCTGAAGTCCAGGGGTGATTGGTCCGTGTAGGACATTTCGCTGCGTGCGATCTCGAAGATGAACGCGCCCACATTGTGCTTGAGTGCTGCCCGCAGCGCGGCGCGCGCCGTCTCATAGGTCGTGAAGCGCAGATTCATCGCTGGAACCGTGCGGTGCTGCCACTCGTCGCGGGCGCGCGCCATGTAGAAATCATGAATGCTGGCGGGCTTGGCCCCCAATGTCTGGCCGAGTTCCCAGATCAGCCAGCGCGCATACTCCTTCACCCTCGGTGTGCCAAATACGGCGTCGCGCACCAACGTGTCGATACCACCCCGTCGCAGCTTTTCTTCGTCGACAACCTCCACTTTACCTTTGTTGACGGCGACCGCGGCGGCCAAATCTCGGCGCACCTCATACACGGATTCGTGGATCATGGCATTCTGTCCTTTGCACGTTGGGTAGTTCTGTCTGCTTGTAATTCTGTCTGCTGTAGTGCGATTTGCTGGTGTTGCTGTCTGAATGACGCGAACGGTCAACGGATTCTATTCTATGCTAGCGCCGCGCGTCGAGACGTACTGTGCATTACAGCCTCATCATACCATTATCTATCATACCATCATGCACAGACACCGAATAAACCTGTCTCGGCGCGGGATCGACCGACCGCTGCGCGGGGAGGGCATTAAGTCTCCTCTTGCCACTTCCTCTGGTGTGACATCATGCGCGCCATAGGCCGCAGCCGCATCCATGCCTGCTGTCGCGGGCGGTGATACTCCATATCAGCCATGCGCATGACATCCTCCAGCGGCGTAATCTGCATTTCGCCGCTCACTTGGCCCAGCGCAATCGCGGGCAGGTCGTTCTGCGACGTGGCGCAACGTTCGTCTAAATACTCGATGGCGCGCGCCATCATGCGCGTTGCCAGGATGCGATCAAACGGCTTGGGGTCGCCCCCTTGTTGCAGATGGCCCAAGATCGCCACGCGCACATCGAACAGTTCGCCGCCCTCTTCGGCAAAGATAGCCGCCAGAAAATCGGTGGAGTAACGACGGTTCGCCATCTCGTTGCGAATCATCAAGCCAAGCCGCTTGCCCTGGGCAAAGCTCTCGCGCAGTTCGGCAACGTCCTGTTGCAGATCGGCCAGCCGGATTCCTTCTTCGTGCAAGTAGACGCGCTCGGCCCCGGTCGCGATCGCGCTCATCAGCGCCAAGTAACCACAGTACCGCCCCATCACCTCGACCACAAAGACGCGATTCGACGCCACCGCAGACTGCTTGATCTTGTCGACCGCGTACACAATGCTGTTCAGCGCCGTATCCGCGCCAACGCTGTAATCAGCATAGGGCAAATTGTTGTCGATGGTTGCGGGGACACAGATGATCGGAATATTGAAAGAGGGATAGTTGCCAGACTCACGATAGAGTTTGTACGCAGCCTGGTAACCGGCCCAGCCGCCCACGACCAGCAGCGCATCGATCTGGTGCTCTTCGAGCGTGCGCGCGACCGCGTACAGTTCGTTGTCGCGCGGGATCTTGCGGCTCGTGCCCAGGACAGAGCCGCCCAGCGGCGCCCAGCCGTTGACCGACATCCAGCCCATCTCTTCGACCTGGTTGTTGATCAGCCCGCGAAAGCCGCGCAGGATGCCCACCGGGATATGGCCCTTGTCCACCATTAGCCGCACCCCGGCCCGTACAGCCGCGTTCATCCCCGGCGCCGCGCCGCCCGTGTTCAAGATGCCGATACGCATTCGCCGCTTGCCCGGCTGCGGCGGATGGGGCATCGCCCGCACCAAGGTGCGCAGGATGCGGAACGCCTCTTGATAGCCGCGCCCGCGCAGTTCCATGGCCCGCTCAAAGTTGCACGATTGAATGGCGTCGTTGATCTCGCGCGTCTTGGCAACGCAGTACATGAGCGGTTGGCGGATGATCTTGTTGTCTTGAATGCCGATCATGACCGGCTCGTCCTCCGGCTCGGAGGCCAGCACAGCCTCCACAGCCTCGACGCCCATGACCGTGCTCAGGATGCGGTCATAGGCGCTGGGCGTGCCGCCGCGCTGCACATGGCCCAACACCGTGATGCGTACATCCTCGCCCAAACGCTGCTCCAGGATGGAACGCAGCGCTTCCGCGGTAATGGGCCGACCATAGCGGTCTTGTGCGCCCTCGGCCACGATCACAATGTTATCGCGGCGGCCCATGCGCAGCCCATCGCGCATCACCTGGACCATTTTGCTTTCCCAATCGTCCATGGCCGGGGGGCTTTCAGGGATCAGCACCCACTCTGCGCCGGTCGCAATCGCGCTCATCACAGCCAAATAGCCGCAGCGCCGCCCCATCACCTCGACCACAAAGGCGCGCTGATGGCTGGCAGCCGTGCTAGTCAACGCGTCCACCGCGCTGGTAATTCGGTGCAGCGCGGTATCCGCACCAATGGTCATGTCCGTGCCGTACATGTCGTTGTCGATGGAGCCGACCAGCCCGGCAACCGACAAGTAGGCATGGCGCTCTGCTAGGTCCGCTGAAATCTCGCCGGATTCAACCAGTTCAGCCACCAATTCGGGCCACTCGCGGCGCAGCAGATCCGCGCCCGTGAGGCTGCCGTCCCCGCCGATGACAATCAGGCTGTCGATGCCGTTAAGCAGCAGATTGCGCACCGCGACACGACGACCATCGCGCGTGCGAAAAGCCTGACAGCGCGCCGTGCCAATGATCGTGCCCCCGCGCTGCATAATGCCGCCGACCGAATCCCAATCCATCTGCTTGATGCGGTCGCCGCCATCGATCATGCCCTGGTAGCCTTCATAAATGGCAAAGACTTCGGCGCCGTGGTTAATGCCGGCTCGTACCACCGCACGCACAGCCGCATTCATACCGGGAGCATCGCCCCCGCTGGTGAGCACGCCTAGACGTTTAGCCATCAAGTCAACTTTCTATGCTTGATTCGAGCAGATTCAACCCTAACATTGTGCTGTGTTCTTGTCACAAGAGTATACCACATTCCGCATAGCGCCGATCGATGTCTGCGCGCTCCACCAACCCGCACGCCGCCCGATCTGCGCCACAGAATTTGCGCCTATCATACCGCGCACATCTTTACATAAAACAGAGCGTTTTGACAAGCCCCTCCCCTTCTCTCTATACTACCTACAAACGAAATTGGCGAATGGTTTAGCAGGTATACAGGAGAAAAATCATGGCACGACGACGCAGTGCCGTTCGCATTGGCGTGACTGGCCTGGGCGAACGGGAAGAGTTGGCCCCAGGCGTCTTTATCAACAACCACTACCGCGGCTGCACCCCCGGCTTCATCCACACCGAGGAAGGCATCATCCTGGTCGATGCGCCGCTGATCCCCAAACAAGCGTTGGATTGGCGCTCTCAGATCGAAGAAGAGTACCCGGAGCATCCGTTCCTCTACCTAATCAACACCGACCACCACCGCGGCCACGCGCTGGGCAACCAGTATTTCATGCCGGTCAAAGTGATCGCCCATGAGCGGGCGCACAAAGAGATGTCGGGCTATACCGACAACTTCAAAGAACGGGTCCGCAACAGCTTCAAGCGCGAGCCGGAGATTCAAGCGCAGCTCAGCAATATCGAGATCATCCCTCCCCATGTCACCTTCACCAGCCGGGCCAAACTGCTCTTTGGCACGCGCGTCATCGAGTTGATCTTCGTGGGCGGCCATACGCCTGCTACCAGCATTGTCTGGCTGCCGGAAGAGAAAATCTGTTTTGTGGGTGACATTCTCTGGGTGGATCAACACCCTTACATGGCCCAGGGCAACACGCTCGAATGGCTCTCCGCGCTGGAACTCATCCGCTCATTGGGCGCAGAGAAGCTTGTCCCCGGCCACGGTCCCGTCTGCGGCCCGGAAGCGACCTATCGCGTAGCCGAGTATATCGAATTTATGCGTAAGCGGGTTCGCGACTATTATCTAGAGGGGAAAAACAAAAACGAGACCAAGAGCGGCCTCGTGGGCGAAATGCTCGAATGGTTCCCCGTGCCGCCGGAACGCAAAGCCAAGATCGAAAGCCAGATCAAGTCCGGTCTCAATCGTGTCTATCGCGAGATCCAGCGCGAAGAAGAACAGTCCAGCGAAGAGATCGAGGACGAAGAAGAGAGCGACGACAGCTAATATCTCCCGCGTCGCACGCGGCGATGTCACACCCGCAACGCTGTACACCCGCGAGGTAGTGATATCCAAAACAATGTGACAAAAGCGACGTGGCAAAAGCAACTGTGAGCAACGATGGCCCAAACAATTGAAATGCGCATTGGCAACGCAGCCAACCAATTGCGCGAGATGCTCGACAAAGCCGAACGTCTGGTGGTCCAGGTCGACCGCACAACCGTGGTTGACCTGTTGACGCTGCTGGATCGCATTGACGCCTTGTTCGAAGAGTTGGAAAGCACGGAAAATGGGCCTGACCTGCGCCCTGAACAAACACGCTGGCAGAGTCTGTTGAACCGCGTCAACCGCCAGCCGCAGCCCATTGTGCGCGCCGCGGCCGCGGCTGGCGGGCTGTCCAAGCTGCGCCAAGAGAACCCGCCCGCGGAAAGTTTCTGGTGGCACCTGGACGAGATCGTGGCGCGCCGCCGCCGCGAAACCATTCGCCGTGGCCTGATCACGCTCGTCACAGGCGCGGTGATCATTGTCGGCCTGCTCTGGGCGATCAATACCTTCTTCCCGCCCGATCCAACAGCCGTTGCCATGGTCGAAACCACCAACACCATCGACCAACTGGTGAGCGAACAGCGTTGGGAGGAGGCGCTGCAAGTCATCCGCGCGGCGCGCGAGCAAATGCCGGATCAACCGCAGCTTATCGTGTGGGAAGCGGTGATGCTCGAACAGCTAGGCGACCGAGCCGCCGCAGCCGAAGCGCTGGCCCAAGCGCAGGCAGCCCTGTCCGATCAGCCCGTCCAATTCTATCTCTATCTGGGCAACTCCCGGCTGCAAAGCGGCAACTTGAACGGCGCGGAACAAGCCGCCTTGCAAGCACAAGAGCTGGACCCAGAGGAGGCGCAGGTCTATTTCCTGCTCGGCGGCATCGCCGAAACGCGCGGGGAGATCAGCAAAGCCGTCGACTACTTTGACCAAGTCTTCCAACTGGCGCAGGAGAGCAACCCACAACTCGCGGTGATCGCGCGCGTGCGCATGGGGCAGTTGCTACAGAACCCCAATGCTTTTTCCTCGCCCGTTGCCACGCCAACCGGCCAGATCACGCCCACCGTCCAATAAGCCGCCCACCAAGCACCTGCGCGATCGATGAACATTCCGGTAGGCCAACGCCGCACCTCGCGTGACCCACAGCGCGACCCTAACGGCGCGGGCCACGGGCACGCTGCGGAGCATACAGCAGAACACACTGTGGCGCTGCTGCTCTATGGGCTGGTGAGCCTGGCGCTCACATGGCCGCTGGCGCGCCGCTTCGCAACCCACATGGCCGGCAACGGCATCGACGATCCGGCGCTAGGCTGGAACCTCTGGTGGATCAAAACGCGCCTGGTCGATCAGGTCAATCTAGACATCTTCCATGTGGGGTGGATGTTCCACCCCATCGACATCAACCTCGCCTTTTACACCCTCACCCCGCTCAATGGACTGCTCAGTGTACCGCTGCAGACGAGCGCATCGCTCATTGTTGCCAACAACTTGCTGCTTTTGAGCAGCTTTGTCCTGAGCGGCTACGGCCTCTTTCTGCTGGCCCGCGCCATCTGGGCCGAGCCGTTGGCGCGCCTGCCCGCGTCGACCGGCTGGTGGGTGGCGTGGATGGGCGGCCTCGTCTATGCCTTTGCCGCGCCAAAACTCTTCTATGCCGCGTTGGGCCAATACAACATCGCCAGCAGCCAGTGGCTGCCCTTTTGCCTGCTCTATCTCTGGCGCGTTCTGCATTCGTCCACTTGGTCGCGGGCGCTGCGCAACGGCGCGCTGGCAGGTCTATTCCTCACCTTGCAAGCGTGGGCCGAACTGACCTATGCCTCGTTTCTGATCTTGGTCGTCGTCTTTATCTATCTCTGGGTGACGCTGGCTTGGGTGCTGCCCAAGCGCGTGCCCCATGCCGCGCGCCTGTGGCAGCGCATGACCGCGGCCTATGCCGCCACCGGAGGCGTCTTTCTCTTCGGCATCAGCCCCTTTCTGGCGGCCATGCTGCCCGACTTGCGCGCCGAAGGCGATTTCTTTGCCAGCGGCGGCGGCTTTGCCGATGATTTTAGCGCCGACCTAGTGGGCTATCTCCTGCCTGTCCCGCTGCATCCGCTCCTGGGGGATTGGGTGGCGAGTCTGCCCATTGCCAATACAGTCGGCCAGCAGATCTTCCTCGGCTACAGTGTCATGCTCCTGGCGGCCCTCGGCTGGTGGGCGGCACAGCGCACGACAGCCCCGTCGCGGCGCACAGCCCATCTATGGCTCGGCCTCCTTGTGCTGGCCTTCCTGCTTACCCTCGGCCCCGCGCTGCGCGCTTGGGGACAGGAACTGCCTATCCCTGGCCCCTTTGCCCTGGTCAGCCGCCTGCCCTTCTTCAGCGGCAACCGCTACCCAAGCCGCTACAGCGTGGTTCTGCTGGCCGCGGCAGCAGTGCTTACGGTGCGCGGGTTGATCTTCCTGGCCCAACGGCTGCGCCCGCCGCGCGCGGCCTGGTTCCTGGCCGCGTTCGCCGCGCTCTTCGTAGCCGAGCATCTTGTCGTGCCGCTGCCCGTGACAGACTATCGCGTGCCTGCCCTCTACCGGCAATTGGCCGCGCAGCCGGGCGACTTTGCCCTGCTCGAACTGCCGACCGGCTGGCGCAATGGCGCACGCGTGCTAGGCCGATCCGACGAGTTGATCATGTTGCAGCAGTGGTATCAGACCACCCACGGCAAGCCGCGGCTCGGCGGCAATACCAGCCGCAATCCAGCCTATAAATTTCAATACTTCAGCGAAGAACCGCTGCTGGCCGACCTGATCGCGCTGATGAACGCCGACCGCGACCATCTGGCCGCGGTGCTTGAACCAGGATACGACGACATGGTGGCGCGCGACCGCCCGCTTGCGCCCGACCTGCTCGACTTCCTCGGCGTGCGCTATGTGCTGCTCCATGCCGATGAAGCGCCGGAACTCCTGACCCGCTTCGTCGAAGACGCGCTGCCCGTCTCCCTGGTCGATACGTGGGAAGGTGTCAACTGGCGCGGCGATCCGGCGACGATCCGGCTCTATATGGTGAATCCAGTGCGGCCTAGCGCGGCCGCTATTCATCCTGATGTCAATGCAGGCGACTCGCTCGCCCATCGTTATCTTGCCGAGGGCTGGTCGCCCCTCGGCGATGGGGCTGCCGGGCGCTATGCCACGCGCCGAACCCCCGCGCTGCTGCTTGACCTGCCCACCACCGGCGCGACCGTCACACTCACCTATGGCAGCGATCAAGCCGTGCGCTACAGCCTAAACGGCCACAGCCTCGGCAGCTACACAGGCGCAAGCCACACGCTGCAGATCCCGCCCCAATGGGCCGCGCACCCTGTAGACCGGCTGGCGCTGACCTTCGAGACGCCCCCCACGCCCGCCGCGCAGTTGGTTTCGGCAGAGTCGCCCATCGGCCAAACTGGGACGAACCTTGCGCCCGGCCTGGCGCTGATGGCGCGCAGCGCAGGGGAAGAAGTGGGCAACTTCGCCGCCATCTACCTAAACGGAACACAGCTTGCCCCCAACAGCCGCGGCTATAACCTGGTTGCGCTGTCTGCCAATGGAACCGTGTTGGATAGCGCCGTCTTTGACACCCACGATCCATCAACCAGCGGGCCAGCCGCGGCCATGGCCGCCTGGTTGGCGCAATGGCCGCCGGGCACAGTCATCGCCGGAGCCGTGGCGGACGAGGCAAGCATGAGTCTGAGCGAGGAAGCCGTCGCGGCGCTGCGGGGGCTTGGCGTAACCACCGATCTGCGCGGCCGGTTCCGCCATAGCCACGCCTTCATCGGCGTTCAGGGAGCCGCGGCGGGCGGCGCGGTCGAAGCCACCGGCTTGACCATGCCCGCCTCCGTGTGGGTCGGCGCGCCCGTCGATGCGCCCACGGTGTACGGCCCGCTGCGCTCGATTGCCGTGCGCGATGCCCAGTAGGTTTCCATCAGCCCAGGCAGGAAATTCCTTGCGCGCGGCGGCATCCCGCGCTATAGTTGGGATTCGGTTGACTTGATGGCTGCCCCATCCATTACACTGGGGCAGCTACACAACAGCGCATGCATTCACTACGTTCGCTCGACAGGAGGCATCATGACTATCCAGGCTCTACATCGCCAGCTTCTCATCGTCGGAACAATGCTCGCGCTGTTCCTGCTGACGGCCTGTATCGCACAGTCCCCCCCCTCTGCCGCGGGAGAGGCCAGCACACCCGCACCACAGGCAGCAGAGGGTGCGGCAGAAGAAACAATCATCACGACCTGGTACTACTACGATCAGAACAACACCGATCCACAGGCCAATGAGCGCGTCGGCAACTTCTATCTAGCGCGCGCCATTCCCCAGTTCAACCAAGAGTTTGAAGGGCAATATGAGTGGGTCAACGTGCCGCGCGACTTCAATCTGGTGCGCGATCTGGTCGCCGCGGTCCTGAACAACGGCGATGTGCCCGACGTCATGCGCATCATGGTCAGCGATCTGCCCACCTTCATCCTCAACAACACGGTGCAGGACTTAACCGAGTTCGTGACCTCGGCCCCCTGGTACGACGAGATCGACCCCAAGGCCATCGAAGCCTGCACCGGGCCGGACGGCAAAATCTACTGCGTGCCCGTCTCCCACTCCTCCTCTGTTGTCTTTTACTGGACAGACTATTACCCTGGCGGCTTTCCCAAGACACCCGAAGGGCTGTTGCAGGCCGCAGAGGAGTTGAAGCAAGAGAACAAGTATGCGCTCACCTATTGGGGGTCTACTGCATTTCACGGTGAAGGCGCGGGCCGCTATTTCTATCAGGCCCTTGCGTCCTTTGGCGGCGGCTATGACGACGGCCAGGGCAACATGCGCCTCAACACGCCGGAAAACATCGCCGCGGTCGAGTTCATGCGCCAGATCGTCGCCAATGGCTACTCGTCCGAAGCCGTGTTCGTGGGCAATTTTGAGGAAGAAGCCGCGTTCAAACAGGGCCAGGCCGGGGCCTTTCCCACCAACCACTATATCGCCTATCTCTATTTGAACCCGCTGACCGCGCCGGACGGAACCGCCTACAACACAGGAACGGCCCAGGACATGGAACAGGCGGTTGCCGCGGGCGACATCGGCATTGCGCCCTTTGTTGCGCCCACAGGCGCGCAGCCAGGCTGCCACCATGAGGTCTTTGGCTTTGTCATCCCCAACGGCGCGCAGAATGTCGAAGGCGCATACGCCTACATCAATTGGATCATGCAGCCGGACAATGGGGTCGATTGGGTGCTCAACGCGGGTGGCGGCGTGCCGACTTCTTCCGTCATGCGAGAGAACGAAGCCTTTGACAAGCCGGTCTTTCAACAGGCGTTGGCTGCCGCGGCCGACAGCGACTGCCGCCCCTGGTACGGTTCGCTGCTGCGGATTCCCGAAGCAAAAACCATCATCACACGCACCCTATTCGAGCTAATCAAGGGTGATCCAACCGCCGACATCGCCGCCGCGCTCCAAGCAGCCGAGGACGAATACAACAATCTGCCCTAGGGTTGGTTCAACATCGTATGACGACCCGCAAAACAGCCTTGCGTCGTCGCATGGGTAAGATGCTGCCATTCTGGCTGCTCCTGCCCGCCACCGTGATCATTATCGCCATTCAGCTCTACCCCTCGCTCTACACCGTTGTGTTGAGCACCCGGCGCATCGAAGCAGGCACAGGTCGCCTGCTCTACGTTGGACTCCAGAACTTCCGGCGGCTCTTCGCCAACCCTGCGTTCATTCAAAGCGTGGGCCACACGGTCATCTTCCTGACCGGCTACGTTGTCCTTACCATCAGCCTCGCGCTGGCGGTTGCGCTCATGCTCAAGCAGCGCGTCAAGCTGACGCCGCTCTACACCACGCTTATCTTCATTCCGTGGGTCATCTCTGACGTCATCGTCGGGGTTGTTTGGCGGCTCTTTGTCGTGCCCGACTACGGCCTGTTCTCGCCATTTTTCGCCAATCCGCACCTCTTTGGCGAGCCGAACGGCATCTCCATCTTGACCACCACCGCCAGCAACCAGATCGCGCCCAACATTCCCTTTCCACCGGCTCCCGCGCTGATCTATCTGACCGTAGCCGCCGCCTGGAAGAGTTTGCCCTTCATCACGCTCCTCCTCCTGGGCGCGCTGCAAACCGTGCCGCGCGAAGTGTTGGAGAGCGCAGCCATGGATGGAGCCAACGGCCTACAGACCTTGCGCCGCATCACCCTGCCGCTCATCTGGCCCATGCTCGCCGTGGCCCTGTTCAATCTCATCCTGGGCGGCGTCAATGGCGTCGGCCTGGTCTTCAGCTTGACCGGCGGCGGCCCCGGCACATCGACCGTCGTCTTAAGCTACCTGCTCTATTCGCTGGGCTTTGCTCGCTTGGATTTCGGCTTGGCCGCAGCCCTATCGGTCTTTATTGCCGTTCTCAACTTCATGCTGATCGGCCTCATCTTGCGGACATCTCTCGCCCATGAAGCCTATCTTTAACCGGCGCGGCCTGCGCGCCTGGGCACGCCGCGGCCTTCTCAATGGCGGGCTGATCCTCGTCTGCGCGGCCATGCTCTACCCGATCTTCAGCACCGTGCTGCTCTCGGTCAAGCACCCCGACGATGTGCGCCGTAACCCGCCCGTCCTCATCCCCTGCGACACGCCCAACGCGGCCTTTGACCCGAGCGCTTGCCGCTTTTCGTGGGAGGGCTATCGCCGTGTCCTTCTGCCCCAACCCAACCCGGCAAGACCCTGGGGCTTTTCAATCACAGGCCGCCTCTTGACCCAGTACATGCCCAATACGCTGATCTATGCCACCGCATCGGCCTCCCTCACGACCCTCTTTGCAGGTCTGGCGGCCTATGCGCTCTCACGCTACCGCTTCCGCGGCCGCCAAACCTTCCTGATCGCGGTCTTAGCCCTCTCCGGTGTGCCGCTGCTGACCATGCTGCTGGCGCTCTATCGCATGAATTTCGGGCTGCGTAACCTGCTGCCCAGCTACAGCGAACGGCTCTTCATGATCGTCACCTACATCGGCTTTCAACTCCCCTTCGCCATCTGGCTCGTCAAAGGCTTCTTCGACGCCATCCCGCGTGAGTTGGAAGAAGCCGCCAAGATCGACGGCGCAACGCCGCTGGGCGCGCTGCTGCGCATCATCGCGCCGCTGGCCGCACCCGGCCTCGTCTCCGTCTTTCTACTGAGTTATGTCATGGTCTGGAATGAGTTCATCGCCAACTACTTGCTCATGAGCGAGGCGAGCCTGCGCGGGGCCATGTATGGCGTCTATGAGTACATTTCCCAAGCGCTCACCGCGTACAACGCCTTGGCCGCGGCCTGCATTCTGATCATGCTGCCGGTGATCCTTGTTTTCCTGCTCACGCGTAACGTCTTTTTCCGCTCCTTGGTCGAAGGCGCGCTCAAAGGCTAAACGCGCCAATCAAAAACGGGCCTGGAACGCACTGGTTCCAGACCCGTCAACTTGTCGAACAGCGCAAGGGGTGCGGCCTAGCCCGCGTCCAGTTCCTCACGCACGAGCTTTTGCACCACCTGGGCATTCGCCCGGTTCTGGGTGGCGCGCATCACCTGGCCCACGAAAAAGCCGAACAGGCCGGTCTTGCCGCCGCGATATTGGGCAACCTTGTCCGCGTTGCGCTCCATCACCTCAACCACAATCGGGCGCAGTTCAGTTGGGTCGCTGATCGGCTCCAGACCGCGCTCACGCACAATCGCCTCCGGGTCCTTGCCCGACTGCATCATCTCGGCAAAGACTTCTTTAGCAATCGCCGCGGTGATCGTCTTCTCGTCCACCAGCTTCGCCAGCGCGCCCACCTGTTCGCCGCGGATCGACAGCGCCTCTATCGGCGTATCCTTTGCCTCGCGCAGCACCTCGTTGGTGATCCAGTTGGCGACGCTTTGGGGGTTGTTGTGCGCGGCCAGCGCATCCTCGAAGAAGCGCGCCAACGCCTCATCCCCGGTAAGCACATCGGCATCCTCAAACGCCAGCCCCAACTCGTCGGTATAGCGCGCCAGGCGCGCAGCCAAATCAGGATTCGCCGCGCGGATCTCGTCGCGCACCTCTGTACGGCTGCGCCGGTTCTCGGCCTCCGCCTTGCTCGCCTCGCGCTTGGCCGCGCGTGCCTGTGCTTCGGCCTGCGCCGCGGCTTCGGCGGCTGCCGCGGCATCGGCTGCAGCCTTGGCGGCCCATGTATCGCGCAGTTCGATGATCCGGTTATAGACCAAGCGATCCGGCCGCGAATCTTCAATATCACTGACAAAGTAGCCCAACCGCTCGAATTGATAGCGGGAGCCAGGTTCGTCCCTGGCAATGCTCGGCTCCACCCATGCGCCGGTGATCACCTCCAGCGAGTTCGGGTTAAGGTAGTCCTTGAAGCTCTTGCCCTCTTCGGCATCGTCGGGGTTGGGAACCGTGAAAAGCCGGTCATAGAGGCGCACCTCCGCGGGAACGGCATGGGAAGCTGACACCCAATGGATCGTGCCCGGCACGCGCCGCCCTTGCACCGTGCCCCCGCGCGTCGCCGGATCATAGGTGCAGTGGACTTCCATGATCGCGCCAGTGGCGGGATCTTTGATCACCTTCTCGCATTTGACGATATAGCCGAAGCGCAGCCGCACCTCGCGCCCTGGGGCCAGCCGGTAGAAATCCGCCGGCGGATCCTCCATGAAGTCGTCCTGCTCGATGTAGAGGACGCGGCTAAAGGGAACCTTGCGCGTGCCTTCCTTGGGCACGTCACGCGGCCAGTACGCGGCGTCAAGCTGTTCGACTTGATGCTCTGGATAGTTGACGATCACCAAGCGCAGCGGGCGCAGCACAGCCATGACGCGCGGCGCACGGTAGTTTAGATCGTCACGGATGGTGTGTTCCAGCAGCGACATCTCGACGCGGCTGTTGGTCTTGGCAACGCCGACCCGTTCAGCGAACGCACGGATCGCTTCCGGTGTGACCCCGCGCCGCCGCAGCCCTGCAATGGTCAACATGCGCGGGTCGTCCCATCCGTCCACATGCCCCTCGTCCACCAGTTGCAACAGTTTGCGCTTGCTCATGACCGTATAGTCCAGGTTGAGCCGCGCAAACTCATATTGATGGGGCCACGGTGGTTCCTGCGTATTCTCCATCAACCACTCGTAGATGTCGCGGTTGTTCTCAAACTCCAGCGTGCAGAAAGAATGGGTCACGCCTTCAATGGCATCCGACAGCGGATGCGCGAAATCATACATGGGGTAGATCACCCAATTGTCGCCGGTGCGATAATGGCTGGCGTGGCGAATCCGATAGAGCAGCGGATCGCGCATCTTCATGTTGGGCGATGCCATGTCGATCTTGGCGCGCAGGACGTGCGCGCCATCGGGAAACTCACCGGCGCGCATACGCTGGAAGAGATCCAAGTTCTCCTCAACCGAACGGTCGCGGTAAGGGCTAGGTCGGCCCGGCTCAGTCACCGTGCCCCGATAGGCGCGGATCTCCTCCTCGCTGAGGCTGTCCACGTAGGCCTTGCCGTCTTTGATCAACTGGACCGCATATTGATAGAGTTGCTCAAAATAGTCCGAGGCAAAATAGAGACGGTCTTCCCAATCAAAGCCAAGCCAGTGCAGATCGCGCTGGATGGCCTGTACATATTTGATGTCCTCGGTTTCCGGGTTTGTATCGTCAAAGCGCAGATTGCACACGCCGCCGAATTCCTCGGCCACGCCGAAATTGAGGCTGATCGACTTGGCATGGCCGATGTGCAAATAGCCGTTGGGTTCCGGCGGAAAGCGCGTGACGACTCGACCGCCATACTTGCCTTCCGCCACGTCGCGGGCGACGATAGCACGAATGAAATCTAGATTTTCGGCGCGTTCAGCGGCTGGCGTGCCCGCCGCGCTCCCGTTCACCCCATCCGGCACACCCGCTGGGCTGGCTGCCTGTCCAGGCGCGGCAGCGTCAGCGGCGCTAGCCGGATCAGTAGTCGACCTATCCACGATAGTTTCACCTCAATCAAAAGTGCATCGACTGTGTCAAATCACTGTGTTAAATCTATATCAAAATCCTATGTCAACAGAGAAATTATGCCATCCCCCCTATGGGCTGTCAATGGAACCGTCCTAGTTTTAGCGGAGACTGTCCCTTGCGCGCAGGTATCCCGGCCCCAAATTCGCTAAATGCAGCGCTTCGTGGTAGATTGCTCGGAGAATTGTCGCCCAAGCAGCCGTTCAAGGGCGATTTGGCTTTCCAACACCGTGGTGTATGTTGCGTCGTCTCGCCCGCTGGTTACAATTCGCAATTCTACTGATAGCGCTGCTTTTGATTGGCGGCTATTTGTCCAGTCAATGGCCCACGCTACGCACCTACCCTTGGCGAATCCATGCCGGTTGGCTGGGGCTTGCCGTGCTCTTCACGCTTGGCGCTTGGGTCGTTGAAATCGAATTGTGGCGTCAATTGCTCTCTCGGCTCCATCACACACAATTGCCCTTTTTTGCCGCCATACGCATCTGGTTCCTGAGCGCGCTCATGCGCTACGTCCCCGGCAACATCTGGCAGCCCATCAGCCTCGCCCTCTACAGCAGCCGCCGCGGCATCCCCGCGGAAGCCACCATGACAAGCCTGGCGCTCTTCCAGGTGATTGTGCTGCTGGCAACTGTGCCTATCGTGACCGTGTTCGTGCTGTTGGACAACAATCAGAGTCTCTTCTCCCGGACGCTCAACGATACCCTGGGCGCGGCTGCACCGTGGTTGCTGGCTGCCATTGTGCTGCCGTCGCTTGTGCTGCTTTGGCGGCCCGATTGGCTGGTCGCCCTGCTCAACTGGGCGCTGACGCGGGTTGGACGCCCCCCGCTCCACGCGCAACTGCGCCGCCGCGGGCTGATTGGCTTGACGCTGCTCGGCATCGCGGATTGGATCATCTGGGGCGCGGCGTTTGCGGCCTTCGCCTATGGCGTAGCAGGCAGCGGTGTCGGCCTCGATCCGGCAATCACCGGCAGCCTGGTCGCCTCCTACTCGATAGCCTACACCATTGGCTTTCTCGCCTTGATCACGCCCAGCGGCTTTGGCGTGCGCGAAGGTGCGTTTCTGCTTCTGCTTGCCCCGCGCATCGACCCCGCGGTGATTGCCGTTCTAGCCCTTGCCATGCGCGTGTGGACCACCGTCGGCGAACTGCTGTTGGCGCTGATCAGCGCCCCGTTCGAGCGCACAGCCATCGCCCCATCAGCGCCTACCGTGCCCATCGTGCCCACTGCGCCCACCGTGCCCGCTGAATCGCCCGCGAGCGCGCTCGACAGCCCAACAACCGTCGAACAGCCGGGCGAAGTGAACCTCCCCACGCAGGCCAACTAGCTGAACGATGCAGACGCGCACCCGAACGATTAGCCGGATCGGCCTTGCACTGCTCACCCTCGCCGCCCTTGCGCTCCGGCTCACCCTGCTCGACGCGCAAAGCCTCTGGTATGACGAAGGGGTCACCGCGGAAATCGCGCGGCGCGGCCTGGCCGAACTCACGCGCTGGACTGCCGACGACATCCAGCCGCCGCTCTATTATTATGTGGTGGCTGCTTGGGGTCGCCTGGGCGGTTGGAGCGAATGGAGCCTGCGCTATCCCTCCGTCTTTTTTGGCGTGCTAACGGTTCCCCTGCTCGCGGCTGTGACCATTGCGCTGACGCGGCGGCGGCTGGCAGGGCTGCTGGCGGCATCCCTGGCGGCCTTCCACCCCCTGCTGCTCTATTACAGCCAAGAAGCGCGCATGTACGCCATGCTGACCGCGCTCGGCGTGCTCCTGGGCTACCTGATCATCCACGGCGAAGCAGCCATCCGTCACCGCGCACGCTATTGGGCGACCTATGTGGTCGTCGCCACGGCAGCCATTTACACCCACTATTTCGCCTTCTTCTTGCTCATGGCGCTTGCCCTGGCGTATTTGCTCGACCAACTTTTCATCCTGCCCCGCCTCAAGGGGATGGCCGAACCGGCTGATGCCGACGCGGATCTGCCCTCCACCATTCGCCCGCGCCCGCTCATGGGCTTCGTGCTGGCGAATCTGGTCGTGCTGGCGCTCTATCTCCCGTGGATCACCACGCTTTTGACGCGCCTAAGCGTCGACGCCAGCTATTGGGACGGGCAGCTTAAAGTGGGCGAAGCGATCCGCCACGTCGCAATCAGTTTCACCAGCGGCGAAACAGTGCTGGAAAGCGTTGCCACCAGGCTGCTGATTCCCTATGGCGTGCTGACCCTGATTTCGACGGCAGCGTTGTTGATGCGCCGCTCGGTGCAGCCGCGCACCATCCTCTATGCCTTCATGTGGTTGGCGCTGCCTGTCTCCGCGGTGCTGCTCTTGGCTTCGCTCACGCCCAAATTCAACGCGCGCTATGTGATGATCGCGCTGCCCGGTCTGCTGCTGCTCTGGAGCGCAGGCCTGACTTCCCTGATCCGGTTGCGCGGGTGGGGCTGGGGCAGCGCACTGCGCACGCCCTTTGTGCGTGTTGCATCAGGCTTGGCCCTGCTCGTCGTTGTACTGCTGCACGCAGGCTTTACCTATGCCGACCGCAATTGGTTTTTCGACCCGGCCTTTACCAAAGCCGAATGGCGCAACCTGAGCCGCTACGTGCGCAGCCAGATCCACGCCGAAAACGATGGGGCCAATCCCGGCACGAACAGCACCAGCGACGACTTGATCATCCTCGTCAGCGGCCACGCCTGGCCGGTCTGGAACTACTATGCGCCCGACCTGCCGCCGCTGCGCCTGCCCGATCTGGAAATCCTGGATGTCAACGCGGTGTTGGACATCAAAAACAGCGCGGGGCCGCTGCGCGACGCGCTGGCGGGCACGCGCGATGTCTGGTTGGTACAATGGCAGCATGAAGTGGTCGATCCGATGAACATCGTACCGCTGCAGCTTCAGCTAGCGGGCGAGGAAAAGGAAGTTGGCGACGACTTTTGGCAGTTGCGGCTCCATCACTACGAAGACATCAACGCCGACGCCATTCTGGTCGAGCCGACCGACGTGCTGTCGGACAGCTTCAATTTTGGCGACCAGATCTATCTAGTCGATCATCAGGTCACCGAGCAGGGCGATTTATTGCTTTTCTGGCAAGTACACCCAGACCGCGCGCCGATTGACGGCGACCTGCACCTGGCAGGCCAAACCTACACGGTGGACGGCATCCCTTTCCAGCGCATCGAGGACCGGCGGCCCGCGGGCTATGACTACCCAACCTTTCGCTGGCGCGGCGACCAGGTCAACCTGGGGCGGATTCCCGCCGAGCAGTGGGTCGGCCCCGGCGCATTGCCTGGACGCTACCGGGTGCGTCTGGGTCTCTATGATATCGAAGGCGACCTGACCGGCCTCGACGTGATCGGGCCGCAGGGCCAACCCCTGGGCAAGCAGATCACGCTGGACATCGACCTGCCCACGCCGACCAAAGGCCCCGACGCGCTGAACACCGTTACCTATGCCGAGATCATCCCCGATCTCTTCTTGGAGTTGCTCCTATCGGCGGAACAGGCCGAGCCGGGCCAAGCCGTGGCGATTGAACTGCATTGGTACGCCGAAGAGCGCCCCCAGGAAGCCTACGATCTGCAACTGCGCTGGCGCGTGCGCAACACCGACGAAATTGCCGGTCGCCAAGTGATGCGGCTGAGTCCACGGCTGCCCACCGACCAATGGCCCGACGACGAAGTGCTACGCACGCTGCTGGAGATCCGCCCACCGCTCCACCTGCCAGCCGATGATTACTGGCTCGAAGTCGGCGTGACCGCCCCCAATTCATCGTTCGTGCGCGTGCCGTTCCGTGTGCTCGGCAGCTCGCGCATTTTTGTGCCGCCGCCAGTGAATACACCACTGGATGTGAACTTTGCCGATCAACTGCACCTGCTCGGCGTCATCGAGCCGCTGCAATACCATGTGCAGGCCGAGGGCCAGGTAGCCTTGACGCTGGTTTGGCAGGCGCTTGACCGCATGCCCGTGGACTATTCGGCCACAGTCCAATGGCTGGGCGCGGATGGGCGGGTCGCGGCCCAAGCCGATGTAGCGCTGCCCGGCGGCTCCAGCAACTGGCTGCCCGACCAAGTCGAACTGCAAACGCTGCTCATCAACGCGCCTGCCGAGCCTGGAACCTATCAACTAGTGGCCGCGGTCTACAATGCAGGTGAAGTGGGCCTGCCGCGGCTCACCACCGACGATGGCCGCGATCTCATCGAACTGGGTAAAATCACGGTGCAGCCGTGAAATCGCACAGCCTGAGCGCGGAACCAGACACCACCACCTTGGCCCAAGCCAGTCCAATCTGCTACACTCTCTGCCTATGATCAACTGTTCGTTTCTGTCCCAATTCGGTTTACCCCAACTCAGTCTACATCGCGGCGGCGTATCACTGCGCCGCGCCCCATTACGCCGCACTATCGGCTTGCTGCTGGCCCTGCTGGCGTTGACAGCCTGCGGCCAACTCGACGTTTCCATGGGGCCGCTGCTCTACGACGTGCAGATCGCGCCCGACGCCATCACGCCCAATGCCGACGGCGACCAAGACGTGACCGAGATCCAGTACAGCCTGCGCCGTTCCGCCGACGTCAGCATCTACTTTGAGAATGAAAACGGCGAACGCTACTACTTCCGCGACGCGCGCCGCCGCTCGCCGGGCAAATACAGCGTCTTCTGGGGTGGGACTGTCGAAGAAACCCGCCTGATCGAGACCGACGCAGGGGTGCAGGAGATCACCAGTTGGGTGCTGCCCGATGGCCTCTACCGCTGGACCATCGAAGCCGCCGAGGACGACGGCAACGTGACCCAAGTCTCCGGCACCATCACCCTGAGCGACGGCGACACGGAAGTCCCCCAACTGCACAACTTCGCGGTCATCCCCCAGATCTTTCGGCCCAACCAAGACGGGCTGCGCGACGACTGGGTCAGCATCAGCTACTACCTGACCAAAGATGTGGAGCGCGTCCTGGTCTATCTGGTTGATCCGGAGAAGCCCAGCATCCGGCTGCCCATTGCCGAAGCGCCCGGCGTGGTCAAGCCGACCCAAGAGGGCTATCACGAATATCGCTATGAAGGCGGCGTCGATCTCAACGCCGTTCCCCCGCCCGATGGAACCTATAAAATCATCGGCGAGGCGCGCGATGCCGCGGGCAATGCCGTGCGCGTGGAGCAGCCCTTAACCATCGAAGAGGGTGGCAAGCCGCGCGCCGATATCGCGCAGGGGGAAATCAACTGGCAAGGCGAGATGAACCGCACCGTCTCCCTGGCGCTGGGCGACAAACTCTGCTTCAGCGCCATTGTCACCAACATGGGCGAGGTGCCCATCCGCACATCGGGTCCGTGGCCGGGGCAAGAGTACAATTTCAGCGAAAACTACAACACCCTTGCCAACAAGTTCGACGACGACGCTTGGGGACCGCAGCCAGGCGTATGGCGTTTTGGCGTCAACTACGATACGACCGGCATCGACTTCCCCTTCCGCTGGGCCATTGGCCGCAAAGAGGATCTGGAACGCAGGGTGATCGAGGGGTATGAACAGTGGTACTTGATGCCCGGCACATCCGGCCAGGTCAGCGGCTGCATCATTTTTGACCAAGCGCCGCCCATCGCAACCCAATTCTGGTGGGGCGGGTTGATCCACCAAAGCGTTGACGTTGCCAACAACGACGTGGACCGCATCACCGTGATCGTAGGCGTGCCCTGAACCTATGTTGCACATCGCCGTCGTCCTGGTCAGCTACAACACGCGCGAGTACCTGGGCCGCGCGTTGACCAGCATCTATGCCACCCCCCTGCCCGATGATTGGCAACTGCACGTCACCGTGATCGACAATGCCGGGCAAGATCAGAGTGCAGAGATGGTCGCGCGCGACTTTCCCCAGGTGGATTTAGTGGCGTCGTCGGTCAACCTCGGCTTCACCGGCGGCAATAATCTGGCGCTGGCGCGCCTGGGCTTTCCCGTCGATCCGCCGCGCACAGCCCCCATCGACACGTTGATCGGCGCGCAGCCAGGCCAGGCTGCGCCGCCCGACTACGTTTTGCTGCTCAACCCCGATGCCGAACTGGTCGACGACGCGCTGGTGCGCCTGGTGCGCTTTCTGGCCGCCACGCCCAATGCCGCGGTCTGCGGCGCGCACCTGCGCTATGGCGACGGCAGCTTTCAACATGGCGCATTTCGCTTCCCCGGCCTGGGCCAACTCCTCATCGACTTCTTTCCCCTAACGGGGCTGCGCGGCGCGCAGCGGCTGCACAACAGCCGCCTCAACGGGCGCTATCCCGCGTCGGCCTGGCAGGGGACAGCCCCCTTCCCCGTGGAGTTTGTCCTGGGCGCGGCCATGATGGTGCGCGGCGCGGCCATCCGGCAGGTCGGCGGGCTGGACGACGGCTATTTCATGTACTGCGAAGAGATGGATTGGTGCTTGCGGATGCAGGCCGCGGGCTGGGCAATCTACGCGCTGCCCACAGCCCACGTCATCCACCACGAAGGGCGCAGCAGCCGCCAAGTGCGCTGGCCTGCCTATGAACGCCTGTGGCGCTCGCGTATGCGCTTCTATGGCAAATACCCGGATCGCTTTTCCCCGCGCTTTCGTGCCGCCGCGCGCGCCATCATGCGCCTGGGCAGCCGCGCGCGTATGCGACAGGCGCGACGGCGCTTCGCCCGCGGCCAAATCACCGGCACAGAACTCGCCGAAGAACTAGCCGCCCATGCCGTCGTCGCCCGCCTTTAACCGCGCCATGAGCCAACGCAGCCCAGTGCATCTGGCAGCCGTCATCCTCACGCGTAACGAAGCGCAGCACATCGCGGACTGTGTGGCCGCGCTGCGCGGTTGGGTGGATGCGGTGGTGGTGTGGGATTCAGGCTCGACCGACGCCACGCGCGACCTGGCGCAGCAAGCCGGGGCCAGGGTGGTCTATCGCCCCTTTGACGATTACGGTCGCCAGCGCCAAGCCGCGCTCGACGCCATCAACGCCGAATGGATTCTATTTGTCGATGCAGACGAGCGCGTCACGCCCGAACTGGCAGATGAAATCCACCAACGACTCGCCGCGGATGCCGCAGCAACAGCCCCCATCGACGGCTATTGGCTGCCCCGGCGCAACTTTATCGCGGGCAAAGAGACGCGCGGCGGCGGCTTCTACCCCGACTATCAACTGCGCCTGCTGCGCCGCGGCGCGGCCCACTATGCCCCGCGCGCGGTGCATGAGATCGTCGAGGTCAGCGGCAAGACAGCGCACTTAACCGCGCCCCTGCTTCATTACAATTACCGCGATTGGCAGCATTTCCACACCAAACAGCGCGCCTACGCCCGCTATGAAGCCGATATGCTTGCCCAGCGCGGCATCCGGCCCCGTCCGCACAACTTCCTGCTTCAGCCCCTGCGCGAATTCCGCCGTCGTTATGTCACCCTAGACGCGCGGCGCGACGGCCTCCACGGGCTGCGGCTGAGTCTCTGGCTCGCCTGGTACTACGGCTTCATGCCCTACTGGGTGCTGCTCACCCAACGCGCCTGATCAAGCCAACAAAAAGACAGCCAACAAAAAAGGCCGCGCCGGTTGCCCAGCGCAGCCCATCCCCTACGATTCAAACCTTTTTCTAGCCGTAGCTGACGCGGCTTGTTCCCCCCTGCCGGTCGACGCGGATCAGGTTCTGCGTGGCCTGCTCAAAGGTGTCGTCATGGCTGATGACGAACAACTGGCGGAAACCGCGCACCTGCAAAATTTGCCGCGCCAAGGCTTCGCGCCGTGTCTCGTCCAGATTAGCAGTTGGTTCGTCGAAAAAGGCAATGTCGATGCTGCTCATCTCGCGCAGCAGTGCCAGACGCACAGCCAGCGCCGCGCTCATCTGCTCGCCGCCCGAAAGCTGGCTGAACTGCCGTTCGTGCCCGTCCACCTCCAGCGTGATGCTGTAGTCCTTGTTCCAAGAGAGATGGCGGCTGTAGTCCTGCATCAGATCGCTAAAGATCTGGCCTGCGCCGTCGCTGATCTGGCGTACCAGCGTCTCGGTAATATACGGCCCCGCTTGGCGCAAGAGCCGCCGGATCAACTCCAACGCCTCCTCAGTCTCGTTGAGCTTGTCCAGCCGCGCCTGGGCCTCTTGCAGATGCACCTTGAGCGCTTCCAGCGCCTCGATCTCGGCCTCGCCGCGCGCCTTGTTCTCGGTCAGCAGTTTGATGCGCGCGCGCAAGCCGCCCAGCGTCTCCTGCAGCGTGCGCTCCTGCTCCACCACCGCGGCATAAGCGCCCGCGTCGAAGCCTTTGACAGCCTCCTTGTGGCGTGCATCCAGCGCCTGCACCGTGTTTTGCAGCGTACTGACTTCCTCCCCAAGCGCCTGCATCCGTTCGCGCCGCGGCCCTAGTTCCGCGGCTTGACGCCGACTGCCCAAGTAGGCTTGATACGCGGCTTCGTGGGCGCGCAGCGTCGCGTTCACCGCGTCCAGTTTGGCATCCAGATCGCCAAACGCGGCCACCTCCTGCTGAAGCTGTGCCAGCGTCTCGTTTAGCGCGTCTACGTCCTTGCGCGCCTTGTCCAGCCGCGCCTCGATCTCCGGCTTGCGCGCGGCCTGCTCGCGCGCCACATTGTAGCGGCTGCGCGGGTCGCCCAATGCCTGCAATGCTTGGGTCAACGCTGCTTCCTTGCCCGCAACCCCATCCAATTGGTCGGCCTGGGCCTGTGCCTGCTCTTGGGCCTCCCGGCTCTGTGCAAGCAGCGCCTCGGTCTGCGCTTGCTCCTCGGCACGCGGCAGCCGCAGCAGCATTTGCTGTAGCTCATTGAGCCGGTTTTGCATAGCCGTCAGACGTTCTTCCGACGCCTTGACTCTTGCGCTTGCTTCGCGCCACTCGGCCCGCAGCCCGTCAAGCTGCTTCTGGTTGCGCGCCAGCATGGTCTTGCGATGGGCCGGCGTCAGCGGCTGTTCGCAAACAGGGCAATGGGCCGTATTTACCGACTCAAGCTGCTTGGTCTGCTCCTTGATGATCTCGGCCCGGCTTGCCAGGGTGGACATGCTGTCACGCTGGTCACGCGCCTGCGTGGTCAGCGCATCCCGCTCCTGTTGCAGCGCGCGCTGCTCATCCTGCAACGTCTTGGCCTGGGCCAACTGGCCTGCCAGATTGCTCAACTGCTCCGTCAGGCGGCGGACCTGCTTGGCGGCTTCAGCGGCGCGCTGCTTGGCATCCTCCAGCCGCGCGCGCTGGGTCTTGGCATGGGCCAACTGCTCCTCCAAGAGCGTCTGCTGCGCCACATCCGCTTCCAGCGATGCCACCACCTTGGCGGCCGCGTCCGCCCGCTTCAACTCATCTTCCAGCCCGGCCAGCGTCGCCTGCAATGCAGCCGCGCTGCGGTCGGCCTGCGCGCGCTTGGCCTCGACCTGCTGGCGTGCCCGCACCTGCTGGTCCAACGTCTGCTGCTCGGCTTGGGCTGCCACCATCTGCTTGTAGCCCGCTTCATTCGCGGCCAATACCGCCGCGGCCTCTTCCGCGTCGGCGACAGCTTGCTTTGCCACCTCCAACTGCGCTTGGATGGCCGCCAGCCGCTGCTTCCCCTCTGCCAAGGCGCGCTCCGCGTTCACCGCGCGTTCGCGCGCTTCCTCCTGCTTGGCCCGCTGCGCTTGGATCAGCGCCAGCGCCTTGGTGGATTTTGCCAACTCTTGATTGGCTTCGTTCAGTTCGCGCGCCTGCGTCGCCACGCTCTCCTGGAGTTCGGGCAGCCGTTCGAGCCGCGTGGTCATGGTCGTGATCTCCAGCGTGACATCGTTCTTGCGGCTCTTGAGCACATTCACCGGCTCGCGCAGCCGATCAAATACACGCTGATATTCCTCGACTTGCAGCAGCGAATCAAAGACCTTCTTGCGCGCGCCCTCATTGAGCAAAAAGGCCGCGGTCAGCGTCCCCTGGGGCACGCCCACGGCATCTTGAAACAGCGCGCGCAGGTCTGTCCCCGGCTCGACGTTCAAATGAGTACGCAAAAAGCGCATCACGTCGGCCTTGCCTTCGCAGATGCGCGTCTCCATTTCCGGGTCGAAGATATAATATTGTGAACTGCTGCCAATGCGGCGCACAACCTGATAGGCTCGTTCGTCCGCGCTGCTCTCA
>CAZZNG010000032.1:9778-30490 GCA_964655505.1 uncultured Litorilinea sp. | reverse complement strand
GTCACGACGCAGCGCGAACCGGGCGCGGTGGCCCTAGGCCGCCAGGTGCAGTTCACCATGACCGCGGGCGCGGATTACGTGATCCCGGTCGACCCGGAGGAGGTCAGCAAGATGATCGCGGGCGAGACTCCAGAGGATGCCATTGCCGCGATTACCTCGCGTTGGCGCGTGGCGCGCCCGCCCGAACTCTATCGCGATCCGGAATGGCTGGATACATTGCCCACGTTCCCCAGCCGTATCCAGGTACGTATTGAATACGGGGGCAGTCTACCCAGTTCGGTAGGCAGCAACACAGACGCACCGTGAGCGATCGACCAGACCGTCAACAAGACAGGCAGCAAGACAGCCAACAAAACGCGGGCGCTCAAGCAGACGATGCCTCTGCCGGTCTGCCGCCAAGCGGCAAGTTGTTGGGGCTGGACATGGGGCTGGCGCGCATCGGTATTGCCGTGTGCGATCCGCTGCGCTTGGCTGCGCGCCCGCTGCGCACACTCACACGGCGCAGCCGCAACGCCGACTTTGCCGAACTCGCCGCCATTGTTCAAGCGGAAGATGTGACGGGCGTGGTCTGTGGCCTGCCGTTGAACATGGACGGCAGCAGCGGCCCCCAGGCGGCAACCACGCGCAAATGGGCCATGCGGCTTGCCCATGCCTTGCGCGCCCTGTTGGGCCGCCCCATTGCCGTGGCGCTGTGGGACGAACGGTTGAGCACCTATGCCGCCAATCAACTGGCCGACCGCTGGTCGCCGGAAGTGGGCGAAGATGCCGCGGCCGCGGCGGTCATTTTGCAAAGTCTGCTCGACGCGCTGCGCCGCGGCGAGCCGGTAAACGAAGTCATTGTCCTGCCCCCGCGGCCTGCCGCAACGGATGAAACCGGCGCGGCCGCGGGGCCTGTTCAGGAGTAGAGCATTGGCCGGGAAATTTCCCCTTCAACAGCGGCGCGATCTAATCCGCGCCCGCTATCACCCGCAGACGGCGCGGCTGGACTGGCGCGATCTGGCGCGGCCGCAAACCATTCTGACCAACTTGGTGCGCCTGGGCTTCTTGGCCGCGGTGGTTGCGGTGCTGGCGGGTGTCTGGATTGTGGCTGAAGCGCACCTGTCCGAGCAGTTGCTCGGCGCGCCCCAATCGACGAGCGGCTTGATCGACCCGACCGCGGCCGAAAGGGCGCTGACGCCCGAAAACATCGAACACCAGATCCTCGCCTTTAGCCTGCGCCTGCGCGAACAGGAGTTGACGATTGCGGCAGGCGACAACCCGCGCCCGCGGCCCTTTGTCATTTCGCCCGGCGAACCGGCGCGCTTTGTGGCTGCGCGCTTGGCCGCCCAAGGCTTTGTGCATGACGCCGATCTGTTCAACCTCTATCTGCGTGTGACTGGGCTGGAACGGCGCATCGAGGCAGGCAACTTCATGCTGGCCGAGACCATGACCATTCCAGAGATAGCCGAAGCGCTGCAAACCGCGCTCTTTGAAGAAGCACTTGTCACCATTCCCGAAGGCTTCCGCGTCGAAGAGATCGCGGAACGGCTGGCGGAAAACAACATCATGGAACCGGATCAGTTCTTGGCGGCTGTGCGCGCCCCGCGCAGCCTGGAGCTGTTCCAGGAGTATGATTTCCTGCAAGATCTGCCCGCGGATGCAACGCTCGAAGGCTATCTGTTCCCCGACACCTACCGGCTGCCGGTCTTTGCCAGCTCGCCGGAGATCGTCTTACGCCCCTTCCTGGATAACTTTGAAGCCAAGGTCGGCGACGGCGGGTTGGCCGGCGGTTCCAGCGGCCTGAGCGGGCGCGAGTTGGTGACCCTAGCCAGCATTGTCGAGCGTGAAGCAGTGCAGGCGGACGAACGCCCGCTGATCGCCAGCGTCTATCTCAACCGTCTCAATGGAACGTGCGTCGGGGAGGTGGGCGGCCCCTATCTGCAAGCTGACCCGACCGTCCAATATGCGCGCGGCACGGTGGGCAACTGGTGGTGGAAGCCCCAGTCGCTTGCAGAATATGCAACGGTGCAAAGCCCCTATAACACCTATCTCAACCCTGGCCTGCCGCCAGGCCCCATCGCCAGCCCTGGCCTCAACGCCATCGAGGCAACGCGCAACCCCGCGGCCACGGATTACTGCTTCTTCCTCGCCACAGGCGATGACGGGCGGCACGTCTTTACCCGCACCCTGGCCGAGCATGAGCAAAACATGCGCTTCTTTGGCTATTAATCTGATGGCTGTTGATTCGGCTGTTGCTCGATTGGTGATGGATAGGCGGCTTGTTCTGTGATGCATCGACGCCGTTGGTCTGGCACACCCTCTGGCAGAGAGGGGCATAAGCAAACAACAAGGAGGGGGTGGTCCGCGGGCCATCCCCTCCTGAGCAATGTTGGCTGGTTGTGGCTGCTGATGGTGGCTGCGCTGGTCAGCGGCTGCACAGGATCATCGTTCAGGGGAACCCCGCGCATCGCCAAGATTGGCCTGATTGCGCCCTTTGAGGGGCTTTACCGAGAAAGCGGCTACGCGGCGTTGGATGCCCTGCGCGCGGCGCTGGCCGACTGCGCGCCGCCCGACGTTGGCGTTGTGCCGGTGGCCTTGGATGATAGCGCGGACCCGGACAAAGCTGTGCGTGCGGCGCAAAAGCTCTTGGTTGACCCCGCGGTTGTGGCAGTCGTCGGCCCGTTTACCCCCGCGACGGTCGCCGCTGCCCATTCGGTGCTGGGCGAATCGCCGCGGCCTTGGATTGCGCCGCTGACGGTCGACCCATCGGGGGGCTTTGCCCCGCCCCAATCTAGTGAGTGGTTGGCCGAGCTTTTGCAGGCCGCGCAACCAAATCAGGCGCGCGGCCGTATATTAATGGTAGACCTGCCGGAAGAGATGGCCGACGATTGGCTGGTCGAAACTGGCAGCGTCCAGTTGGTAGAGTGGTCCGGTTCAACCCTGCTGGCCGGTGAAGTGATAGCCGATGAAGGTATGGCCGGTGATAGTGTGCTGTGGTTGGGCGATGCAGCCCAAGGCGCAGCATGGTTAAAGCGCCAGCACACAGCAGGTAGGTTCCCAGCCTTTTGGCTGGTGAACCCTGTTGGAGGCGACATCTTGGCCGCCCACTTAGCGGCGGATAGCAGCGGCACGCCTGATTCCCCGATGGCGCGTTGGCTTGTTTGGAGCCTTTCTGATTATAATGGGCTGTTGGCGCCGCATACCCCTGATTTGCCAATTGCTCAACTCACCTATATGGCTACCTGCACAGCCTTGGACCAAGCGTTCGGCGTCACGAATACGCCGTCACGCACGTCATCTTTATCGTGGGAAGTGCAGCACCGAGATCTTGGCGCAGCCTTCGAACCGACCCCCTAGTCGCAGTCACCTGCGCTGCATTGTGAAATCTAGCCTATGCGTATCCTAGTCTTAACTTGGGAATATCCTCCCTATGTGGTTGGCGGAATGGGCAAGCATGTTGCTGGCCTGATTCCCGCGCTGCGTGATGTACGCAGCCGTTACACCCCGCTTCATGTCGATGTGGTTACCACCGACTATGCCGGCGGCCCCGCGCAAGAGTCGATTGGCGACACAGTCACCATTCACCGCGTCGAAACGCCGCCTGCTGATTCCAACGATCTTTACAACAGTGTGATCCGCGGCAACCATGCCTTGTTCGAGTACGCGCGCCAACTGCTTGAAAGCCAAGAGTATGAGTTGGTCCACATTCATGACTGGCTGACCGGCGTTGCGGGGATGCGCGTCAAACACGAATACAAGATCCCGCTGGTGGTGACCATACACGCCACCGAGCGCGGGCGGCATCAAGGCTATCTGCCCAACAGCACCAGCGTGCAGATCGACGCGCTGGAAAAAGAGATCTGCCATGAAGCGTGGCGTGTCATCGTGTGCAGCCACTTCATGACGAACGAGTTAAACGCCTATTTCGGCACGCCCCGCGACAAGATTGCGGTGATTGCCAACGGCATTAGCTTCAACCAACTCTATCCCTGCCCACCGGCGGAGCGGATGCGGCTGCGCGCACAATATGCGCCCAACAATGAGCGTCTGCTCTTTTTCGTCGGGCGCATTGTCCACGAAAAAGGGCTGCATATCCTCATCAAAGCCATGCCGCAGATCTTGGCTGACTTCCCGACGACACGGCTGTTGGTGGCGGGCAAAAACGGCCGCCATCTCTGGCCGTTGGCTGCCGAGCTGCGCGTCGATCATGCGATCGACTTTCTCGACTTCATCACCGACCAACAGCGGGACTGGCTTTATCAGATCGTGGACGCGGCCATTTTCCCCAGCCTGTACGAGCCGTTTGGCATTGTGGCGCTGGAAGCGATGGCGCTGGGCTGCAACGTGATTGCCAGCGATGTTGGCGGGCTGGGCGAGGTTGTCAAGCATCAGGAAAACGGGCTGACGATCTACCCCAACGATCCGGGCAGCATTGCCTGGGCGACGCGGCAGCTCTTCCTCGAACAGACCGAGGCAGCCCGGCGGCGGCGGCGTGCGCTGGCCGAAGTCGAACGGCTTTACGACTGGAAACGCATCGCCCAAGAGACAACCACGCTGTATGACTGCGTCATCGCAGAGCGCAAGCTCACTGTCTGGTAGCCTGCTTCGTATCCGCTGAGGTGACACGCCCCAATAAAATCGGCAAAGGCGCAACAGGCTGGTCGACCACCTGGAACGCCGCTTGTACCGCGTCGTAAACCGCTTGCGCGTCCTTCTCGCTTGCCGCATGGATCGTCGCCAAGGGCGCGCCAGCGGGAACCACATCGCCCACTTTGGCATGGACAATGACGCCGACCCGGTGGTCGATTGGATCGTCCTTTTTGCGCCGCCCGCCGCCCAATGCCACCACAGCCAGCCCGATCTCGCGCGGGGCCACCTGGGCGACATAGCCGCGGGCCGCGGCGGTTACGTCAACCGTCACCGGCGCATGGGGCATACGCTCCGGGTGATCGACGAGCGTGGCATCGCCGCCCTGGCTGGCGACAAACTCGCGCAGCTTGGCGAGGGCATCGCCGCGCTGGATCACGGCTTGCACACGGCTGCGCGCGGTCGCTTCGTCCAGTTGATCCCGATCCGGCGCGCCAAGGCGGATCATCTCGACCGAGACTTGCTCGACCAACGTGCGAAAGTCCTCCGGCCCTTCCCCGCGCAGCGTTGCAATGGCCTCTTCGACCTCCAACACATTGCCCACTGCATGGCCCAGCGGCTGATCCATCTGCGTAATCAGCGCCACCACTTGACGACCGGCGCGCGCGCCGATGCTCGCCATCAACTGCGCCAGGTGGGTCGCTTCCTCTTGGCGCTGCATGAACGCGCCGCTGCCGCACTTCACGTCGAGGACAATGGCGTCGGCCCCCGCGGCCAATTTCTTGCTCATGATGCTGGCCGCGATCAGCGGGAGGCTGGGCACGGTTCCTGTCACATCGCGCAGCGCATAGAGCACTTTATCCGCAGGGGCCAGGTCTGCCGTCTGCCCCGCGATCACCAGCCGCACATCCTGCAACTGGCGGCGAAACTGCGCCTCGCTCAGATCAGGACTCCAGCCGGTAAAGCTCTCCAGTTTGTCGATGGTTCCGCCGGTGAACGAAAGGCCGCGACCGCTCATCTTGCCCACGTAAAGACCGCACGCGGCAACAATCGGCCCCACAGCTAGGGTGGTCTTGTCGCCGACGCCGCCGCTTGAATGTTTGTCCACGATGACCGTGCCGTGGGGCAGCGCATCGTGCAGATCAAGTTGATCGCCGCTGGCGGCCATCGCTTGGGTCAACGCGGTGGCTTCCGCATCGGTCATGCCCTGGAAATAGACTGCCATCGCCCACGCCGCGGCCTGATAATCGGGGATCTCGCCGCGGGCAAAGCCGTTAACAAAAAAGGCGAGTTCGTCAGGCGTCAGTTCATGGCCGTCGCGCTTTTTAATGATAATATCGACTGGGTTCATGGCTCGCTCACTTGTGGGGCTTGGCTTGTGTGGTCGACAAGTATCACTGCAGAGTCACACAAGAATGCACTCATTCATGCTTTTTGGCAGTATAACATGGTCGCGCGGCCCTGACAATCAGCCCGATTTCGATTTGTGCTCTGCGTGGCGCAAGCGAATCCAGGCCGCGCTAGATCCATTATGTCAAAACGAACCGTGCAGCCATTGGGCGGGATGGTGAATTGACCGGGCTGTCCGCGCTGCGCTACAATCCAGGGACTATCGGCTCGACTGTTCTGCCGCGCCCGGCGCGAACGTGTGCGCCACACACCGTTCGTTTCTATCAGCCCATGCCGGCGCAGCGGTTTGAAAATGAGGGAGAAACGCACCATGACCCAATCGACTAACCCGACTGTCAACCAGACGGTCACTATCGTCGGTGGCGGCTTGGCGGGCACGGAAGCCGCCTGGCAGCTTGCGAATCGCGGCATTGGGGTGCGGCTGTACGAGATGCGCCCCGTTCGTCCCACCCCTGCCCACACAGGCGACCGGCTGGCCGAGTTGGTGTGCAGCAATTCGATGGGCAGCACCCTGCCCGACCGTGCCCTGGGCATCCTCAAGCATGAGATGCTGGGCTTGGGCAGCTTGATCATCCGCACCGCGTTCAAACATGCGCTGCCCGCGGGCAGCGCGCTGGCTGTCAGCCGCGACGAGTTCGCCGCGGAGATCACCGAGCGCATCCACAACCACCCCAACATCGAAGTGCGCCGTGAAGAAGTGACCACACTGCCAAGCGGCCCCACGATCATCGCCACAGGTCCGCTGACGAGCGATGCGCTCACCGCGCAGATCCAGGCGCTCACCGGCCAGCAATATCTCTATTTCTACGATGCCATGGCCCCCATTGTGGTGGCGGACTCGATCAACATGGAGATCGCCTTCCGCCAGAGCCGCTATGATCGCAACAGCGAACTGGGCGGCGACGAGGGCGACTACATCAACTGTCCGATGGACAAGGCGCAGTATGAAGCCTTTGTCGAAGCGGTGCTGGCCGCGCCCAAGGTCCAACTCAAGGAGTTTGAAAAGGAGTTGGAGCGCTACTTTGAAGGCTGTATGCCCATTGAAGCGCTGGCCGCGCGCGGGGTCGATGCGCTTGCCTTTGGCCCTATGCGCCCTGTGGGGCTGCGCGACCCGCGCACAGGGCGACGCCCCTATGCTGTGGTACAGCTACGCCAGGACAACGTGGCGGGCACGCTCTACAACATGGTTGGGTTCCAGACCAACATGCGTTGGGGCGCGCAAGAGGAAGTGCTGCGCATGATTCCGGGGTTGGAAGAGGCGGAGTTTGTGCGCCTGGGCCAGATGCACCGCAACACCTTCATCAACAGCCCCACGCTGCTCCACCCTACGCTGCAATTCCGCACGCGGCCGGACCTTTTCTTCGCCGGGCAGATCACCGGGACAGAAGGCTATGTAGGCAGCGCCATGGGCGGGCTGATCGCGGGCATCAACCTGGCGCGGCAGTTGAGCGGCGAACCGCTGCTGACGTTCCCGCGCACCAGCATGATCGGCGCGCTGCTGCACTACATCACCCATGCCGAGCCTGAGAACTTCCAGCCCATGAAGGCCAACATGGGGCTGCTGCCTGATTTGGAGAAGCGGGTGCGCGGCAAGGCGGATCGCTATGGGGCCTATGCCAAGCGGGCCGACGCCGATTTCCGCGCCTACTTGGCCCAAATGGGCGTGCCCTATGTGGAGCCGGTGACAGACGAAGCTGTGCCCAACGAGACTGTGCCCGACGCGGTGACCACCTAAGCAGGCCAGCAGGGTCTTTGATCGACACGGCGCTGCCCACAACAGCGCCAACCGGACAACGCAGCCGATCAAAAAAGGGACGTCCTCTTGCGAAGACGTCCCTTTTGTTGTCCTACTGTTCCCTACAGGTCAGATTGACCTTACTTCAGGGCCTCGGCGGTGGTGCAGTCCTTCAGATACGCACCGTTGCCATCCTTGTCGATGAAGGCGATCTTGACATCATCGAAGTAGATGTTGGAGTTGAACGCACCGGGGGAGTGACCCTGGAGCAGGACCATGACGTCCGGGGCATTGCCCAGGTCAATCGTGTTGGTCAGCTCGGCCCACTCGCCGCGGACGTAGCCATTGACATAGGTGGCATAGTCGCCGTGAGCGCCGGCCTTGACGCCCATCGAAGCCCAGTCGTAGTCCCAACCATCGTCGTCACCAAAGGTGCCGCCGGTGTCATGGTCCCAGATGAGGTACTTGACGGAGACCATCACCTTGCCGCCGCGATAGCCTTCGGGCACGGGGATGATCGGGCTGCCGAAGCCACCAGCATAGGGCTGGTTGCTGGCGATCTTGACCGAAGCGTTGTCCTCGCCATACTCATTGCCAGGACCCACAGCGCGCTCCATGGAGAAGGTCAGGTTCTTGGCCTGGTAGTAGCCATTGTCGACTGCGAACGGGGCCCAACCGGCGTACCAGTCACTCCAGATGTCGGACTTGACGTTCACAGCGGCATACCCGTCCCACGGGTTGAAGTCGTTGCAGACGTTGGGCGAATCGTACAGGGTAAGCCCTGCGCCGATGCCGGTTGCAGTCTGCTTAACGCCACGACCCGGCTTTTCCTGGGTCTTGCCACCGTCGGCGGCATCAGCTTCCAACGACTGCGCGGGCAGCGGCTGGATGATGATGGCCGGATCGAAGACATCGCTGTGCGGGATGGCCGGCGGCTTCAGGCGCGGGCCGGTGATGGCGATGGGCGGCGGCGTGGCCGGGCCTGTTGCGCCTTCGTACTTCGGATTTACTGGGCCTTCCTTGCCCATTGGCGGCTTTTCTGGGCCTTTGGGGCCGTCAGCGAAGGCCACGCTGGCGGGCAGCATCATCGCCGCAGCCAAGATTAGTGCGAAAATAAAGCGCACCTGCTTGTTTCGAGTCATGTCAAAGCTCCTTCTGTGACTCTACTAAGATGATAAAGGATGGGAATGAACTTCGCCGATGACAGATATCTATGGTTAACCGGCCCGAAGGCGGTCAGACCCCGATAAATCGCACTTCAATTTACTGGAATTTACTGAGCAGCTTGTTCGACATAGGAAAGCTGCGCGTTGGTGTCCAGCAAATATTGTTCGAGCGTTTCATAGTCGCCAAAGTAGGCGCGCTCGTAGTTCTGTCCCTCAAATGAGCCGGTGTAGAGCCAGCGCTTGGTATAGTTGAGCGTGACCAGTTCGCCGGTACGAACATCGTGACAGGTGCTGCCCTCGTAGACTGTCGTCCAGCCATTTTCTTCGGGCAATTCAAACTCTTGGGGACCGCTGCACCAGACCGCGACCTGCCGCCCATTTTCCAGTGTATAGACATCGGTCGCGGGGCCGGGCTGCATCCCAAGCCAGTAGTTGTACAAGAAATTGTCCAGGTACTCGCCGCTGCGCTCGCGCCCTGTAAAGCGATCGACTTCAAAGGTCCACGTATCGCTCTCGAAGCAGCCGTCAGCCCATTCGACTTCATGTTCGACCTGCAACCACTGCTGATTGCCCTCTTCATTGGAGGTCGCCGTGATCGTGGCGTCACATTCGGGCACGCCGCATCGTTCAGAGCCACATGCCCAGTTGACATGCCACTGCGCGGTCAACTGCTCTGGGAAAAGCGGCTCAATGGCGGGCACGGCTTCGGTGTTGCCTTCGACCGCAACAACCACCGTCGCCAGCCATGCGGTTTCAGTGGCCTCGCCCTCTCCATCCGCCGGGCCGCGCACGCAGCAGATCTGCCACCACTCGCCGTCGCTGCTGACACCGACGACGTCGAACTCATCGCCAGGATTGGCCTTGGCGACGATGGGGGCATCCAGGCTTGGCCCGCTGCGGATGTTGGCGCGCGAGCCTTCGGTGATGATGCGTGCCGACACATCGGGCACGATCACCGGCGCGGGCGTGGGCAAGTTTACGTCGGCAATATCGACCAAACGGCTATCCCGCGTTGCCACCGGCCCGGTCGCGGCCTGGTCTTCGATAGGAATAGCCGTGACACAGGCGCTCAAGCCGACAAGGGCGCTGAGTAGCAAGACCAGTAGGAGGGTGCGCTGTACGGTTCGATGTGCAGACTGTCGAACGGTCGATACAAAGAACGAAGCAACTGACGAAATACCGGACGACACTATGGAAAAGTGCATACGATCTCTTGTCAAAGTTTGATTAGGTCCGCTCTGTGCGTGTTCTGTCCCCTTCAACGTGCGTATTCTGGGCAGATCATGCAGTTTGAGCGGGTACAAAGGGCGGTTGAATGGCAGTGCCGAGAGGACGGCGACTGCGGGCTGTTGTTGATTCTGCCGTCGATTATAGTGCAACTTACAACGCCAAACAAGTAGCTTGTAAGAATTGCGGGCGCTCATGGCGACAGGATGGTGGCGCTGTTAATTGATTATCACCTGCAACTGTTGCCTGTCTGCACACGAATACTCCTACACGACGGCAGGGTATTGATGGAGGTAGTATATGCGATCTCCACACGCCGTGCAAGTTGGCTCGCTTGCTTTAGGAGGGAGACGGCGCGCCAAAGCGGTGTCCTGGCTTCTGTTCGTGCCAAACACCGCATGGCGCTATACGTGGTTGAGGTGTGGTTGGGGCTATATCTGATTATGTGGTTGCGCTAAAATCGCGGCGTGGGCCGGGTGGCGTGGGGCTGCGCAAAGCAAGCCGTGCGCTATGGCGTCGTCTCTGCTGGAACCACATCGAAAAGCTGGAACCAGTCGAACTGGATATTGGCGACGTCCTGCCCCTGCGCCCCACCGGCCAGGCCCACGAAGCCGCGCGGAAATTCCGGGTTGTGGATTTCGTGGAGCAGGATATTATTGCCATAGAAGCGCAGCGTGCCGCCTTGGTCTTCGACCGTCAGCAGATTGGCGCTGCCCGCGGCGGTGAGGAAGGGAGCCAGCGTCCACGGCTGGATAACGGTCGTTTGCGTGCCCACCTGCTGCTGAATGATGTAGCGGCCGCCGCCGTCCACGGCAAAGAGATAAAAGCGTCCATCCGGCTGGTAGCGCGCAATTACACCAGCGTAGCCGTTAGGGGTGGCGTTGTCCACTTGCGCGCTCGTCTGAAAGCGGTAGCCGCCCAGATCGTTCACACCCAGCAGGCTCCAGGCAAGGTGGTTGGGCCAGACCTCAATGCGATAGACCGACTCGGTGGGGATCAACTCTGTGCGCCACTCCTCAAGCTGGCTGTCCTGGCGCAGCGGCGAGGTGGCGGAGCCGAAATCGTCGGTCAGGCGCAGCGAATAGGTGACCGCTCCCGCGTCGACAGTGGTCAGCGCGCCCTCCACCGTGCGTGTGCCGCCCCAACTGGGCAGCCACGCGGGCAAGACGCCGCTGAAATTGGCCGCCATCAGCCCCGCGGTCATCACCAGCACGCCGATCAAGAGCAGCGCCAGCGCCACCGGCGGCACGGGCAGGCGCTGCGTGTCCGGCGGGCGCAGCGGAACACCTTTGGCAGTGGGCCGCCGCGGCGAAAGCCCCACCTGTAGTCGTTTGCGTGCGCGCGCATCCAGGGCATCTTCAGCAATGGCGTCTTCTGTGGCCGCTTGGTGGGCGCTTTCGTCCAGCCTGGAGCGAACCGACATGGTTAGTTCCTGTTCTAACACGATTATGTCACCATCCTGGCGGGATTATAGCACTGTCGGAGTGGGGCGACAAGATTATGTGAATCCACCACAGGGGTTGCATCCTCTGCGGCGCGAGCGTGCTGCGCGGGTTTGCGTGCGCCGCGCCACAGGTGCTTATTTTCCGTTCTTGCTCCCGTTGGCACAGGTACACAATTCGCCCATTCCCTGCTACAATGCCTGCATTGTGCACACCACCCGCACAGCAGATCATCCAGCGTCGATCATGCACGATGCGATCAGCGCAGCGCGGAAAGCTGTTGGGTGTGCTGCTAAAATAGAAGAGAGTGTATCGGCCACCCGTTGCGCGTGGGCAAAGCGGATGTTCGGTGCAGCGCGCATTGGCCGAAAAGCAATATGTTACGCCTTGATGTTATGCCTGGTCCCCTAGCGCTACGGCTGGGGAAGAATGAGTATCTGAATGACTATTTACGCTCTATGCTGACGGATTGACGCACACTATGGAAAATACATACACTGATTCTGATTCGACGTTGTGGATCCCCTCCAAACGTGAGATTATCTTGGCTTGGAGCGTACACCTGTTAACGGCCAGCGGTGTGCTGTGGGGGTATCTCGCCCTCTTAGCCATCACGACCGAGCAATGGGTTCTCGCCTTCGCGTGGATGGGCGTCGCCGTCATCGTCGATTCTATTGACGGATTATTGGCCCGGCGGTTACGCGTAAAAACCGTGCTGCCCGATTTTGACGGCGCGCTGCTCGACAACATGGTGGACTTTCTCAACTATGTCTTTGTGCCCGCCTTCTTCTTGGTCCAGGCGCAGATGGTCCCGCCGCAGCTTAGCTTTGTCAGTGCAGCGTTGATCATGCTGGCATCGGCCTATCAGTTTTGCCAGAGCGACGCCAAGACAGCGGATCACTACTTCAAGGGCTTCCCGTCCTATTGGAACATCATGATCTATTACATGTTCATCCTGAGCCTGAACGGTTGGGTGAACACCACGATTGTCGTTCTGTTGAGCGCGCTCGTCTTTGTGCCGATCAAGTACATCTATCCCTCGCGCACGCGGATGCACCAGCGGCTTACGTTGACTCTGGCGACCCTTTGGGGCATTGTCAACGTCCTCATCATGCTCAGCTATCCCACCCAACGCCCGTGGTTGGTGGGCGCGTCGCTGCTCTTTGTGCTCTACTATACGAGCATGAGCCTCTATGCCATGCGCCGCCAATCCGCACATCCGGTTAATTGAGCTACTTATGTCGCCTACACCTGTTCGTCTCACCGCGGAACAAGCGCGCTATTTGCGTCTGCGCGGCTCCGGTCTAATCGCTCCCTTTCCCAGCGCGACGGATGCCGCCCAGACGCTGGTGGGCGTGCAGGCGCAGATCCAGCCTGCAGCGGGCTTGGCCTTGGCAAACCGCACGCCAGGCTTGAGCCACGCGCAACTGGATACGCTGCTCTATAACGAGCGCACACTGGTCAAGCTGTGGGGACAGCGGGGCACGCTGCACCTCTACGCCAGCCACGATTGGCCGCTGATCCACGCGGCACGCTCCATTGAACTGACGTGGTGGGCGCGCCAAGCGATGAAGAACCCCGAAGCCTACGCAGAGCAGCGCCGTCTGATCGATGCGGTTGCCGCGCTGATGGCCGAACGGGAGACGTTGGGGCGCAGCGACCTGCGCGACTCGGATCTGCCGCTGACCGACGACATGCTTTCGCCGTGGGGCGGCATTTTTGCCGAAGTCGTCCGCCAGGGCCATGCCTGCCATGCGGCGCGCACGGGCAATGAAGGCCGCTTTGCCCATCGCTCGCGCTGGCTGCCGGATCTGGACTGGTCGCCGCCGCCGCCCGACGAGGCCAACCGCGCCATTGCCAAGCGCTATTTCCACGCCTATGGCCCGGCTTCTCCCCAAGATTTCACCTACTGGCGGGCGATAGCCCGGCGCACCGCGCAGCCGTGGCTCGATGCGCTGGAACCCGATCTGGTGGATGTCGAGGTCATCGACGGCGAAGAAGCGGGAAGGCCGCTCAAGATGCTCGCCGCGGATCTGGACGCGCTGCCCGCCACGCTGCCCCCGCCCGAAGCCTGGCCCGTCCACATGCTCTATCGCTTTGACCCGCTGCTGTTGGGGCTGCGTGACAAGGGGTGGGTGATTCCCCCGCGCCATGACAAGCGTGTGCGGCGGCCTGCAGGACACATCGAAGGCGTTGTGCTGGATCATGGCGTCGTTGCCGCGACCTGGCGCTATGAACGAAAAGGCCGCACCCTGAACATTCAGGTGCAGCCCTTTAAACGTCTGCCACGCTATGTCACCAAGCAACTGCCCAAGCTTGCCGCACGCGTGGCTGATTTCTTTGATTCGACGCTTGGCGATTTCACCGTCGAGCGAGTTGTCCGCTGATTCACTATCTAGCGGGTCGCTCACAGATCGACGCGCTAGAGCGCCCTGTCGACGCTACAAGCGCAGCGCAGCCACTATCAAACTGATCCAGCCGCCGATGAAGGCCACGCCGCCAATCGGCGTGATCGCGCCCAACCAGCGAATCCCGCTAAAGACCAGGATGTAAAGGCTGCCGGAGAAGATCAGAATGCCCGCGACAAAGAGCCATCCGGCCAGGTTCAGCACGCCCAACGACGGATTGCGCCCCAACAGCAGCGCCACAGCCAACAGCGCCAACGCATGATACATCTGATAGCGCACGCCAACCTCATACGTGCCGAGCAGATCGCTGCTCAAGCGGCTCTCCAGTGCGTGCGCGCCAAAAGCGCCCAACGCTACAGCCAGCCCGCCAAAGATCGCGGCCAACACTAAGAAGTTCTTTTCCATTTCTCTCTGCTTATTCTCTTTACTACTTTTTCCGACTACGTTTCCCGACTACGTTTCCCTGCGAATTCCCGCTGCTTGCGGCCTAGGCGTCTTGGGCATCCTCATCGCCCGTTGCGATGGGCCGCGCCGGATCGGTCACCCATTCGCTCCACGACCCGGCATAGAGCCGCGGCGCGTCCAGCCCGGCGTGCACCATGGCTAGGTAGTTGTGGGCCGCTGTGACGCCGGAACCGCAGTAGAGCACCACTTGTTCGCCCGCAGCCCCCTGCGTCAAGCGTTCGAAGCGAGCGCGCAGCGCTTCGGGCGACTGAAAGTACCCCTGTTCGTCCAAGTTCTCGCTATAGGGTGCGGAACGCGCGCCCGGAATATGGCCCGCCTTGGGGTCGAGCGTCTCATTTTCCCCACGAAAGCGATCGCGCGCACGCGCGTCCAGCAGCCGCAGCGTTGGGCTGCCCAGTTGATCCATGATCTCCTGGGCGGAGATGAGCAGTTGGCTGCGTACATGGGGCGTGAAGGTGCGCGGCGCGCGTTCCTGGTTGTCCGCGGCCACGGGGCGGCCTTCACGCTGCCAGGCGCGCCAATCGCCGTCTAGCACAGCCACTCGGTCATGTCCCAGCCAGCGCAACATCCACCAGACGCGGCTGGCGAACATGCCGCCCGCGTCGTCATAGGCAACCACTTGCACCGACTCATCGATTCCCCAACGGCTCACGGTTGCGGCAAAGACCTGCGCTTCGGGCAGCGGGTGGCGACCCGTCTGGCCGGGAATGACGCGCGCGGAGAGGTCGTGGTCCAGATCGGCATAGACCGCGCCGGGGATGTGGCTTTGCAAGTAGCGCAGCCGACCTGTAGCCGGATCGGTTAAGAGAAAGCGGCAGTCCAGCACCGCCCAATTGGGATCATCCAGATGCCGCGCCAACGTTTCGGTATCAATCAGCGTCGTATAGGCCATAAACGCTTGTCCTTTCAACCTTGTTTCCAGTGCCCCGCAGCAGGGGCCAAGCCTGTTGCGGCGAAAGCCGCCGGTTCGCCCACACTTGGGGGTTATCGTACGGCGAGATTATAGCACAGCGCGACAGGAGGCAGCGGATTTGGCCTGCTCTGCGGCGCATGGTATGGTGCCGCCAATGAAGCGGGCGTCGGTTCGCTTCATTGCCCAACTTGGAAAGATTAAAAGATTAGCTGAGAAATACTCCCTGAGAGACACTAGCAAAAGGATGTAGCCGCATGCGATTGCTGCTTATTCGCCATGCCGAATCGTCGAACAATGCCCTCGCCCAAAGCCATGAGTACAACGAATATATGCAAAAGCGCACTGCCGACCCGGTGATTACCGAGTTGGGTGTCAAGCAGGCCGAGCTATTGGCCCAACACCTGGCAGGCAACGGAAACCCGCCGCCCGACGCGCCGCCCGGAGGCAAAGGGGCCTATGGCATCACCCACGTCTATTGCAGCGCCATGCTGCGCACGCTGCAAACCATTGCGCCTGCTGCGCGGCTGATGGGGTTGAACCCGCGCATCTGGATCGACATCCACGAGCATGGCGGGATGTTCGTGGGCAACCCGCGCACCGGCGACAACCTGGTCTTTGACCCCGGCCTGACGCGCGAAGCGATCCAGCGAGACTATCCCGAATTTGAAATTCCCGAAGCGGTTACGGATAAGGGGTGGTGGACAGGCGGCTATGAGGATATGCCGTCGTGCTATGCGCGGGCGATCCGCGTGGCGCGTGAGTTGCGCCGCCGCGCAGCCCAAGAGGCTAAAGAAGAGGTGCAGTCCGTGGTGGCGCTGGTCTCACACGGGACCTTCATGGACGCGCTGATCAAGGCGCTCTTCAACCAAGTTCCCGCCAGCGAACACTATTACTTCCACTACAACACAGCTATCACGCGCATCGACTTTACCGAAAACGGCACGCTCTTTATGCGCTATCACAACCGGACGATTCACCTGCCCGACGACCATTTAAGCCAATAGGATTAAGCCAGTAGGATCGAAGCCTGTCGTTTTTGAGCCAGCAGCCTTTGCGCCAGCCGCGTTTGCACCAGCCGTGCCGCTTTAGCGCAAGGTGGGCGGCTCGTGCTTGACACAGACGAAATCGACCGTGCGCCACAGGTAGCGCACTGCTTGCCAAGCCGGCGGCTTATGGGTGATGGCATACTCTGCCGCCGGCAGGCTACAGCGGACTTCCACCGCGAAATCACGCGGCGAACGCTTGGCCTGCTCCACGCGGCGCTGTAGATCGCTCAACCCTGCGATCATCGCCTGCAATTCGGCCTCCTCCGGCGCAACGCCACTTGTCATTCCCTCCGCCTGATCGGCTTTGCCGTCCTGCAAGCGCAGCAACTGCCAGCGCCAGCGCAGCGAATCGTTTGGCGCGCCAAAATCCAGATCCAGATCGGCCAATCCGCTGTTGGGCGCGGGGCGTACCCACACATTGAGCGCGAACTCGGCGCGGCTTTGCATGATGCCTTGATAGAAGCGATGGACATCGGCAAAGGCGCGGCTGTAGGTCGCGGGGGGCAGGTCGCGCCGCGCTTGGCGGCCATAGCCTTTGTCGTGCAGCCGACTGTCGAGGATGGCGACCACGCCCTTGTCGCTGCTGCGCCGGATCAAACGGCCAAAGCCCTGCTTCAAGGTGAGGGTCATCAACGGCAGCATATATTCGCCAAAGCTGCTGCGCCCTTCCTCTTCCAGGGCACGCATACGCGCGTTGTGCAACGGGTCGTTGGGCGTGGGGAAGGGCAGCTTATCGACCACCACCAGGCTCAGATCATCGCCGGGGATGTCTACGCCTTCCCAAAAGGAACGGGTCGCCAGCAGAACGCTGTGATCCGTCTCCAAGAACCATTCGAGCAGTGCGTTGCGCGGGGCATCGCCCTGTGTACGCATGGGCCAGATCAGCCCGCCGCCTGGCGGCTGCAAGCGGACGCTCACCTGCTGCAACCCGCTCCAACTGGTAAAGAGGCAGAGGGTGCGCCCCCGGCTCACTTCGACCAGGCGCGCGATCTCGTCGGCGACACGGTCATAGTAGGCCGACGACGTTTGAGGCGTGAAGGCAGGCAGCGCGGGCTGGTAGAGCAGGGCTTGGCCCGGATAGTCAAAGACGCCGGCCAGCACCAATTCGCTGCTGGTGGTGTGAATGCCGCAGCGTGTTTTAAAGTGGGCAAAGTGGCCGTTGGTGGCAAGGGTTGCGCTGGTGCAGATGACTGTACGCGGGACGGCTTCGCCCTCGTTTTCCGGGTGAAAGAGACTCTGGTGCAAGAACGCAGCCGGGTTAATGGGCGCGGCGTGGAGTTCAAGGCTCACCCGACGCCGGTCGAAGATACGCACGGCAAAGCGCACAATCGACTCCTGGCGACCGGCAGTCGCCACCTCGATCAGCTTGGCCGCAGTGCTGTTCAGCCCCTCGATGCCCAACTCATAGGCACGGCGCGCCTCGCTCTCGTCGTCGCCATTCGCAGGCACAAAGCGCGGCTCGTCGTCAAAGCGCGCATCGTGTGACGCATTGGCTCCCTCCTGGCGATAGGGGCTGCGCGCTTTGAGCCGCTGCGCCAGATCGCGCAGGCTGTTGCCCAGTTTACGCATCTCCTCTAACTCGTCGTCGATGCGGTAGGCATTCTCGCGGCTGAGATTGGACGCCTCTTGAAAGGCCAGCGTGTTTTGCAGCCGCAGCCGGTCCAACTCATCCTCGTCTACATGCTCGCGAAAGACCGAGCGCGCCAAAAGCTGCTCGACTGTGTAGTCGGTGACAACCGTTTCATAGACCGCGGTCGCGGTTTGTTCCAGTTGGTGCGCCTCGTCGATGATGTAGACGGCGGCAGGCGGCAAGATGCGCTCCCCGGCAAAGCCCAGTTCGAGCGCGTTGAGCAGCAGATGGTGGTTGGTGATGATGATCTGGGCCGAGGCTGCCTCATCGCGCATCAAGTTGACCCAACACTGGTCATTGTAAAAGCGGCAGTCGCGGTGCAGACAGTCGTCAGGATAGCTAACGATGCGCGGGCGCAGGTCGGCGTTGATCGTAAAGGGCAGGTCGTCTACGTCGCCTGTGTCCGTCTCCTCCAGCCACGCTGCAATTTGGGGCAGTTGATCGTCCAAGCGGTCATAGAGCGCAATGCGCTGCTGTTCGACCGCTTCGCGCTCCCATTTGTAGGTGCAGACGTAGTTGCTGCGCCCTTTCACCACGACCGCGCGGATCTCTTGGTTCAAGACGCGGCGCAGAAAGGGAATATCTTTGGTGTAAAGCTGGTGTTGGAGCGATTTGTTGGCGGTGGCGACGACAACCGTCTTGCCGCTCAGGATCGCGGGCAGCAGATAGGCGATCGATTTGCCTGTGCCGGTCGGCGCTTCGATCAGGGCTACGGATGGATCGAGCAACGCCTGCTTGACGGCCTTTGCCATCTCGACTTGGCTGGGCCGCGCCTCGTAGCCTTCGAGCACCTGGGCCAGCGGGCCATTGGGTCCGAAAAACTCGTCCAGATCGGTCTGCGCCAGCAGGCTTTCGGCGGCATCGTCCTGGCTCGCGGCGTCGCGCTCGGCGTCAGCGGGCCAGGCATCCAGGTCTAGTTCGGCATCCTCCACATAGACCAGTTCCGCGGCGGTGCGGGTGCGCTTTGCCGGTCCATGTGGTGCGGCGACCTCCCCGTTGCGCAGGGTGTCGTCGGTGGCGGGCTGTGTCGTAAGCTGTGGCTTGGTCTTTGCGCGTCGAGGGGAAGGTTGTCTGCTCATGCAGCCAGTCTAGCACGGATGTGCGAATGGAACAAGCGACGAATTGGATGGATAGACGGCAGCATTGGGCGGCGCTGGGCGCGCAAGGGGGCGACCCGCAGGTCGCCCCCTTGTCCTACACACAGGTTAGTGAATGGTTAGACCGAAGTTTAGTCTGGCGGCGGCAGGATCACCGCATCGATGGCGTGAATCACGCCGTTGGTGGCTGCAATATTCGGCACCGTTACATTAGCGCCGTTGACCTTGACCGAATCACCGCTGACCTCAAAGTTGACTGCTTTCCCTTGCTGGGTGGTGGCCTGCATCCCGTCTGTCAGATCGGCAGATGTGACGCGACCGGGCAGCACATGGAACAGCAGAATCTGGGTCAGTTGGCCGTTGGGCTGGGCCAAGAGTTGGTCCAGCGCCCCGGCAGGCAGATTGGCAAAGGCCGCATCAGTCGGCGCAAAGATGGTGAAGGGGCCTGCGCCCTCCAGCGCATCGCTCAAGCCCGCAGCGTTGAGCGACTGCACCAGCGTGTTAAAGCTGCCTGCGGCTTCCAGCGCGGCGATCAGGTTCACCGAAGCTTCTTCTTCAGCCTGGGCATCGCTCGCCTCTGTGTCGGTCACGGTGTCCGTATCGGTCACGTCGGCTGTGCCGGTCACATCGGTCGTGCTGGTTACCTCGGCTGTGCCCGTCACCGAGCCGCCCGCGGTTGCGGTTACGCTGGACGAGGCAGCCGGTGTCGCGGTCGCTGCAGGGGTAGCCGCTTCTGAAGTGGCCGCCTCCGAAGTGGTCGCGGCAGTCGACGCTGTCGCGGCGCTGCTTGCTTGCTCGGTCGTGGGCAGTTGCAAGACCTGGCCCACTTCGATGTTATTGCAGTCGGTTAGATTGTTAAAGGTACAAATCGCTCGCCACAGATCGATACTGCCGTAGATATCGCGCGCAATCAGGCTCAATGTGTCGCCTGCCTGCACGGTATAGGTCCCGCCCGGCGTTCCTGTGCGAGTGCTGCCGGTTGTGGCAGTGGTTGTGCTGGTCGTGTCAGTGGTTGCAGCGGTGCCGGTTGTTGTGGCCGACGCGTCCACCTCACTGCCAACTGCCCCGGCGGTCGTGGTCGTCCCGGTTGTGGTGGTGCGCGCGGTGAGGGTCTGGTTGGAATCGTCGACCAAGATACCGCCATCCACCCGCAGGGTGTAGGAACCCGGCACGCTGGAGTTGTTGTAGACGACGACGGTATAGGGGCCAAAGCCCGACGCCGTAAAGCGCGCCTGGCGCTGATTCGGGGCCAAGTCCGGTTCGCTGCTGCCCGCGGCAATCGCGATCTGGCTCAGGACGACATTGGACCCGGCGTCGGTGAAGCGGGTAAAGCCCGCATCATCCAGCACCCAGAAGTTCAGCCGCCGCGCCAGTTCGCTGTTATCTTGCGGATCAAAGCTGAGCGTCAAGACGATGTTGCCGTCGCGCTCGCTCGGCTCAAGCGCCAGATAGTGCTGGTCGTTCTGGTTGGGCAGTTCGCCGCGCAGTTCCTGCGCGCGCACCACGCCACCCTGGGTGGTCACAGCCGTGGTCTCGGCCTCTGTGGTCTCCGTCTCCGTGGTGGTGGCCGTGGCGGTCGTGGTTTCCGTCGTGGTTGCGGCCTCTGT
>CAZZNG010000032.1:0-9678 GCA_964655505.1 uncultured Litorilinea sp. | reverse complement strand
GGCCTCTGTGCCGGTGGTGGCCTCGGTAGAGGTCACGGCTTCAGCCGCCGCTGGAACAGGCGTTGCCGCTGCATCGGCTGCAGATTCATCTGTCGCATCTGCATCCGTCTCGTCGGTTGTGCCTTCTTCACCGTCCACGGGCGTGGGCGAGGCCATCAGATCGCGCACCTGGCCCGCATCGTCGGAGACAGAACCGTTCTCAACGGACAGGGTGAAGTTGGCATCCGAGTTGGAATCGTTGAACAGCACGATGGTATATTCATCGCCTGTCGCATTCACCACCGCGCCCAGTTCGTTGTCGGGCGATTCAGGAGCCAGTCTGCTCCCCGCGGACAGGTTGATGTCCTGCACAGTCGCGCTGCCGCTCAGGACTGAGCGCAGGCCATCCGCATCCAGGACATAGAAGCCAACCCCGTTCGACGCGGGGGCGTTGCGGTCCCACGTCGTCTTAATGATCATGTTCTGGCCCCTAGTCTGCGGGGTGACAGAGAGCCAGATCTTGGCGAATTCTCCACCGGGCAATGTGCCGGCGACCTGCTGAGATTCAAGTTGAGCCGCGGGAGCAGCCATCAATGTCGGCGTAGTAAGAACCGCCGTAGTCGAAAGCAGCATGGCCGCAATCAACCACGCGCTCAATACCTGCCTAACTTTCATTGTCGACATGTAATTGTTACCTCCAATCAACGTTCGGTCGGTTAACCTGTGTGCTGCCCACTTGGTTGGGCAAGGATTGACTTGCATGTGTGGCATGGGCCACATGAGTGTCCGGCTGGCTGGGTTCATCTTGGAGCCATCTTGCACAGCGACGGTTTTGCACACCACTTTTGCAACGAACGACGCGTCTAATCTCCTGTGGTTGTCGCTGCTGCTCTCTATGTTGCTGTCATGATGCCATCTGCTGCAACCAACACAGGTCTCTGTGCAAAGCGCATCTTCCGACAGAACAGTTCGGTGATTATACCGCCACCCAAAATGGCAGGCCAAATTGCTCCCTGTCGGCGTTCGGGTTTGCCCACGGGGAGACCAGCCAGGCGGCGGCTAGTGCATGGGGCGCGTGCCTGCCTTGCCCCTGCACCAACCAACTACAACTAATATACAGCGGGCACTTTAGAAAGGATGCGCGACCCGGATGAAAATGTCCTGACCACTTGCCGACGCGATCTATACGCTTGGGCCTAGTCCGCTCAGATTCGCCCAAACAGGCGCGTTATTCGGACCATTTTGGCTTGTCGTGCTTTGATTTTTTGCTGGGTTGGATTGGTTGTTGGGTTGGTTCCGTGGGCAGCAGGCGTAGATCCCGCGCATAGGAATCGGTATAGTTGGTGTCGCTGTGTACGATACGCAGGCGGAAATCGTACAACCCGGAAGGAAGCTGGCTCAAGTCGACACGTGCCAGCAAGCCGTTTGCCGGGTCGGGGCTGCTCACCAGGAACTGCCATGCCTCATACGTCCCCGGCGACCAGTACAACTCCCACCGCAGCAGATCGTCCGCGGGCACGACCCCGCGAAACTCCACGATGCCGCTCACCGCGTCGCCGCTGCGCGGCGAGGTGAGGCCGACCGGCGGCGCGAGCGCCAGTTGGGGCGGGCCGTCGTTCGCCACACTCAGATTACGCAGATAGAACTCGTTGTAATTGCTGTCTCGAAAGACGATGCGCAAGCGCAGGTCATACAGCCCATCTTCGAATTGGGTTGTATCCCACTGGTGAATGGGCGCTTGCCACACCTGGGTCTCTCCACCGGCAAGCCACAGCCAATCGATGTGTCCGGCGCGTGCGATGTGAAGCTCGTAGCGCTGGAAGGGGTTCTCCGGGTAGCCGTTGACCGTGGCGACAATGTCGACCAGGCCGCGCACCACGGTTCCTGCATCCGGCGCAAAGAAGCCTTGGCCTTCCGGCCCCTGGCGGCGCTCATCGGGCGTGGGCGTCGGCGTGGGCAAAAAGAGCGGCGACACCGGCGGCGAGGTAGCGCCCGGCGGCGGCGTGGGCGTCGGCGGGTTGGCGTTGCGAATCTCGACGTTGAGCGCGTAGCTCTCGGTATAGCTGCCGTAGATGTCGATGGCGCGCACGCGCAGGTCATAGAAACCGTCTGGAAAAGCTGTGGTATCGAACAGATAGAGCGTATCGTCGTGTACGACCTGGATGCTGCTCGTCAACCAAGTCCAATCCTCCATGGCCGCGGGCGAGATATGGATATCATAGCTGCTGAAGTTGGGGATCAAGGCTGTCCCGATGATCTGCACAGTGCGCGCAATGGCATCGCCCGAAACCGGCGAACGGATCTCGTTGACCACGCGCAGTTCTTTGGTCGGCGTGTTCGTCGGCGTGAACAACAGGGTTGGCGTGCCGGTCACTGTCAGCGTGGGGGTCAAGGGGCTTTGCTGTGCCCACAGAGATGGCGTCGGGCGCAGGTCGGGCCACGCCATCAGCGCCACGATCACGCCCGCGATCAACGCCAACCCAAAGCGTTTGGCGCGCGTGGCGCGGTCGCTGTGTTCTTGCGTAAGATCTTGAATGGGAGAAGGCTCTTGGTTGCTCATCGCTTACGCATCAAGGCCGGCTAGCCGCCCCGCAGCACCACATGGTGACAAGGTGTGTCCGAATCGGCATCCTGCTTGTGGGGGATGACAATTGGCGTGCTGATTGGGTTGTTGTTCTCATCCACTATCGTCAAGTAAAGATCCTGCGGCCCATCACCATAGATCGGAAAGTCAAACTGCCCGTAGTCGTGGGAGCCGCTCTTGCTCACGGCGACGGCCTCATTGCCCCATGCATCGCGCAGGGACAGCCGCACCCCGGCAACGGGCGCACCCTCTCGGTTGAGCACTTGTCCCATCACATAGTTGCCCGGACAGGCCCAGTTGTTGACGATCGGATACGCCAGCGTATAGACGCCGTCGCCGCTCAACCCGTCAACATTCACGGCACGCTGGATCGCGTCCACCGGCACTGCGTCGCTCGACAAGGTGACTGCGTTGGGGTCGCCCGCTGCAGCCAGATCGACCAGCACGCGCAGAGACTCGTCTTGCGGCTGCGGCTCCAGCGCCAAGGCCGCGGGCAGCAGCGTACTAAGCATATCACAGGGGCCGAGATACGCCTGCGTCGCATGGCGAATGGCCCATGCCAGCGCGTGCAGTTGGGCCGGCGTCAGCGCAGGCGCGGCCTCCTCCGCGGCCTCTTCAGTGAGCATCTCTGCTGGATTCGCCCCGTTGGACGCGTTGATCACGTTGTTAGCGGTATCGGCTGCAAGGCCGCTGGCAGAATCGGCGGCAGCCATCTGTTCCCCCGCTCTCTGCGGCCCGCCCTCTGGGGGAGCCAGCCCCGGCAGCAGCAGCGCGGTACGCACCGCGCCATCGGCAAAGCCACATACCCCCACGCTGTGCGCGGTGTCGCCCTGCTGCACATAGACGGGGGCGGACGGCACACGAACCACGCTGTCGCCTAGTGGCCCTTTGTCCCCCTGCAGAGCCAGCCAACTTGGGCGGAAAAACTCGCCCCTGGTGGAGCCGTCCTCGCTGCGGCGGCAGGTGAGCGACGGTGGGCACGCATCGACCAGGTAGGGTAGACCGGCAGGCGGCGTAAACGTCCAGGCGTTGGGGTCTTGCGGCGCTTCGATCCGGGCCAGCAGGTCGGGATCGGCCAACACCCGCTCCATAAACTCATGCCAGATGGGCGCGGCTCCGGTCACGCCGGTGACATTGGACATGGGCCGCCCGTCGCTGTTGCCCGCCCAGACGCCGGTCACCAGATAGCGCGTATAGCCTACCGTCCAATTATCGCGAAAATCGTTGGTGGTGCCAGTCTTGACCGCGGCGGGGCGGCTCAATTGGAGCGCGCTGTTCTCGCCAAAGCCAGGCACACGCGCCGCGTTGTCGGCCAAAATATCCGTCACCAAAAAGGCGGTATCGCTGCTGAGGACTTGCTCATTGGGCTGTGGCGCGCCCGCGGTGGTCGAAACAGCCGCCGATGCATCCACAATGGTTCCTGTGATGGTCATTGTACCAGTCACTGTGCCGGTCAGTCCGGCGCTCGCGGCCAGGCCCGCGCCCTCGTCCATGGGAATCCGGTTGCCGCGGCTGTCGCGCAGTTCCAACAGCACCTTGGGCGGCTGATAGACGCCGCCATTCGCCAGCGTGTGAAAGGCTGTGGTCAGATCCAGCAGCGTCACCTCGCCGCCGCCCAGGGTCAAACTCAGCCCATACCAATCATCGCTCTGATTCAGGCTCACCAGCCCCATGGCCCGCGCCGTCTCCAGCATATTAGCGACGCCGAGCCGGTCGAGCAGTTTGACCATTGGGATGTTGTAGCTGCTGGCTAAGGCTGTGCGCACGGTCACTGGCCCATGAAATGTCCCGTCGTAGTTGCGCGGGCGATAGACCAGCGCGTCCTGCGATAGCCCTGCGTTGGCGACATTCTGCGGCAGGCCCACCGTATAGGTCACCGGCACATCCCAGACCACGCTGGCCGGGCTAACCAGATCGCGCTCCAGCGCCGCGGCGATCAAAACCGGCTTGATGGCGCTGCCGGGCTGGCGCGGCCGCACCGCGACATTCACCTGGCCCGCAATGGCCTCGTTGGTGAAGTCGGCGCTGCCAACCATGACCAGCACCTCCGCCGAGCCAGGCTTCATCGCCACCAGCGCGGCATTGCTCAAATCAAAGACCGGCTGGAGTTCCGCGACCCTGGTTGCGACAATGCTCTGTGCGGTCTGTTGTAGGGCCAAATCGAGCGTAGTGATCACTTGAAAACCGGCGCGGCGCGTATAGCCTGGGTCCAGTTCCGCGTCCAACTGCTCGATCACATATTGAACAAAGTGGGGGGCCAAATTGGGGGCAAGCCCCGGATCACCGGCCAATTGAGGCGGCTCGGCAAAGACGGCATCCGCCTCGGCCTGGGTCAACATCCCATGCCGCACCATCAGGTCCAATACCACGCGCTGCCGCGCGCGTGCGCCTTCCCAATTCTGATAAGGGTTGAGATTGGCGGGTTGTTGCGGCAGCCCTGCGAGCATCGTGGCCTCGGCCATAGTCAGATCCGCCGCGGATTTGCCGAAATAGACTTGGGCCGCGGCTTCCGGCCCATAGGCCAACTGCCCGTAGTTGAGCAAATTGAGATACATCTCCAGAATCTCGTCTTTGCTGTAAAGCTCGGTCAGTTCTTGCGCCAGGCCCGCCTCCAGCACCTTGCGGTCGACCGTCTGGTCATAGCGCTGATCCGGCCCCAAAAAGAGGTTGCGCGCCAACTGCATGGTGATGGTGCTCGCGCCGGAGACGACTTCCCCTTCCTCTAAATTCTGCAAGGCCGCGCCGACAATGCGCTTGGGGTCAATGCCCGTATTGGTGTAGAAGGTGGCATCCTCCACCGCGATGGTGGCGTCGATCAGCGGCTGCGCGATCTGGTCAATGCCCACCCAGATACGACGCCCTTCGCCAAAGGTCTCGCCGATTAGATAGCCCTTGCGGTCATAGATGCGCGTGGTCTGGAAGACGCGCGGCAATGGCCCAGGCTGGTATTGGCGCATATAGGCTTCAGCGGCCAAGAGCGGGTCTTCTGCGCGCTCGGAACCTAACAGCGACGAGCGGCGGCCAAAGATGCTGCTCGTATCGGGGGCTTCGCACCCTGCCAGCAGCCCAATCAACAGCAGCAGCGAACAGATGCGAACGATTCGGCGCGCAAGGTGAAAATCAGTCATGGTGTCTGCTCTGTGAACTGAACGATATCTGTATAAACGATATCTGTATACAAGGTGTACACAGTGTAATACAAGGTGTGCATGGTTCATCCAATAAACGCTGCAAGGGGACAAAGAGTTTCGCTCGATGCAAGCCAAACTCCTGTCCCCTTGCAGGTTCAATCTGTTGCAGGTTCCGCCTATGGCCGCGCCGCCCGACAAGCCGGCTGTCAGCCGTGCCGGTAGAGGGCCGATCTAGTTCGCAGCCTGCCAAATGACATAGTGACAGCCCAGGTCCCCCGCGTCGCCTTGACGGTGCTGCACAAAGGCTGTCGAACTGATGGCCGCGCCATTGGCGTTCAACAGGGTAATGTTGATCGTATGCGGCGTATCCGGCGCAATCACCGGGAAGCGGAAGGAGCCATAGCCCTGTGCCGCGCTGCTGGTGGCTTGCTCAACGCGATTGCCCTGCGAATCGGTATAGAGCACCCGCACACCCGCCACCGGCTGCCCTTCGGCGTTCATCACTGACCCCATGACATAGTTGCCGCCGCAGTTGGCATCGTGGGCCACGCCCAGCGCGCTGTAGCTGCCCGACGGTTGCGAGACGACCGGCGAAGGCATGTTGGGCGGCTCTGGGCGATCATTGTCGCGCTCGTCCTCGTCCCTGTCGCCGTCCCGGCCTGCATCGTTCTCCACGAACACGGACACATCGCCATAGATGGCCCGCACCACATCTTCGACACCGTCACACGGGCCAAAGTAGAGCGCGGCCCCGGCTGAACGGCTCCACTGTAGCGCGCTAAGCTGCTCGTCGCGCACCTTCTTTGCCAGGTCAGGGTTGGTCTTGGCTAGCTCAAGCACGATGCTGGTCGATATGGAATCCCGCGATGCCCCAGACCCAAGTCCTGGCGGCGCAATCTGCGGCCCCCGGATCTGCGGCGCGAGTTGTGACTGCTCTTGGGGCGCGGGCGCGGCCAGCGCGCCGCGCGTCAACTGGACATCCTGCTGCAAATTGGGCGGCAGAGCAGGCAGTCCCAGCGTCAACCCCATGGGCAAGCGCAGCAACTGGCGCGGCGTACCGGTATCCGCGCTGCACGCGCCCACCGGCGTCGTACCGTTGCGCCGGATGTAGACCGTGTTCATATTGTTGACTACCACGCTGTCGGCCAGCGGCCCTTGGTTGCCAAAGCGAGCAATCCAGCGCGCGTCAAAGACTTCCTCTTCGGGACAGCGCAAGAAGTTGGGGCAGGAGATCGGCTGCGTCACAATGCCGTCGGGCTTGGGAAACTGCCATGCCCCTTCATCACCGGGCGCGCCAAGCATTGCCAGCAGTTCCGGATCCTCCAAGACGGCTTCCATAAAAGCATTCCAGATGGGCGCGGCCCCGGTCACGCCCGTTGCGTTGCGCATGGGCCGCCCGTCGCTGTTGCCCGCCCACACCCCCGCGACCAGATAGCGCGTGTAGCCTTCCGTCCAGTTGTCGCGCCAATCGGTGGTGGTGCCGGTCTTGGCCGCGGCGGGCTTGCTCAGGTGCAGCGGGCTGTTCGCGCCAAATTCAGGCGTGCGCGCCTCGTTGTCGCTTAGGATATTGGTGATCAAGTAGGCGCTTTGGGGCGAGATGACCGGCTGCGGCTCGGGCGGCTCGACCGCCAGCTCGACGCCCGGCGGGATGCTTGTCACCTCCAGCAGCGGCGTAGGCGGCAAATACTGCCCGCCATTGGCAATCGTATGGAAAGCCGTGGTCAGATCGAGCAGCGTGACTTCGCCGCCACCGAGTATTAAGCTCAAGCCATACCAATTCGTGCCGCGCGTGAGTGTCTTAAGCCCCATCGCCAGCGCGCCTTCGATCATGGTTTCCACGCCCACCGCGTCCAGCAGTTTGACCGCGGGAACGTTATAGCTGTTGCCAAGAGCGGAGCGCACCGTAACCGGCCCATGATAATCACGGTCGTAGTTGCGCGGGGTGTACGTCTCTACTTCGCTCACCTTGTAGGAGGTGCGCAGATCCCAGATCACTGTAGCGGGGGAGATTTCCAGCGCATCCATCACCAACGCATAGAGCACCGGCTTGATGGCGCTGCCAGGCTGGCGCAGCCGCACCGCGACATTCACCTGCCCGTCGATGCTTGGATCGTAGAAATCGGCGCTGCCGACCATGGTCAAAATTTCAGCCGTGCCTGGCTTGAGCGCCACCAACGCAGCATTGCTCATATTAAAGGTCGGCCTTAGCTGCGCCACCTGTTCCGCGACAATCGTCTGGGCCAAGTCCTGCATCCGCAGATCCAGCGTCGTGGTCACCTGCAGCCCGGCGCGATGCACGTTGACATCCCCCAGGCGAGTTTGGAGATAGTCGGTGGTATATTGCACGAAATGGGGGGCGCGCACCACCGGCGCGCCTGGCTCCGGCTGAAGCCTGACCGGCGTCACATGGATAAACTGGGCCTCAATCGGGTTCAGGTAGCCGTGACGCACCATCAGATCGAGGACAGTGCGCTGGCGCTGCTTAACCGCGTCGAAATTCTTAAAGAGATCGTAGTCGGCAGGATGCTGCGGAATGCCCGCCAGCAGCGTCGCCTCGGCGATGTTCAAATCCGCCGCGGATTTGCCGAAGTAGAGATTGGCGGCAGCCTCGACCCCATAGACCTGGCGGCCAAAATGAACCATGTTGACGTACATCTCCAAGATTTCGTCCTTGGTGAACAACATGGTCAGATCTTGCGAGAGCAGCGCCTCGAACGCCTTGCGCTCCATACTCTGCTCGTAACGTTCCTGCGGGGTGAAGAAGAGTTGGCGCGCCAACTGCATGGTGATGGTGCTCGCGCCGGAGACGACTTCCCCTTCTTCCAAGTTCTGCATCATCGCCCCAACCACGCGGCGCGGGTCATAGCCGGGGTTGCTGTAAAAGGTCGCATCTTCGGTGGCGATCACCGCGTCGAGAAAGTGCTGTGAAACCTGGTCAATCGGCACCCATGTGCGGTAGCCTTCCTCAACCAGATCGGCCAGCTTCACACCGTTGCGGTCATAGAGGGTGGTCGTTTGAAAAACACGCGGCAGCGGTCCGGGCTGATACTGGCGCATGTAGGCTTCGGCGCTGCCCAACGCGGTTTCGTGTGGCCGCGGCCGGATCTGATAGCGCTCCTGGTACTCGCTGAAATAGCGATCCAGGTTGACCGTCATCTCCACGACTTCGGGCGGGATCTCTCGCGGCAGGTCACGAAGCTCTGCTGCCAGCCTGGGCGCGCGGTTGCCACATGCGCCCAAGACCAACGTCAACATGGCAAGCCCAAGCAGAGTCAGCGGCTTTCTCCATAGGGGTGCAACATGCAAACGCATTTGCGGGTGAACGGGTAAGTAAACAGGGCGTATCAACAGATGCGGGCTTGTTTCGTGCGGAGTTGCGCGAACCCTCCTTTGGCCGGTGATCATAATCGTCTTTCTCCCTCCCAAACTTAGCCAAGACCCTCAGCGGGGTTTTATTGATGGATGCTGCCGCCAACATGCCGCATGAATGCGCCTACATACGCCCGGATGTAGGCGCTTCGATAGGCCAGGCGACGCGTTCAATCAACACGTCAAAATGGGCAAGCGGGCCGGTAACCAGCCGAGTTCGCTGATACGCCCGATCGATAAAAACTCGTATAGGGCTGGCCTGCCCGCACCAACCGCTGCTGTCAAGCTGCGCCGAGCGGCACAGCGTCCTATTTCAGCATACACCAATCTTGTTGTCGCTCTGTTCGCGTCAATACTAACAGACACGAAGCCACAAAATTTGCGACGTGTGCCCAACAGGGGACTGCTTATGAACGATAGGCTGTCTGTATATTGTTGCAGCGCCCTAGCCCCGGCGGAATAGATAGAGATAGAGAGATCGGACACAAGGCAGCGTATCAGGTTGAGGGTGAGACAGCGCTGTATTGGCTGGATGCTACCCCTGTCTGTCATTCATACAGATTTGCCGGGATGACCGATACGCGTGTGCGCCGGTCACCCATACTACGAAATCGT
>CAZZNG010000031.1:22874-30579 GCA_964655505.1 uncultured Litorilinea sp. | reverse complement strand
ATGGCCTCCGCCTGCGGCGGGCGGGGACGGTCGGTGCGCTTGAGCGCCGCCCCATGGCCGCCGCGCAGGAGCCGGGCGACCGACTCCAGGGTCTCGGTCTCCGACAGTCCGATGGCGTCGCGGCCGCGGTAGAATCGGCTGAATAAGTGCGGTAGATCGTCAGGGTTAATGCCAATGCCTGTGTCGGAGACAACCACTTGCACGCGCGCACCGCTCCGCTGGAGCCGGATAGTCACGTCCCCTCCCGAAGGGGTAAATTTGCAGGCGTTGTCGAACAGGTTGTCCAACGCCACTTGCATCTGCGACCGATGGGCACGAATATAGACAGGTTCGTCGGGTACTTGGAGTGAAAAGTCCAGATCCGCCTGTTCTGCTTGCGACGCATAGATTTCGGCTGCCTGCCGCAGCAAGCCCGTCAAATCGAGCGCTTCGGGCGGCTCTGTATCCGCTTGCGCTTCAAGCCGCGAGAGCGCGAGCAATTTGCTAGTGAGGGATTTCAAGCGGAGGGCAGAGGCTTGGGCGCGCTGGACAAACCCATGTTGCGCCGCCGCCTCATGCTCTTGGACTGCTAGGTCGAGGTCGGCATTGAGCGCAGTGAGGGGCGTCTGCAATTCATGCGCAGCGTCCGCAACAAAGCGATGGAGCATTGTAATCGTCGCTTCGACTTGTTCCGCCATTTCGTTAAAGGAATGGGCAAGCTGCCCAAACTCGTCGCGGCCTCTGACATCGGCGCGGCTCGACAACTCTCCTTGTGCCATACGCGTTGTGACTTCTGTCAGGGCAAGGATGGGCGCGCTGATGCGCTCGCTTATATACCAGCCAAGCAGCACGGCGAGCAAGACAGCCGACAAGCCGGCCAAGGCCCAACCGCGTGCCACGCTCCTTAAAACAGACCGGCCAAAGGCCGGCCCTTCCGATAGGACAAGCGTACCTAATGGGCTGCCATCCGGCACACTCAGGATCGGCTCGGTCATTGACAGCGCAGATTGTCTCAGGAGAAAGTCCATTCGCTTATCTGCATCCGCCGCTGGATTCAGCACGAGGCGATATACCGGCCAATCGGGGAGAGACCCTTGTAGGACCACTCTGGCACGGGGAAAGGATGGGGTTAGGGGGATTGTGCCACGCGGGACATCGCCATTGCTGTCATTGAGCCGAGGAATCCGCAGCGTTCTTGGATCGAGGGTGACCTCCACGCTCTGAGGGGAGCCGGAATCATAGCGCAGTTGTTGATCGAGGTCATAAGCTTGGATGCGTGTTTGGGTTAAAAATGCCAGGTTCTCGAGCAGGGGCTGGGCTTCCTCCGGAGACATCTCGCTTGACATCATATACCCGACAGCCATGCTGATCACCCCGATGTTGCTGCGCAGGTAAGCTTGTTCCTGGTTCGAGTAATAGTTTGTCAGAATCGCCAGCAACACCACGCCCAGAACAGAGACGGCAAACACGGCAATGGCCGCAAAGCTCAGTGCGAGCCGCACACGAATGGATTGAAACAAAGCACCTACCATCTCGCTTGCCCTCCCTCGGTTAACTGGCCGCCAGCGCCTCAGTGGGGGCGACCCTGGCGGCGCGAATGGCAGGATAAAGACCGGCTACACCGCCGATGAGCAGGGTTGCCAGGAGACCTCCTGCGATGACCCACACGGGCACGACGGTGCGCCAGCCCTGTGTCGCAGCGTACACCGCGGTCACGCCGTAGCCGAGGGCGACCCCCGCGCCGCCCCCCAGCAGGGAGAGCAAGAAAGCCTCCCCCAGAAATTGGACGCGGATATGGCCGCGCGTCGCGCCCTGGGAACGCCGTAGCCCGATTTCGGCCCGGCGTTCTAACACTGAAATCACCATCGTGTTGGCAACGCCAATGCCACCCACCAGCAACGCCACCGCGCCCAAGCCTAACAGCAGCCCCGTAAATGCGCTATCCGCCGCGGAAGCCGCGGCGAGGGCATCGGAGGGGCGCGCCACGTCCACCTCGTTGGGCGCGGCGGGATTGACGGTGCGGGCGAGGATGGCGCGCACCGCTTCGACCGCACCAGGGTTGGCCCTGACGTAAAGGGTGGTGATCTTGCCCTCAGAGGCGAGATAGCGTTCGCTGGCCTCCCACCCGATCAGCGCGGCAAGGTCAAGGCTTGGCACAAGCGGAATCGGGTTCAAGACGCCGATCACCGTGAACCACTGCCCGCCGAGCCAAATCTGCATCCCCGTGTGAACTGTGCCAATGCCCAAGCGTTCGGCGGCCTTGGACCCAAGTACAACGGCGGGATATTGCGCGGTGGCCGCATTAAGCCAAGTGCCAGAGGCGACCGTGCCCCCGACTGTCTCCAGCAAATTGAGGCGCGCGGCATATACGGCGATCCCGCCGGACTCGGCACTGGGAATTTTATCATTGCGATAGACCTTGGCGTCGGCGATGTTCGCAATAGCGGTAACTGCCTCGACGGCAGCGATCCGGTCGAGCATCGCAATCGATTCGTCGGGCAGGGTGGCTTCTTCGCCAAAGAGACTAGTCCCCGGTCTCGCCGAAAGCAGGTTCGTACCGAGCGCATTCAGCAGGCGATCCAGTTCGGCGCGGCTGGAGGTCGAGATGCCGACGACTGCGATCATCGCCGCGATGCCAATGGCGATGCCCAGCGCAGAAAGCACCACGCGCATGGGCCGCGCGCCCAATCCATACCCCGCCAGCCGAAAGATATCGTATAGGCTCAAACGACCAGGGCGCAAGGGCGATTTCATGCCGCCACCCCCTCTGGCCTGTGGGCGCTTGATTCAGCAGTGGCTCGTTCATTGCTTCTTTGATCATCGAGCAACCGGCCATCGCGCATGGATACACGGCGCGGCAAGCGCGCCGCAATCTCTAGATCATGGGTAATGACAACGATGGTGGTGCCGGTAGCGTGCAGATCAAAGAGCACGCGCATGACCCCCTCTCCCGAATTCGTATCCAGCGCACCGGTTGGCTCATCGGCGAGCAGCAGCGCAGGCTCACGCACGATGGCCCGCGCAATCGCAGTGCGCTGCTTTTCTCCGCCCGACATCTCATGGGGACGATGGGTCAGCCGGTGACCAAGCCCCACTTGCCGCAGCGCCATTTCGGCGCGTTCTTGTCGTTGCTTGCGGGGCATACCGGTGTAAAGCAAGCCATCCGCCACGTTGTCCAGCGCGGCAACACCTGGCGCGAGATGAAAGTGCTGAAAGACGAAGCCGATACGGAAAGCGCGCAGGGCGGATAACTCGCGGTCAGAAAGCGCCGCAACCGCGAACCCATCAATGATGACCTGCCCGGCGCTGGGACGATCCAAGGTGCCCATCACATTGAGCATGGTCGATTTGCCCGACCCCGACGGGCCGACGATTGCCACCATTTCACCGCGCCGAATATCCAGATCCACATCACGCAGCGCAACCACGCCATCCGCATACTCACGCCTGACCCCACGCAACCGAACAATGGGTTCCTGATCAGCATCTATCCTAGCACCATCCGGCCCAGTCTGATTCATCATCACAGTGCTTATCGGGGCACCCCGACCCTCATGCCCTCGGCAATGGCTTCGCCGCTGATCTCGACGCGCCCGTCCGCAAACATGCCGGTTTGGACAGCGACGATCCGGCTCGTATTGTCCTCAACAATCTCGACACCGTAGCCGCCCTCCGCCAATGCCAAAAGCGCGGCCACCGGCACGGCGAGGACATCTTCACGCGTGGCGCTGACAAAATCCACATCCACCGGAGCGGCTTCCAACGCGCCCAGCGCGGCTTGGTCGGCAATCGTAATCGTCACCTCAAACGTCTCTTCCGTGACCACGGTCCCCACTTCGGCAATGACACCTTCCACCGTGCGCTCGTCGGGCAGCGTAACCGTGACGGCATGTCCCTCAACGGCAAGCGCTTGATCCACCACATTGAGCGCTACCGTGACGATTCTGGTGGTGTCGGTGTAGTGGAGGATAGGGGCGCTGTCACTGCCGAGCAGGTCGCCCACGCCTGCAACGTGTTCGGCGATGCGCACCGGTCCTGGCGTGAAGACTACCTGCGCCGGTTCGACCATGCCGGTTTGCGAGAGACCCAGGTCGGCTTGCCACGCGAGGACGGCCGCGGCAGTCGCTTGGGTGTAGATGCCATCGATAGCAAATTCGCCATAGCCTAGATCGACCAGATTTTCCTGGAGTTGCCGGACATCCGCGCCGCCCATGCCTTTGCTCAGTGTGCGGTACATCGGCACGGCACCATAGAACGCAACAACCGGTAGCTCATCGACCTTGAACAGCGGCTCCCCTCGCATCACGGTCGAACCCTCTGCCGCCATCCACGTAAGCGTTCCTGTCCCCAACGCGCGCACAGGAACCGGCTCGCCATAGCCGAGTATTCCTGAGGCTGTCCGGGTCTCGACCAGGGTTGTTCTGATAATCTGCGCGGTCGCAGGCGGCAGGGCAGGGGGGGCCGCCGGTTGTCCGGCAGCCGGTTCAGAGGCCAGCAGCCCTGATGCGACAACGGCTTCGCCAAGGAATATCCCCACGCCACCCAGGATCAGGAACCTACGCCTACTCAGCCTCACTCCTGGCCTCCCCTGCCGGATCGCATTGCAAATGTCTGGCGCATGACCTGCGCTATCCCCCAATGCGGACTCTGATGCCGCTCTCTTGCAGAATTGCGTCGCAAACCTCTAGGGCAGCCCGGGCTTTCGGGTCATTTGGCGTGATCCGAAGACCGGCGTTGGGATCGGGGTCGGGAAACTCAGGTACGCCGTTCTCGCGCATACAGCGTGCGAACTCAAGCATCACCTCCTGGTCCTCAGGGTCTATCTTCTCTTCGCCCCAACCTTCCGGCGCCATGTGCCGGCACGCCTCCGCGGCCTGCTTTAATTCTGGAGAATCTGGGTTGATGGGACGGCGGAACTTGATCCGCCCTTCCGAATCCGGGTCGGGAAACTCAGGCATGCCGTTCTCGCGCATACATTGTGCGTAGGCCAGGGCCTTATCCTCTGGATCATCTGAGGCCGGGGTCGTCTCCGTCTGCGCTGAATTGGCCTCTCCCGGCGATGCCTCCTGACTTTCACTCGCGGTAGGGATGCCCGCATCGGCAGCCTGGGTACACGCTGCTAACGCCGTAATCAAGAGCACGGCAAGCAGCCAAAGCAACATCACCCGCACAGATGGGCGTCTCAATCCTTTTGTCACGGTTCATATTCCTCTCGTCATTGTTCACACTTCGCTTGTCAACTTTGAACGCCACGCAAGCATGAGCGGCGTCTAGGCTGTACAGGGTGACCTCGATGGATCCACCGCGTCGCCTGTCAAACCCATGATGACCGTGCCGGATTTCAACGCGGTTGCAAGGAGATTTCAATTTTGTAATCTGGTGAGGAGATAATCTGGTGAAGAGAGAGGAATCAACCAGCGAAGCGATAACCAATGCCAGGGGCAGTGAGGATCAATGTCGGATGGCTGGGGTCTGGTTCAACTTTTTCGCGCAGACGGCGAATTTGGACGTTCACTGTTCGCTCATCCTCAACGTCGGCGTCATACCCCCAGACGGCGGCGAGAATTTGCGAACGGGTCAGCGCTTGCTGTGCATTTTGAACCAAATAGACCAGCAGGCGAAACTCGGTGGGGGTTAGGGAAAGTGTCTCGCGCCCGCGCAACACTTGGCCGCGGGCCAAGTCAATCGTTAGATCGTCGGCGTACAGGAGCGTATTTTCGGTGGATAACTCTCCGTAAGTGCGACGCAGCAAGGCGCGTACCCGCGCGAGCAATTCGCGCAGGCCATACGGCTTGGTCAAATAGTCATCTGCACCCATTTCAAGCCCCAGCACTTTGTCGATCTCCTCGTTTTGTACAGTGAGGATAAGGATCGGCTGGTGTACACCTGCCTGTCGCATTTGACGACAAAAATCAAAACCGGAACCATCGGGTAAGCGTACATCAAGAATAATGAGGTGAGGGTGCGCCGTGCGCGCGCAACTTACGCCATCGCTCCCGTTGTTCTCCCACGTAACGACATATCCTTCACGTGTCAGCCCGTCCTGCAGACTCCTTGCGACGGCAGGATCATCTTCGACAACAAGAATATGATAGGGTTGGTTGGCAACCTGAGCGTTGGTCATGATTTATGCGAATCCCAATGAATTTGGGCAGGAATCTACCCCCGAACGGAGGCTTTTATCGCAGAATTTTCATCAGGCGTCGCCAGTATATCACTCAATGTGGGTTCACCCTAGCTAAGCCAACTGATTCGGGTTCTGTGGATGTTTTGCGACAGTTCGGTTGGGTAGAGAACTAGAGAAACATGAGTCATCCCAAACTCCGGGATGACTCATGCTGGTGACACAGGTGGAAGGCGCACGCGAGGCGGGCGCTGTGATCGTCAGGCTACTCGCTCGCGGGTTCTTCTTCGTCGTCCGTGAACTGTGCCAACAGGCGCGACAGGTCGGCCTGGATATCGTTTTCACTACGTGCTTGAAAGCGGTACCAGAGCGTGTCCGCAATGGCGGAGGCGTCGGCCTGCACGCCTTGCAGCGCGAAGTAGTCGCATACCCGCTGCACGTCGCGGCGCAGGATCATGCGCGCATGGCTGTTGCCGATGGCATTGGTCACCTGCGGGAAGTCGATGAGCGTGATCTCGTCGTCCCAAAACAGGATGTTATAGGCCGAGAGATCGCCGTGGATCATGTCGGCGGCGAGCATCAACTCGACGTTGTGCATCACGGCATCGAAGAGCCGTCGCGCCAGCGGTCGCTCCAGGCGTACTTCATGCAGCGTGGGCGCGGCCCGGTACGCGTCGCCGATGTAGCCCATCAGCACGCTGTTGGTGGCGACGGCCAGCGGTCGCGGCACGGCTGCTCCGGCGGCATGGAGGTGTTGCAGCGTCGTATATTCGTACATGAGCCACGACGTGTGGGCCACCTCTGCGCCGAAGCCGGTCTTTTTGCCGAGCGCACGCATGATGCGGTCCTCGTTCTTTTTGACGACTTTGCCGTCGCCGCCAAGCACCTCGCGGCCTTCGCGATACATCTTGTCATTGCGCAGGTTGCGGAAGGCGCGCGGGCGGTAGACCTTGGCCGCGACGAATTCGGCGTTGGCGGCCTTTCCGCCCTGGGCACGGTAGACGTTGGCCTCCTTGCCGCCTTTGACGATGGCGAGCACGTCGCTGATCATGCCGGTGTCATAGAAGGCGCGCAACGAGTCATAGAGCCAGACGGCCTCGAAGCGGGCGGGCTGGTAGGTGGTCTTAAGCCCTGCCTCGTAGCTGTACGATTCGTCGGTGAGTTCGTCTAGCACCGCTTCGACAGACGGCTTGGCGCGCGGCAGTTTGCGTCGAGCCGGGCGCACGGCCTCGGCGTACTCAGGATCATAAAGCTCGGCGTAACGTTCGTATTCTGTTTGCCCGCGATAGATACGGTTGTCGTTGGACACTGTTGGTATTTCCTGTTGAACGGTTGAATCGAGTCTGCACTTGCTTTGCCTGTGGCCGGTGGGTGTGGTTCGCCACCGCCATTCCGCCGTTCGTGACTTCTTCTGTCATTGTCTGTCGGGCCACGATTCATTCTCCTTCTCTTGTGTTGGCGACACGCTCTTGTGCTGGCGACACGCGGGTGCTGTGCCGCTGCACTGGTTTCGTGTGCTGTACAACTTGTTGACTCGTATGCGCCAAAAAAAACACGGCCACAAGGGTGATTGTCCCTGTGACCGTGTGTGGATGACCGTGT
>CAZZNG010000031.1:0-22774 GCA_964655505.1 uncultured Litorilinea sp. | reverse complement strand
TGACCGTGTGTGGATGACCGTGTTGGATCGGTCGTTCTTGGCTAGGCGTTCAATGCCGCCATGCGCCAGCGCGCACCTGCAATGGGCGCAGAGCGCCGGTGCGAATGCTCGATGGCTGGGCCAATAGATAACGGCCACAGGGCACAATGCGCCTGGGGCCGCGTGATCGACGATTGTTCAGTTGTGCTGCGTCAACGGGTGGTGATGGGTCAGGGCTGGTTAGGGGGGAACCGGCGCTGATCAACCAGTGGCGTTGGCAGCCTTCGTCGCAGGCAGGCGCATTGACATATGCAGTTGGGCAATTCGAGCAGTTCCTTGCGCTGTCATGTCGCCTCCTTACGTGAAACTTCTATGTGAGAACTTTTGCGTAAAAACTTGATGTAAAAACCCACTGGCGAGCGCCTCGCCGGGTGTGCATTGATAGCCGAGGCTATCAGCGTTACGCTAACATATTTTTGTCGATGTGCAAAATCAAGATCAAGCCGCGTGGGCGTAATAGGCCAAGCCGACCGAGATGTCATCGCCGCTGCCTGCTTCGGAGGTAGCGTGAAGCCAGCGGGAGAGCCTGGCGCGGATGCGAGCTGCGCCGCGTTTACGCAGTTCGGCCAACAGATCTTCGGCTGCGGTGAGCAACCCTTGCTCGTCGACAAAGGAGTTCGCATAGCCATCCGTAGCCAGCATGATCAAGGTGGGTGGTTTGACTGTGATGGGCTGGAAGAAGGTACGCATGTCCTTCCACGCGTCTGCACCGCACAGCGAAGTCGTCTGGTTGGCGATCAGGCGCGGGTCATGGGGCAAGGGGGGGCGCGCCACCTCCCCGTCCGCGTCGATGACGACGATATCGCCGTCGCCTAACTGGAGGAGCAGGAAATAGTGGGGCGTGATGAGCGCGGCCAGCAGCGTCGTCCCGTAGGAGCGCAGCGGATCACGCTCGCCGCGGCCTGCTGTGACTTCGACCCATTGCCTGGCTTCCTGCTTGGTGAAGGGCCGGTCGGCGAAATCTTGGCGCACCGCCGCGCGCCAGGCGCGCACGATGTTGCGCGGCAGTTCTTCGGCGGCGCGGTCGCCAATCGCGGCCAAGTCGTCGGGGCCGGGGTGGGTTGCGCCGAACTGGCGCAGGATTTCAACCGCAAGGGTAACGGCTAGTTTGGCGCCGCGGTGGCTGCGTAGATAGCGCGGCGAACCGTGCCCATCGGCCACGGTTAGCACCAGGGAATCGTCAGGCCCTTGGGGGGCGTGCCACGCAATGGCGTCTTGGTTGGGACGCTGCGCCCGCGCATGGACCGCGCCGCGGGCGCTGGCCCCGGTGACATGCCATGCAGGCTTACCAGACATCTGCAGCGGAATCGGGCGACGTAGCCGGATCGGGGGCTGCCGGCAGCGGAACGTTGGCGGTAGCAGTGGGGTCGAGGGTCTGGCTGGCAGGCGAGGAGGCGGACTTGAGTACTTCGGTCGATGCCCATTTGATGTAGCGGACGAGGGTTTCGGCGTTGTTGGCTTGCAGCGGTTTGAATTCGGGATGGCCGATGAAGCGCTGCAGCACGTCCAAGTCTGCATCTTCGCCAATGGCGATGGCGATGCGCACGGCTTTTTTGCCCCAGGGCTGATCCAGCAGCGCCTTCAGCCCCGCGTCAAAATTGTCGGTCGGCTGGCCGTCGGAGATGAGCACCAAGACGGGCGGCAGCGCGCGCGCAGGCATGATTTCGGGGTCAAGCTGCTCCGCAAGCATGGTCAGCGCCTTGCCCAAGTCGGTGACGCCTTCGGCCTTGAGGTCTTGCCAGCGGAAATCAGCCACAGGCACGGATTGGGAAATGTGCCACTTGGCCCCGTTGGAAAAGGCCAAGGCACGCACCATGACTTGCGCGTTTGGGTTCTCGCTCGCCACCTGCTGCATGTGGGGGATTGCTTCGCGGATCGCGTTGTTGAGCGCCTGGATCTTGCCGTCGACACTCATCGAACCGGAGCAGTCGGCGACCCAAATGAAGTGGAGGGGGCGGCTGGCGAGAGCGCCGCCTGGCAACTTGCTCATGGTGGACTTCTCCTTCCCTAGTTCGGCTCAGAATAGATGATCGGCGAGGAACTGCGGCCCTGGGCCTGGGCGACTGATCAGCACTTCCTCGACCGCGGACAAGTCTGATAAGCGTGTCTGGACCTCATCGGCGTCGGCTGCTGCGCAAAGGATGTGGACGTTTGGCCCGGCGTCTAGTGTGAAATAGGCGGCTAATCCTTGTTCGCGCCAAGCGCGCACCGCGTGCAGCACTTGCACCGTGCCCGGCTGCCAGTAGAGCAGGCTGGGGGTGCTGGTCTGCATGACCGCGTGCATGGTCAGCGCGTCTAGCTCTAGGATTGGGCCGAGATGCGCCAAGTCGCGGCGGGTAATGGCCTCTTGTACGTCGGGCAGCCAGCCTTCCACCGCGGCCACGCGTGCTGCGTTGAGCGGGCTGGTGGCGGCGAGCCGGTGACCCCCGGCGCTGCTGACGGCTTTTTCGCCGCGGCTGACAATGGCAACCACATCGTATAGATCCCAATAGTCGGGCGGGAAGATCTGCCGTGCGATGCTGGTCTCATCGTCATCGCCGCGATCCCACAGCACGAAGCCGCCCAGCAGGCTGCGCGTGGCGGAGCCGCTGGCGAGGCGGGCGAGGCGGCACAGGTCGGGCAGGGGCATCTCCAAGCCTAGCGCAGCGGTCGCGGCCACGGTCAACGCGGCAAAGCCGCTGGCGGAGGAGGCGATCCCTGAAGCCATTGGGAAGTTATTTTGACTGACAACTTTTGCGCGCTGTTGCGTTCCTGTTAGGGCGCGGATGCGGTCGAGGTGGCGCACGATGCGCGCCCCGGCCTCTCCGGACAATGTGCGCCCGTCAATGGTAATATCGTCGGCAGGGAGTGATGACGGGGCATGCCAGTCGACCGTTGTGGTCGTGTGGGCGTCGGCCAACGTCATGCTGATCGAACTGTTTTGCGGCAAGTTCAGTTCGGCGTCAACGACTCCCCAATACTTGATGAAGGCGATGTTGCTACCGGCACGCACCGTCGTTTTGGGCATAGTTTTGGTTTAGCGGGCGCGATCGGCCATATCTTCGAAGCGGCGAATTAGATCGTCCAACAACTCATCATGGGCGTCAAATTGGATTGACACCCCGTCATCTTGCGGTGTGATGGTTGCTTTCCAGCCGATGCCTTCGAGCACCTGATGCTTTTCGGAGACGCCGCCGCCGAGTTTCTTGAGCAGGTCTTCAGCCGTGGCCGCGTCAATGCCGGGGAATTCCATCACCTCTTGCTCATAGAGGTCGCTGGACTCGTATTCGTTATAGCGGCTGTCACGGTCATCGCCGAAAGAGGATGTACTAATAGGCATACCTTCTCCTAACTGGCTGGCTCCTACTTGGGCAAGCATGCGAGTCGCGTACCCAAGACGTTCACTCAAGTATAGCACCGGCCCCAGGATGTGCCAAGAGTTCTGCAAAACCGGTGCTGAATGGCACACTCGCTTGGGGCAAGCCCTTCGCACGGCGTTTGCAGGGCGTTTACGGGGTGAGCCGCTGCATGTCACGCGGGAAGAGCGTCGCCAAGCGAATATTGGGGCTGCCGGTTAGCTGGGCTAAGAGGCGTTCCAACCCAATGGCAAAGCCACCGTGGGGCGGCATGCCATAGCGGAACGCTTCTAGGTAGGCAGCGAACGGCTCGACCGGCTGGCCGCTGCGTTCGAGCGCGGCGAGGTAGTCGGCGTACTGGTGCAGCCGTTGGCCGCCGGTGACCAACTCGGTCCCGCGGAAAAGCAGGTCGAACGAGTTGGAGAATTCAGGCCGGGCCGGGTCGGGATGGGTGTAGAACGGGCGCTTGCGCATTGGATAGCCGGTGATGAAGAGAAAGTCGCTGCCATGGGTCGCCTTGGCCCATTCGCCCAGCAGCCGCTCGTCTTGAGGCGCAAGGTCAGGCTCACCGCGCACGTCCAAGCCATGTTCACGGTAGAGCAGTTCTTGCGCGTCGCTGAAGTGAAGGTGGGGGATCTCCTCCGGTACAGCGGGCAGCGCCGCGCCCAGTTGGGCCAACTCCGCTGTGTGTTGGGCGGCGAGGTGGGCAAAGATGTCGCTCAGGACTTGGCGCAGCCGGGCCATGACCGTGAAGTGGTCGGCGATGAAGCCAAACTCCACGTCCAGGCTGACATACTCGTTGATGTGGCGCACAGTGTCGTGTGGTTCGGCGCGAAAGACCGGCCCAACTTCATAGACGCGCTCAAAGACGCCGACCATGATCTGCTTGTAAAATTGGGGGCTTTGGGCCAGGTAGGCGGTACGGCCAAAGTAGTCAACTGCAAAGACGTTTGCGCCGCTTTCTGTGGCGGATGCAACCAGTTTGGGCGTCTGGATCTCGGTGAAGCCCGCGGCGTTGAGGCTAGCGCGGAAAGCGGCCATGACGCCCGCGGCCAGCCGGAAGATAGCGCGGCGCGTGGGGTGGCGATTGGCGACGACGGCATGGTCGAGCAAGGTGGGCAGCGATGCTTTCAGTTCACGCTTGCCGAGCGTGACTGGCGTGGGTTCGGCGACGGGCGTGATCACGCGCAGGTCGGGCGTGCCCAACTCGACGCCGCCGGGCGCTTGGGGGGTGGCGCGCACTGTCCCCTCGATGCGGACGACGCTTTCGGGTTGGAGCGCGGCAGCCTCCAGCGCGGCCAGTTCTGCGGCCTCCTCAAAGATGACTTGGGCCACGCCCCAGCCGTCACGCAGGATAAGGAAGGTGACGCCCCCCAAGCGGCGGATGGTATGCACCCACCCTTGCAGACAGACCCTCTGGCCGATGTGCTGCGCCAACTCTGTGGCTCGAATCCGCTCTCGTTCATTTGTTGCTTGCATGGCTCTTTCTCCCTCCGGCGCTGGGCCGGTGCGCATCAATGCGAAAATAAAAAAAGCCCCCATCCTCCATTGGAGGACGAGGGCGATTCATGCCTCGTGGTGCCACCACCATTCGCACGCCTGGTCGGCGCGCCTCAAGCGGTTCGCTCCGACGTGGCTGAAGCGGATGCTCACACAGGCCGGAGTTAAACCGCAGCGCGATAACGGGCGCAACCGGGGACGGCTACTGCATACGGTTTACCGCATACGGTTCACTGCATACTCGTTCACCGTCCGGCTCTGGGGTGTCACGTCAAGGCTCCGGCACGACGCTTCCACCGTCCGTCGTTCGCTGGGCGGGAGTGCTCCCGGATCGTCTGTCCCCTTCATAGCCGTTTGATTTGGATTGGTGCGATGGTATCACGCCGCAACAGGGGGTGTCAACCCTGCAGATGAAGATCATGGATCAATGCGTGGCGACGATCAGCGACTGGAAGCGCTTTTCGTCCCATTCAGCGCCCCAACCAGGGCCATCCGGCGGCGCGAGGTGGCCGTCCTCGATCAGCGGCGCGTTGAGCAGCCCCCAATGTTCACCCTGGACGCGGTTGCCGTCTGCCCTGGTGTAGAAATACTCGTAGTAGTCTGTGTTGTCGATGCAGCAGCCCAGGTGCGCGTGGAGCAGGCCGAACAGCCCGCCCTGGCCGTTGAGTTCCACGTTCGTGCCGTACATCTCGGCAAAGTGGGCCATCTTGAGCACCTGCGTCGTGCCGTTGCGTGCATTGGCGCGCAAGCGGTCGGTCGCTCCTTGGATCAGCCACTGGGTGGAGAGGCCCACGTCGTGCATGAGCATTTCGTTCGCCATGACCGGAATGGTCAATTCACGGCACAGTTCCTGATATTGGTTCATCTTCTGTTCATGGAACGGCTCTTCCAGCCAGACGAAGCCCAGTTCTTCCATGACGCGGCCCACTTCGATAGCCTCGCGCAGGGTGTAGGAACAGACCGGGTCGTTGAGCAGCGCGTAGTCGTCGCCGACCTCTTTTCGCACTGCTCTAAAGATGGGGATGTCGGCTTGGCCGCCCTTGTAGGTGTGGAATTTGTAGGCTTGAATGCCCATCTCCTTGCCCACCTCAATGGCTTTTAGGTATTCCTCGGTGGTTGCGTCGCCGCCGGTTAAATAGACCGGGAAGCGCTCGCGCACGCGGCCCACCAGGGCATGAATCGGCAGGTTGGCGGCTTTGCCTGCAATGTCCCAGAGGCAGTTGTCGAAATCGCCAAACCAGCCCGGCGGCTGATAGACCCAGCGTGTGCCCTTGTGCAGAAGCTGATAGAGCCATTCACGGTGCAGCGGATCCGTGCCGACCGCGTGGCGGCGCAGCAGTTCCGCCTGGTAAGGCGTCATGTTGGTGGTGCAGCGCCCAAAGATGCCCGCGTCGGTCTGTACTTCGATGAAAGCCTGGCGTGCAGGCTGATCCACGGGGACGCTGCTGTGGGTAAATTGGTTGCGCTGCAGGTTGGGCACACGCACGATCTGATGGCCGCGCCCTTTCTGGTCGGGACTCTCTAGGATGTACAGCTTGACGTCGGTGATCTTCATAAACGGACCTTTCTGGGTTGGATGTAGTCTTGGTGGATGGCGTTGTATCGGTTTACCTGCGGGCTGCAAGGTCGAGCAGTTGGTCGGCGAGCGCTTCGATCTCGGCGCGCCACGTCAGTTTATCGCGCCAGTCGCGCGGGATGGCGTCTACGCCGTAGTACGCGCCCGCGATTTGGCCGCACACGGCTCCGGTGGTGTCGGCGTCGTCGCCCAGGTTGACCGCCATGAGAATGGCGTCGCGGTAGCTGTCGGTCTGGTTGAAACACCAGAGGGCCGCTTCGAGGCTGTGGACGACGTAGCCGCTGCCGCTGATTTGGTCGCGGGATTTGGTGCGATAATCGCCCGCGGCAATGGCCGCGATCTTGGGCGCAAGGGGCGGATCGTCGGGCGTGTCGGGCGCGGCGAAGAGAATTTCGTCCTTTGTTTTGCCGTCGAAAGCGCGGCAGAGGAGACGGGCGAAAAGACGGCAGGCGTCCACACATTCCGGCGCGGCATGGGTGGTGCGTGAACTGGCCGCGGCAAACTCGATGGCCGCGGCTGTGTCGGGATAGTAGAACATGGGGACAGGAGCGAGGCGCATGATCGAGCCGTTGCCCGCGCTGTGGGGGTCGGTGCTGCCGCTGTAGGGGTCGCCGCGCTGTATGAAGCGCTGCAGCGCGGCGGCTGTGGTGTTGCCGATGTCGAAGCATTGGCCTGTGCTGCTTAGATAGCCTTCGCGCATCCAACGGACATAGCGCTCCATCTGGTCTTGGGCGTCAAAGCCGCGGCACTCGACCAAACTGGTTGCCAGGCAAAGGGCCATGGACGTGTCGTCGGTCCATTGGCCCGCTTTGAGGTTGAAGGGGCCGCCGCCGGTCATCTCCTGCACTGGGGGGAAGCTGTCACGCGGCTGGAACTCGACGGTCGTGCCGACTGCATCGCCCGCGGCCAAGCCGAGCAGCGCGCCACGATAGCGATCTCGTAGCTGCATCGTTTTTCCTCTTTTCGGTGTGGCCCGACAAAGTATGCTGAAATGGCTGAAAGGGTGTAAGAGGTCGTTGGAAACAGGATCCCAGGCTGTTTACAGACAGACAAAATGATAGCATAATCGGGACTGACGGCAGAAGCCCTGTTAAAATAGGAGACTAGATGAAATCAGAAAACTCTAACCTGAAGCGGATGGACAACGTCGGCATCGTGGTGGAATCTCTCGATGAGGCCATCGCTTTTTTCACCGAGCTTGGCCTGAAGCTCGAAGGGCGGGCCATGGCTGAAGGAGAATGGGCCGGGCGCGTCACTGGACTAGGCCCACAGCGCGTCGAAGTCGCCATGATGGTTACCCCCGACGGTCACAGCCGACTTGAGCTTTCGCGATTTCTCACCCCGCCCGTCGTCGCCGATCATCGAACCGCGCCAGTGAATGCGCTCGGATACCTACGCGTCATGTTCGCTGTGAACGACCTCGACGATACGCTCGCCAGGCTCCGCAAACATGGCGCGCAGCTCGTCGGTGAAGTGGTCCAGTACGAGGACGTGTATCGACTCTGCTATATTCGCGGCCCTGAAGGACTTCTCATTGGGCTGGCCCAAGAACTCTCAAATCAGTGAAGTACTGATCCGGAAGCCGCGCCATCACTGACTTGTTGACCTCTACCCTAATAGCCCAACTGTTTGTCAACCAAGTTGATCATTGGCTCGTCGGCCACAAAGCGCGCCAGGTTGTCCAAAAAGACGGCAAAGGCACGACCGTTGTAATGGGGCGTTTTGCCTGCGTAGTGCGCGGTAATGATCACGTTGTCCATTCCCCACAGGGGCGAATCCGCGGGCAGCGGCTCTGGATCGGTCACGTCTAGCCCGGCTCCGGCGATTTGCCCCTGGTCGAGCGCGCGGATCAGCGCGTCCTCGTCGATGGTTCCACCGCGGCCAATGTTGATCAGGATGGCGTTGGGCTTCATTTGATCGAACTCCTGTGCGCCGATCAGGTGGCGCGTCTCGGTGGTGAGCGGCAGGGTCACGACAATGAAGTCGGCGCGGGGCAAGACGCTGTGCAGGTCGTCGGGGCCGACCATCTCGTCGATGCCTTCGACCGTCTCCTCCGGGTCGCGGCGCACGCCGATCACACGCATGTCGTGGGCATGGGCCAGCAGCGCGGTGCGCGCGCCGATTGCGCCCACGCCCAGCAGGAGCAAAGTCTTGTTGGCAAGCTCGAACACTTCATCCCAATCGGGCGAGATCCATGCACGCTGTTGTTGGTGGGCAAAGGCTTGGGGCAGGCGGCGGGCAAAGGCGAGCAGGAGCGCAAAGATGTGCTCGCTGATCTGGATGGCATGGATGCCGGATGCGCTGGTCACGATGTAGGGCGCGGCCTGGGCTTCCGGATCGCGCAGGAGCCAATCTGCGCCCGCACCCCACTGCTGATACCAGCGCAGGTTGGGCATGGTCTTGAAGTGCGCGGTGTCGATGCGCCCGGTCACAATCTCCACGCGGGGCGCAAGGCGCGTGATCTCGCCGCCATCGTTGGTGACGACCACTTCATAGCCGGGCGCGGCGGCTTGCACTTGTTCCAGATCGCTTGGATCGACTTCGTCTTGTGAAAGGGCAATCAGTAGAATGGGGCGCGGCATGGTTCACCTCCTGGTTCACCTGGTGTGGAGCCTCGTCCGCTTTTTTGTATCACTTGTGGCGCGGATTCACCAAGCGCATCACAGGTGGGATTCGCTGGTGAGATTTGATTGCTGGTGATAGGGCCGATGGTCAAGGGGACAAGGGCCATTCAACTTGTCCGAGCGGCACTAGATCGTCGGGCAGCGGCGCGCCTTCTGGGTTTTGAGCGGCCACCCGATGCATGGCAATGGGATCGTAGAGACCGGCGACGAGCTGATACTCGCCCGGCGCGAGATCGGCAGGGAGTTGGATGAGGTGACGGTCGACGACGACCTCTTGCGGCAGCCAGCGGTTGGTGGCATAGCCTTCGGCTGGGATGGCGTCGGATTGGCCGACAATTGCGCCGGACTGGTCAAGCAGGTGCACGAACGCGGTGTAATTTTCGTCGATGCGCGTCTGCGCCTGCCAAACAAGCGTGACGGTTAGCAAGGGTTGGCCTTGCGCCAACCCTTGACCGGCTGTGATCTCGCTCACACCGACCAGCGCGATGGCTTCGCCGCTCTCAGTGGTCAGGGCTGAATCGACAGAGCGCGCCAGCGCAGGCACTTCATATTGGCGCGTCGAAGGGCCTAGTTCGATCGACTGGAGATCGAGGGGCGGCGCGCTGCCAACAGCCAGTGCAAGTTGGTATGCCCCTGGTTCGGCCTCGACGGGCAGGGTGGCGCGCAGACGGCGGCAGAGGGACAGCCCGCTCGGCCACTCCGCGCCGGGCGCGAGGGACCCTTGCCAAAGCGTCTGGCTGAACGCGTCACGGCGTAGCAGCAGGGCGATCTCTTGGCTGCGCGGGGGGGCAGCCTCGCCGTGGGTGCTTTGCCAGACAAGATCGATGGTCAGCGGCGACCCGGCTTGATAGGCTTCGCTGTGCAGCGAGTAGCCGCTGAGGGTGAGCGTGGACGACAGGGCCGCGTGGGTCTGCACGGTGGGGGTGAACGCGTCGTCCGGCTGGGCGCGCAGCGGCAGCACCATGTCTCCGGCCAATGCCGACGTGCCCGCGCTGTCGGCGCGCAACAACTGTTCATCGCTGTTGGCAAGCTCATACCAGCCGACGCGCACGCGCAGCGCCTCGCCCGCGGCACAGGGGTCGAGCAGTTGGGGATAGGCGCGGTCGATCACCCGTTCGCCCGGTGTCCAAACGAGGGTGGGATAGCTGCCATTGCCAGGGCGCTTGTCGATCTGGGCCACGCGCGTACCGTCGCGGTCGATCAGATGGACAAAGGTGGTTAAATTGTGCGGTATGGGCGAGTCGGCGCGCCAAAAGAGGCTGACCTGTTTGTCCGGGTTGGTCGCCTGCATACCGAGCAGGGTGGGCGCATCGACAAAGGCGGCTGTGCGCGTGATCGTCGGCTGGTAGTTGGGCGGCCAAGCCGCGGCGGTTTCCGCGTCAATGTTAACTGTATAGAGCAGGACGTTGCCCAGGGCATCGTTCACCGGCTGGACTGCTACGCCGGGCCACAAGGCAGCCATTTGCTCGGCGCGCTCGTGCTGTTCATGGGGGAAGGCGTAGATCGCGCCTTGGCCCGGCGGAGGCAGCACGACGGTGTCGCTGGTTTCCAGTGACTTGATGCCCAACGAGCCGCGCAGAAACCAGACCGTGGCGTGGTGATCGCCCCAAAGCTGCGACAAGTAGACTTGATGGTCGTCGGTAAACTGGGCCAGGTATTCGATGGCATCAAGCTTGTCGGCATCGTACATGTAATAGACATCGGGGCTTTGGGCGAAGCGCACGAAATAGTCATAGGCTGCTTGGCCTGTGCTGTAGACCACGACGAGCGCGGCGGCAACCGGCCCGGCCCACGGCGCGGGTCGCCGCTGGTTGGCGAGCCAGGCCAAGCCAATGCCCGCGGGGACGAGCAGCGCAGGCAGCGCGGGCAGGGTGCGCGAGTAGTTGGGCGCGGCGTCGCTCAGGATGGATGGAAAGAGCATGACGCCGGACCAGATGGCAAAGAGCACCAGCGCGGCGCGCTGCGGCGCGTCGTCGGCGTCATGGCGCTTGGCGGTGAGGCGATAGGCGATCAAGGCCACGCCCCAATAAAAGACCAGCGCCATGGGCCAATCAAAGACCGAGCGACCGGCTGGTCCGTGGGTCCATTCGCGGTCGCCGGTAAAGCTGAACATGCCGAGCACTTGGCCGATGTTCCACAGCAGCGTTTGCAACGGCGAGTCGCCGCTCACTCGCTCGGCAAAGACAGAGACCTCCGAAGCGTGGCTGAAGAAGAATTCAGGGTGACGGTAAAATTCCAGGCCGAGCGGCAGAAAGACTGCGAAGGCGACAAGGCCCGCCAAGAACAGCCCACCGAGCGGACGGTCAAGGCGCAGACTGCGCCAAGCGGGGAAGCGCCAGAGCAGATAAACGGTGAAGAGGATGAGCACGAAAGGTGCAAAGCGCCCGGTCGGGTGGGTCCAGACGCTTAACCCGGTCAGCAGACCGCAGCCGATGTAGGCGAGGATGCGCGTGCGCGAGGACGCGGCAAAAGCGCCAAGCCATGCCAGCCCGAACGCACCGCTGAAGATCACCGGCATGGAGATGACGCGGATGCCGTAGCGGCTGAAGTGAAAGTGCCACAAGCTGATCGCCAGCACCAAGGTCGTCGCCACGGCAACGCTGCGATTGCTGCGGGCCAGTGTGCCGCGCATGAGCAGATAGGTAACCGGGATCGCGGCCATGCCCAGCAGCGCGGATGCCAGCCGCAGGGTATAGACGTTGAGGCCGAAGCGGGCGGCCAGAAATGCCTGCCAATAGGTATAGAGAACTTCGCGCCCGGCGTTGGCCGGTAAGAAGAGGGGACGGTTTCCGCGGAGGACTTGCTGCGCGTCGATGGCGTTAAACGCCTCATCGAACTGGAAGCCGGGCGGCAATTCACCCAATTGGTAGAAGCGGAGGCAGGCTGCCAGCAGCATGATACCCAGCAACCACCACCAATCTTTGCGCGACCAAGACATGCGTGTGACGTTGACTTCTTTCCAAACGATGAATACCGGCCTGGCCGGTAGGGCTACTGAACCGGCCCCAGCGATATTGTATCATCAACTGTGACATTCGCCAGCACTAGGAGGGGCGCTGTGGGCGTTCCTTCGTGTGTGCCGGATACAGGCGCTAAGGTGGCCGCGTCGTACAGCGCAACGTCCAGCGCGTAGCGGCCCGGTGCTAGATCGGGGGGCAAGTGCAGCGCGATGTAGCCCGGCTTGCGGTCACCGGCGGCCCAGGTGGTAGGCGGGAGCAGCGTGCCGATGGGGAATTGATCGTGCTGGGCGAGCACGACATCATGGCTGACGGCAGGGACCAAGCGCACGGTGACTTTGTAGTCGATGCTCGGCTTGGCGACCGCGTGCCAGTTCATCTGGAGCAGGAGCGTTGTCTCTGCCGCATCTGTGGCTGGATCAAGCGCTGGATCGAGGCTCAACGACGCGGACTCTAGGGCCAGTTCGCCGCCAAAGAGCACGCCGGGCGTGACGGTGAGCGCAGGGGTGACTGTGCGCGGGCTGCGGTATTGGCACAAGCGCAGGTCGAGCAGCCGGTCACAGTTGACCAGGTAGCTGACCGCATCCAGATACTTGGCGAGAAATTCGCCCGCATCGACCTCGACCTCGCCGGTAAAGACGACCCACAAGGTGTGATAGGTGGACAGCCACGCTTGCACGCGATCATCCTCTTGATCGGGGACGACCAGCGGCCCGGTGACCGGCCAATGGGCGGGCAAGTCCATGGCCGGAACGGTGGTAAAGGGGTACGTGGAGGGCAAATAGTAGCGCGCCAAGAGATGCTGGCGCGGCCCCTCCAGCACGATGATGTCTTGGTCAAGGTCTACCTGATCGATCAGTTGATGGGCTGCGGCGCGATAGTCGCTTTTGCGATAGGGACCGAAGTAGTGGAACAGCCCGGCCCCATTGACGGCCAGGAGCGCCAAAAGCAGGACAGCCCCCGCGCTGGGCCGCCACACGGCCGCGGCTGTGATACTCAACGCGGCCAGCAGGTAGAGCAGCGGCACGACATAAAGAATGTAGCGCGGGGAGAGGGTACGCAGCGCAATCGCCGCGCTCAAGATGGGCAGCAGCGCCGCAGCCACAATATACCAGCGCAGCCAGCGGGGGGCTGGGGAGCGTTGGGGCATCAGGCCAAGCAGCGCGCCCGCGATCACGAGCGGTGCGAGCAGGAACCCTAGACGCGCCTGGGGCGGCAGCCAGCGAATATTGCCAAAGCTGATCTCGCGCCAGAGGTCGCTTAGAAAGTAGTGCCAGGTGACGCCAACTTCGTCGGCTGCGTCCAAAACGACCCTGACGGTTTCGTGGAAGCTGGGCGCGAAGATCAACCAGAGACTCAACGGCAGCAGCGCACCGGCGAACATGAAGAACAGCCGCAGCCATGTCTTGGCTTCGGCGCGGGAGAGTGCTGCGTCGACCGCAAGCGCAAGCAGCAGGATGCCGGGAACTAGCGCTGTGTAGTAGTGCAGCCCCAGCATGAGCCAGTTCAGCAGCCAAAAGGCAACCAGCGACGGGCGATGAGCGACGCGGCGCAGGCGCAGCGCGGGCAAGAGCGTTGCCAGCGCCAGCGCCACAACCAGCGTGTACATGCGCGCTTCTTGGCTGTAGTAGACCAGGACAGGCGCGGACGCGGCGAGCAGACCCGCGCACAGGCCGAGCGCGGCAGGCTTGGGCCAGGCTCGGCGAGCGACGACCCCAAGCAGCGCGACGATCAAGACGCCCGCAAGGGCCGGTAGATAGCGCAGGGCGAACTCGCTTTGTCCCGCCAGCCGCGTCCATCCTGCCATGAGCAGCACCCAGACCGGCGGATGCTCGAAGGCCGCAGTCCAATGGAACGCGACAATCGACGCCGGATCGGCGCGGCTCATGAGCGCGGTGGCGGCTTCGTCATAGGCCAGGCCCAGACGGTCCAGCCGTATGACGCGCAGCGCGTAGGCGCCCAACAGTAGCGTGAGCCAGCCAATTCTGTGGGTGAACCAGGGCGCGGGAGAAAGAGTCACTCTCGTCAACTTAATCGTGTGGCATGGAGACGAGCGAAAGCGATGGCAGCAAACCACGGGCGATCAATCGCCGATGGGCTGCACTTGCCCGTCGGATGCGGATTGGCCCTCCACCTGATCGGTTGTTACATGGCCGGTAGTGTGGCCGACTGTCTGGACTGATGTCTGGCCTGATGTCTGGTCGGATGGGGGGGCGGCTGGCGTGTGCGCGGTGTCGTGCTGCTTGCTGCGCGCAGTCAGCCGGTCCATCGTGCCGACGACAATACTATATGCAACGGGCACAATGATCAACGTCAAAAAGGTGCTGGTGGTCATGCCGCCCAAGATGGCAATCGACATGGCCGAACGGAATTCACCGCCTTCACTCAGGCCCGCGGCCACGGGAACCATTGCCAGGATCAACGAGAGGGCTGTCATCAGAATGGGGCGCAGACGCACTGGCCCGGCCCGTCGCATGGCGAGATCCGCGCTCGCGCCGCGCGCCCGTTCGCGATTGGCAAAGTCGACCAGCAGAATCGAGTTTTTGGTGACAAGGCCCATCAGCATGATAAAGCCGATGAACGCGGTCATGTCCAGCGGACGCCCGGTCAAGGTCAGGGCGAGGATTGCGCCGATGACAGCCAAGGGCATGGCTAACATGATCAGAAGGGGCTGGATGAAGCTGGCGAATTGGCTGGCAAGCACCATGTAGATAAAGACGACGGCCAGCAGCAAGGCAAGCCCTAGGCTCTGGAAGGATTCGGCCTGGGCCTGAGCGTCGCCACCCAAGCGCGCGGTCATGCCTTCGGGCAGGGAAACGGACTCGAGCAGCGCGGTCACGTCTTCGGTGACGTCGGGCAAGTCGCGACCGCTGGCATTGGCACCGATGGAGATGACCGGCGAACGGTCGACGCGGATGATCTCATTGGGGCCGGCGGCAATCTCCGCGTCGGCAATGGCGCGCAGCGGGATGATCTGGCCGCTTGGCGCGAGGATGCCAAGGTTGAGAATGTTCTCGATGCCCGCGCGGTCTTGCTCGCTCAGTTGCACGCGAATGTTGGCCTCTGGGCCTTCGCCGCGAAAGACGCCTGCGATCTCGCCGTTGACCAGCGTGCGCAGGGTTGAGCCGACTTGCGCTGTGGAGAGGCCCAGATCGGCAGCTCGCGCTCGGTCCAGTTTGATCTGCATTTCGGGCGTGCCGGTCTGATAGCTGACGTCGATGTCGGTGACGCCGGGAATGGTTGCCAGTTGTTCGCTCAACGCCAGGGCTGCCTCGCCTAGCTCATCATAGCTCCCTTTGGTGGCTTCAACCTCGATGACGATGTCCTTGCCGCCCAAGATCAGGTCGCCGCCGGTCGCGCTGTCGGCCAATTGGAACGACAGTTTGGGGACTGCGGCCAGGGGGACGCGCAGTTGGTCAATCACAGCGCGCGTGTCCACCTTTTTACCGTCCGCGATCTTGACGAAGAAAGAGGCACGGTTGGGGGCCGATGTGCTGCCGATGGTGGTAAAGACGTCGCCCACGGCAGGATGGCTGCGCAGGATCGACTCGACTTTGATTGCCTCTTGGATGGTTACATCCAGCGGTGTCCCCACCGGCAGTTCCATGGTCACGTCGAACTGGCCCCGGTCGAGGGAGGGCAAGAAGCTTTGCTTGATGTAGCGTGTGCTGAGCAGGCTTACACCGATGATCAGCACGGAGGCGATGACGACGAGCAACTTGTGATCCATGGCCCAGTTGAGCAGCCTGCCATAGAGACGGTCCAAAAAGCTGTCGCTGGACGTTTCATGGCCTTTGCTCTCGTCGATCTCGCGTTCAGTATTGTCGTGCGCCTTGAAGAAGTATGCGCTGAGCATGGGAGCCATGGTGAGCGCTTCAAAGTTGGAGACGGCAATCGCAATCGACACGGTAAGGCCGAAGTCGCGGAAGAACTTGCCGATAATCCCTTCGGCATAGGCAACGGGCAGAAAGACGGCAAGAATGGTGGCGCTGGTCGCCAGCACAGGCAGCACCACTTCAGCCGTGCCCTTGCTGGACGCTTCCATGGGCCGGTAGCCGCGATCGAGCCAGCGCATGATGTTCTCGCGCACGACGATGGCGTCGTCAATGACCAGGCCGACGACCAGCGCCAGCGCCAGCAGCGAAATCTGGTTGAGCGAGATGTCCAGCAGGTCCATGAAGAAGAGGGTGCTGATCATGATCAGCGGCAAACCGGCCATGGTGATGATCGTGTTGCGCAGATCGCGGAAGAAAAAGAGGATGACCAGCGTTGCCAGCACCGAACTCCAGATCAGATCTTCCAGCGCACCCGATGTGGCCTCCTGCACCAATTGCGACTCGTCACCGGCAATCACAATCGAGAGATCCGGGTTGGCCTCGGCAATCGGCGCCAGCGCCTGCTTGACATTGCTGGCAACGGCCAGGGTGTTGGTTCCGCTCTGTTTGCGCACGCGCACGACAATCGACTCTTCGCCGTTGAGCCGCGTGATGGTCTTGCGCTCCTCGAAGCCATCGACTACGGTGGCGACGTCGCGCAGATAGACAGGCGTGCCGCGGTTGCTGACGATGACATTTTCGATGTCCGCGAGGGTCTGAAAGTTGCCGGGCGTGCGCAGAAGCAACGAGCGTTGGTTGTCGATCAACGACCCCGCGGGTACGTTCATGTTCTCCATACGCAGCGCTTCGAGCACCTGTTGCGGGGTGATCAGGCGCGCGGCCAACGCTTCCGTGTCGAGCAGCACTTGCACCTCGCGCACCTGCCCGCCGTCTACCTCGACCGCGGCGACGCCCTCCACCCGCTGCAGCGGCGTTTGGACAATCTCCTCGACCCGCTCGCGCAGCGCAACCGGCGACGATTCGCCGCTGGTGTCGGCCACGCCAAAGAGCAAAATGGGGTTGTCCGAAGGGTTGAAGCGGCGCACGATCGGCTCTTCAATGCCCGACGGCAGCTCGTTGCGCAAGAGGCCGACTTTCTCGCGTACCTCCTGGCTGGCCGCGCGCACGTCCGTTTCGAGGGTGAACTGCAAGATCAGTGTGCTGACCGATTCGCGTGAGGTTGAGCTGACAGCGTCAATGCCGCTGAGCGCCCCAAGCTCTTCTTCCAGAACCGAAGTGATTTCATTTTCGATCTCTTCCGGGCTTGCGCCTGGATAGACCGTGGTGACGACGATGACCGGAAATTCAACATCGGGAAAGAGGTCGACCGGCATCCGCGTATAGGCCACCAAACCGAGCACGATCCCGGCGGTGAGGATCATGGTCATAAAGACCGGCTGGCGGATGGAGAGATCCCAAACCTTCATACACTGTTTTCCCTAATCAAGCGAGCGAGTTTGAGCGCGCTATTCGGCGAGCAGTTCAACTGTGGCATACATGCCCGGCGTCAGGCCATCGGCTGGTCCGGTTGGGCGCACGGTGATGGGCACGGTGCGTGTGGCCGGGTCGAGTTCGGGCGCGATCTGCGTGACCTCGCCTTCAAAGACGCGGTCGGGGAAAGCGCTGGCACGGATGCGCGCGGGCTGGCCGATTCGGATATCGCGGATGCGGCTCTCCTCGACGCGTACGCTGATTTTGACATCGGGGGACAGCAGCCGGATCACGGCTGTGCCCGGCGCGGTCATGGTTCCTGTCGTGGTGTTGACGCGCGCGACAATGCCGTCGATGGGCGCGCGGATGACCGCTTTGTCAAGCTGCAATTGGGCGAGATAGAGCGCGGTTTCCGCCTGGCGCACCTGTGCCTCGGCTGCGCGCACTTGGGCTGCCTCCGGCCCCTCTTCGAGACGGCGCAGGTTGGCGCGCGCGGACGCGACTTGGGCATAGGCACTGGCGATCACGTCGGCGGTTGAGCCTTTGACGATCTTGTCATATTGGGCTTGCGCCGCTTCGAGCGCGAGCGTGGCTTGCTCTAGCTGGAGGCTTTCGGGCAGGGCCGCGATGAGCGGATTCCACGCGACTTGATCGTAGGCGGCCTGGGCGCGCGCGACCGCGGCTTCCGCCTGGCGCAGATTGGCCTCGGCCATGGTGCGGTCTTCCTCGGTTGGCCCCTCCAGCGCGCGCTGATAGGCGGCATCCGCCGCGGCGACCGCGGCGCGCGCGGCCTCGATGTCGGCTTCGTCGGCCTCGACCATCAGCAGGTCTACATTGGCTTGCGCCGCTTCGAGCGCGGCCAGCGCCTGGGCGCGCTGTGCCTCCAGCGTGGTGCTGTCGATGCGTACCAGCACGTCGCCTTTGGCGACATAATCCCCCACCTCAACCGAAACCTCTAGAACCTGCCCGCCGACCTCGGCCATGATGGGCACTTCTTCATCAGGCTCAATTTCGCCTGTGTAGACTGTGCCGCCGTCGCTGGTGCGCTGCACCGGGGCTGCGTTCGTGGTGTTTGTCTCGCCGCTGCTTGTCTCGACCGGCTCACCCTCTGCGGCTTGATCCTGCTCTGCGGCATCTGGTTGATCCGCGTCTTGGCTTTCGCTCTCTCTGGTGGCGAACCCCGGTTCGTAGGTGGGTGGGGTGAATGGTTCCGGCGTCGCGGCAGGCCGACCAAAATCACAGCCCGCGAGCAAAAGCATGAGGACAATGGCGGCGATGATGGCCCTTTGTTTCGGCGTGCGCGGCCGGACGTAGTGGGCTGGCGTTCCCGTCTGCATGGTGACGTTGTCTCTACTCTTGGCTAGGCGCGTTGGTACGCGACAAGGGTGTGCGGGCGGAGGCGGGCAGCGGCTGCGACGGAGCGGACGCTGTATCCATGACTTGGCTGCCCGATGGCTTGCTTTTTTGCGTCTGATTTTCTAATGTTTTATCTTTTGGCATCTTGTTTTCCCGCGTTGCGGCCTCTTGCGGCAAAAGCCCGTGGAGGAAAAGGTCGTGAATGTGGTCGATCACTTCTTCGCCGAGGGGCACGTCCTCGAATAGACAGTGGTGGGCGACAAAGCTGTGGATCATGCCAAACAGCGAGGTCACGGCGAATTCGATATTGATCGGGCGAATTTGGCCCGAATCGACCCCTTCTTGGAGAACCAGCATGACCGGGCCGACGAGATCGTCGCGACAGCGGCGCAAGATTTGGTGTAGATCCCTTTCGGCCACGGTGAGCTCGCGCAGGAACTGCAGGGCAATCATGCCCCGTTCGGCCTGTAGTTCTAGATAGGTGGCGATCACATCGCGCAGGCGTTGGGAAAAGTCTCCCGGCCCCGCGGCGGCCTCGGCGAGCCTGCCTTGGAGCAGTTCAACATCGCGCAGAACCACGGAACGAATCACATCTCCTTTGTCTTGGAAGTGGTGGTAGAGGGTCGCCTTGGCTAATCCGCTTTCGCGCGCGAGTTCGCGCATGGAAAGCCCGCTAAACCCGTGCTGGCGGATCAGTTCATGGGCAGCAGCCAACACCACATCGCGCGACTGAAGCGGCTGTTTGTTCGTACTGCTTGCATAGGTGGATTCGTTTGTGGAAGGCGAACCGGCTGTCATGGGTGACTATCCCTTTTGACTAGGCCTGTACAGCGAAGCGACAACGTTGGTTTGATGTTGTCTCGATGCAGTCTCAATGCTGTTTCCGTGCAGGCAATCTGTTGTGGCTTTTGCGCCACCTTTCTGCTGGCGAGTTTTGACTTTTGATAGGTGCAACTAGATAATGGAACGAACCGACCGACCGGTCGGTCGGCAAGCAAGCGCATTGTATCGAGCCGCTTTCGCTTTGTCAAAAGTTCCTATGCGGCATACACTGAGATTTGACAGCGTACATGGCACATCTTTTTGACAGTTTGTTAGGGTTCTCTGTTGCAGGGTTCTCTGCGGATTGTGCCGATTGATTCTTTATACTTGTCTATATTTGTCTTACCTGAAGGCATTTTGCTATTTTGCAAAGCCTGTCGAGGCAGGTAAGTCTATCCGAATTTATTTGATGTTAAGTTAGGACGGAGTGTGAGATGGGTTGGGAAGAACAACCAGCTTCTTGCCACAAACCCGCAGGCAGCGCACAGCGTACCCCCCGCTCGTTCTTTGCCTGGTTGTCTGCCCGCGGCGCGCGGCGAGCCTGGCTGCTGCTAGGCTTGATCGCGGTGGTCGCGATTTTCGCCGTTGGATCGATAGGCGTTGTGCCGCGCGTGCTGGCTGCGCCAGTGGCCCAGGCGACCGCAGGCCAACAGCAGGGGGTCTTGGCGATTGTCGGCGCGAACGGCGCTCGGCTCTATGTCTCGCCTGGAGGCGAGGTGACGGGTGATCTGTCGCCCGGTACGGTGCTCACTGCGGTCGGACGGACTTCGGATAACCTGTGGCTTGTGGCCTACAACAATACGGGCGTTTCGGGGTGGGTCGAGGCGCGCGAGGTGGTGATCTTTGGGTTGGAGCAACTGCCTGTGATGGTGGAAGGGGCCGCACCCCTGCCTGGAGAGGGCGAGTCTGCGACGGCTGCACCGCCGCTGCTGCCGACGCCCACGTCTACGCCGCCACCCACCGCGACGCCGACGCCTAGCCCCACGCCGACGGTCACCCCAACGCCCAGCCCGACGCCACCCCCCACGGCAACGCCGACACCGCTGCCCGCGCCTACCCGCGCCACCGCTGCCCCGTCCAGCGGCAACAACGCGGCCATCAATGTTGCGCCAGGACAGGTGTCGATTGTCGCGGTGGTGCGCGGCGGCGGCGCACAGCTATACGACCGGCCCGACGGCGAGGTCACGGCCTCGCTGGCGACAGGCACGGCGCTAACTGCTTGGGGGCGTTCGAGTGACAGCAGTTGGGTTGTGGTGACCAGCGCGGACGGGAACGCAGGCTGGGTCATGACCAACCAGGTGGTGATCTTCAATGTCGGCACGCTGCCCATGTTGGAAGGGGACGATATGGCAGCAGCGGGTCAAGCGCCCGCCGAGGTTGCTGGCGACACGGTGGACAGTTCCACCGCGGTGACCACGACTTCGACAGGAGAGGAAGCGCCGGTTGAGGACGAGTCCGCGACCAACGACCCCGCGCCCGATAATAACAACGATAGTGGGATCACGGCGACCATCACCGTCACCGATTCGCGGCTCAACATCCGTTCGGGGCCGGGCACGAACTATCCGGTCGTGGGCAAGGCCTATCCGGAAGAAATCTATTCTGTCTTGGGCCGTAACCGGGCCGCGACCTGGATTCAGCTTGAGACGCCTGATCTGGGCGAGGGCTATGGCTGGGTGGCTGCAGAGTATGTTGCACTGAGCCAGCCGATTTTGGGGATTCCTGTTTCGGAACAGGCGGGAACGCCTAGTCCAACTGCCACGTCTACACCTGCCGCGCCGTCCACTTCGACGGCTGCCGCGTCCGCGGGGAGCGGGCTGAATGGGCGGCTTGTCTTTCAGAGCGTCAACGGCGGCATGATCTATGTCTATGACTTGGCGACGGGAAGCGTGCGCGAACTGACCGGCGGGTTTGACCCCGCGATCAGCCCGGACGGCAATACGGTGGCCTTCACGCGCATTGGCGGCGATCATGGCCTGTATCTGATCGACATCGACGGCAGCAATGAGCGGCGCATTTGGAACGGTGGGGAGCAACTGCGCGCGCCCACTTGGAGTCCGGACGGGCAATGGATTGCCTTTGTCCACATCATCGGCGAGTTCCGCTGCCGCGATCTGGGTTTTGGCATCTGCCTGCCGAGCAATCCCTTTCTGGAGAGCTTTCCGCTGGAGCGCCAGCCGGAATGGGGCTTGAGCCGGGTGGATTTTAACGGCGAGAACTATCGCGACCTGCCCGCGCTGACCTCGGCGCAAGCGCCTGATTGGACGGCTGACCAGATTGTCTATCAGGCCAATTCGGGTATCGAGATCACCGCGGATCGACCGCAGGCCGAGACCCGGCCCGTGATCAAAGCGCCGTGGTATCAAGATCCAACGCGCCAGCCCAATGGCGATCGCGTGGTGTTTCAAGCCCGCGAGGGCACGCACTGGGAGATCTTCACGGTCAATGTGGACGGCAGCGGCCTGGCCGCGCTGACCCGTCCGGTGACTAATCTGGTGGATGAACTGCCGAGCAATGTTGCGCCTGCTTGGAGTCCGGACGGCAAGTGGATCGTCTATCTGAGTAACCGCGACGAGAACAACAGCGCGGGGGCTTGGCGGCTGTGGGTGATGGATGCAGACGGCGGCAATCAGCGCCCGCTGCCCGTCAACGTGGAGATTGAATACTCGTACACCAATGAGCAGGTGGTGAGTTGGGGCGTGGCCGGATAGGCTGCGCGGCAGCCAAAAGTGGGTGACATAGCCATAAAAAAGCGGGCGCAGCGTGAATCAAACGGCTGCGCCCGCTTTTTCGTTGGAAGGTTAAATGGCCTGTGTCAGCACCGTTTATGCGTCAGCACTGTTTATGTGCCAGCACTGCTTAATCGTCGGCGACCACCTCACTCGCGCCCTCGTATTCCTGGGTCGCAGGCTTGGGCGGGCTTGTCAGGTCGATATGGGCCAGTACAAGCTGGCTGTCGGGCACGCGCTCGAAGCTGAAGCCCAGTTTGCTGCAGACCCGGCGCATCCCCGTGTTTTCGGGCATAATCTCGGCAAAGACCCGCTCGATGCCCTCGTCGCGTGCGATTTCCAGCAGCCGCTGGAGCAGCTCTGTGCCCAGGCCGGTCCCTTGATACTCGTCGCGCACCTGGATGGCGAATTCAGCGTCGCCTCTGCCGTGCAGCTTGGTCAACTGTCCGACTTCGCATTGCTCTGCCGCTACGTGGAGGATGAGCACGACGGCGTGGAGGCTCTGGAGCGCTGGGGGCAGGAACTAATGG
>CAZZNG010000030.1:0-31052 GCA_964655505.1 uncultured Litorilinea sp. | reverse complement strand
TAACCGTGATCTCCATCAACTACATCGGCGACGGGCTGCGCGACGCGCTCGACCCGCGCAAGATCAAGTGATGCCGGACGCGGATCTTCCGGGACGCTACGCCCATTTGCTCGCGAGATGGGCATGAAACTCCGAGCGTCCCGGAAGGTGAATTCCCTATATGAATGGGACGACCCTGTTTAATGCCACGCTGTTTAATGCCACGCTAAAGGAAGCTTACCCGTGACCCCGCCCACCCAAGCGCGTACGGACGCGCTCAAAGCCCAGGCGCAAGCCTTTGTCGACGAGATCGCGGATCAATTGATCCACCTGAGCCTCACCCTGCACGCCAACCCCGAAGTGGCCTTTGAAGAGCATCAATCCATGGCGCTGCTGGCGGGCGTGGCGGAGGAATACGGCATGCAGGTCGAGCGCGGCGTGGCCGGTCTGCCAACGGCCTTTGTCGCCACCAGCACCGGCAGCGGCCCCGGCCCGACCGTGGCTGTGCTGGCTGAATACGACGCGCTGCCCGGCTTGGGTCATGCCTGCGGCCACAACATCATTGGCACAGCCGCCACCGGCGCGGCCCTTGCCCTGCACACGCTGCGCGACCAGTTGCCCGGCATCTTCAAACTGATCGGCACGCCCGCGGAAGAACGGGGCGGCGGCAAGGCGATCATGGTCGAGCGCGGCATCTTCGACGATGTCGACGCGGCCATGATGGTGCATCCCGGCGTCAAAGCTATGACCACGCGCGGCTCGCTGGCCTCCAACAAGCTCAAGCTGGAGTTCTTTGGCCGGGCAGCCCATGCCGCGGCCTCGCCCGATCTGGGCATCAATGCGCTCGACGCCTGCATTCAAACCTTTAACAATATCAATGCGCTGCGCCAGCACTTGACACCGGATGTGCGCATTCATGGTATAATTACGCATGGCGGCGAAGCGCCCAACATTGTCCCCGCCTATGCCGCAGCTGAATTCAGTGTACGTGCCGCCACATCTGATGAATCGTTCGCCGTTGTTGAAAAGGTAGTTCGCTGTGCAGAAGCTGGGGCGCTGGCTGCCGGTGCAACAGTCAAGGTGCAGCATCTGGGCCACTACGCCAACCGCATCGCCAACCCGACGCTCGCCCGGCTCTTTGGCGACAATATTCGTTCGCTGGGCGAAAATGTCCAGGAACCGTTGCCCAACGAGCGCATGGGGTCCAGCGACATGGGAAATGTCTCGCATCATCTCCCGGCTATCCATCCCTATGTGGTCATTGCTGACCCTGGTATCGGCGGCCACACGCCTGAATTTGCGGCCGCCGCGGCCAGCGAACGGGGCCACGCCGCGCTGCTGCGCTCGGCCAAGGCCATGGCAATGACAGCCATCGACCTGTTAACCCAGCCCGCACTCATGCAGCAGGCACAAGCCGAGTTTCAGGCCGAGGTCAATTTCGATGCCCCTTGGCGCAAGTTGCGCTTTCACAGCGAAAGCACCCATTGAGCCATCGCTGTCACCGTCGCGCCACACATGGCCGAACAGCGTGGAAGGAGACAAGAAAGGAGAGCCTGACTCACGACCGGATCGCAATTTCCAACCGCAATTGGTGTTCAACCAGATCAAGCCGAGCAACAATGCTGTGAGATCACAGCAGCCATTCTGGTTCGTACCCCTGGCACAGGAGCAAAAAAAACGAAGTTGCCAAGCTTTTTTACCCTGTGTTATACTTTGGGACAGTTTCGCCCCAGAGGTACGTTCCAGCGTAGAAAAAAAGTAAACGTTCCTATCTCTTCTGTTGTTCGCCCAAAGGAGCAAAAACTAAATGGCAAGTGTAACCTACGACCATGTCTACAAGCGCTTTGGCGACGTCGTGGCTGTCAACGACCTTAACATTCACATCGAGGACAAAGAATTCTTGGTCTTCGTTGGTCCGTCGGGTTGTGGCAAGACGACAAGCCTGCGCCTGTTGGCTGGTCTGGAGGAGATCAGCGATGGCAACATCCTGATCGGGGATCGCGTCGTCAACGACGTACCGCCCAAGGACCGGGACATCGCAATGGTGTTCCAGAGCTACGCGCTCTATCCGCACATGAGCGTGTACGACAACATGGCCTTCGGCCTCAAGCTGCGCAAGACACCCAAAGCGGACATCGACCGCCGCGTGAAGGAAGCTGCCGACATCTTGGACATCGGGCACTTGCTCGACCGCAAGCCCAAGCAGCTCTCCGGTGGTCAGCGCCAACGTGTGGCCGTGGGGCGGGCCATCGTGCGCGAACCGGCTGTCTTCCTCTTTGACGAGCCGCTGTCCAACTTGGATGCCAAGCTGCGCGTGCAGACGCGTGCTCAGTTGACCCGCCTGCACCAGCGCCTGGCGACCACCTTCATCTACGTCACCCACGACCAGGTGGAGGCCATGACCATGGCGAGCCGCATTGCGGTTATGCGCGACGGCATTCTGCAGCAGATCGACACGCCGCAGCACCTCTATGACCACCCGAACAACGTGTTCGTCGGCGGCTTCATCGGCAGCCCGAGCATGAACTTCTTCGATGCAACCCTGGTCGAGAGTGACGGCAAGCTGGAGATCAACACCGGTGGCTTCCGCTTGGAAGTGCCGGGCGCGAAGGCCGACGAATGGCGTCAGCACAAGGGCCGCGAGGTCATCTTCGGGATTCGCCCTGAAGACATCCACGCCAAGCCGTTCGTGCCGCCGGGCATCCTTGAATCCGACGTCATGGCAAAGGTAGACGTTACCGAGTTGATGGGTAATGAAATCTTCCTCTACCTCATGACCAAGGACGACAAGCAGTTCATCGCTCGCGTCGACCCCCGCGTCCAGACAAGCCCAGGCGATGAACTCGAACTCGCCGTCAACATGAGCAACGCTCACATCTTTGACCCCAAGACTGAGATCAGCTTGGCGAGCTAATTGCTCTCGATAAACACAATAGGCAGCCGGGCCAGTTTTATGCTGGACCCGGCTGTTTTTCATTTCATGGCTTCCAACGTACAATCAGGAAATCGTGATCCTTCAATTCACATGGAGTAAGCCATGTCTGTATTTACCGACTTCCCGCTGATGCGCGACATCCACCAAGAGGGCGGCAAGATCGTTTTGCTCGTCATGGATGGACTAGGCGGGCTGCCCCTCACGCCGGACGGCAAGACCGAACTCGAAACCGCGTACACGCCCAACCTGGACAAATTGGCGGCTGAAGGCTGCACAGGGTTGACCATCCCCATCCGCCCCGGCGTCGAACCGGGCAGCGGCCCCGCCCACCTGAGCCTCTTTAGCTATGACCCGGTGAAGTATGAAATCGGCCGCGGGGTGCTCGAAGCCTTGGGCATCGGCTTTGAACTGACCCACCAGGACATTGCCGCGCGCGGCAACTTTGCCACCGTCGACCCCAACGGCCTCATTACTGACCGGCGCGCCGGGCGCATCAGCACAGAGGAGTGTATTCGCCTGTGTGAAAAGCTGCAACAGGCCACCGGCGACCTTTTGGACGGCTACCAGGTCTTTGTCAAGCCGGTGAAAGAGTACCGTTTTGTGCTCGTCCTGCGCGGTGAAGGGCTTGGCGGCGACCTGACCGAAACCGATCCCCTGACCACCGGCGAAAAGCCGCTGCCGGTGCAAGACGAGAGCGGCACACCCGAAGGGGAAAAGACCGCCAAGCTGCTCAACCAGTGGGTTGAGGCGGCGCGCAAGGTGTTGGCCGATGAAGAGCGGGCCAACAGCCTCAACCTGCGCGGGATTGCCAAAGACCCCGGCCTGCCCCGCTTTCCCGAAATCTACGGCATGCGCGCCGTGGCGCTAGCGGTCTATCCCATGTACAAAGGCGTTGCTCGCCTGGCCGGGATGGATGTGTACGACTTCGAAGGCGAACGACCGGAACATGAGATCGACGCGCTCGAAAAAGTCTGGAATGATTACGACTTCTTCTTCATCCATGTCAAAAAGACCGACAGCTATGGCGAAGACGGCAACTTTGACGCCAAAGTGCAAGAGATTGAAGCCGTCGATGCCGTCATCCCGCGCCTCATGGCGCTGAACCCCAGCGTGGTTATCGTCACCGGCGACCACAGCACCCCCGCCAAACTACGCAGCCACAGCTTTCACCCTGTGCCTGCGCTGTTGTGGAGCCAGAATGCCATGCCCGATGCCTCCATCACCTTTGGCGAGCGCGCCTGCGCCCAGGGCTATCTCGGCACGATCCACGCCACCAACTTGATCCCCCTGGCAATGGGCCATGCCGGGCGCTTGGCGCGTTTCGGCGCATAGCCGGTGCATAGTCGGCGCGTCAATCGTGCCCAAACATCCCCCACCATAGCGTAACAAAAAACTTCCCGGACGCTCGAAGCATCCGGGAAGTTCGTTTTCAGTATACGGTTAATCGCGTGGCTTAGCGCCGGGGACCGTCGCGACGCGGGCCGCGATCTCCACCGCGACCGTTGCTGCGCCCGCCGCGGTCACCGCCGCGACGCCCACCCCCGCCACCGCTCAAAGCGCGGTCACGGCTGCGTGCATCGTCCACACTCCAGCCTTCCAACACCGCTTGGCGACTCAGACGCACCTTGCCGCCCGCGTCGATGTCGATGACCATCGCGGTCAGTTCATCGCCCAACTTGGCAATGTCCTCCACCTTTTCCACGCGGTAATCGGCCAACTGGCTGATATGCACCATGCCATCCACGCCAGGCAGGATGTTGACAAAGACGCCGTAAGGTTCGATACGCACCACTGTACCGGTGTAGATCTTGCCCAACTCGACATCTTCCATCATGCGCAGCACTTCGTCCAGCGCCTGTTCCGCGCCAACGCCGTCGCCGGAGATGTAGACGGTTCCGTCCTCCTCCACATCGATCTTGACGTCGTAAGTCTCCTGCAGGCTGCGAATCATCTTGCCGCCGGGACCGATCAGCTTGCCGATCTTTTCCGGGTCGATGGTGGTGGTGAGGATGCGCGGGGCAAACGGGCTGAGATAGGCACGCGGCTCCGGCAGCACTTCCAGCATTTTCTCCAAGATGTGCAGGCGGCCAACACGGGCTTGCTCCAGCGCCTCGCGCAGGATGTTGAAGTCCAGCCCCTTGATCTTGAGGTCCATCTGCAGCGCGGTAATGCCGTGGGCTGTCCCTGCGACCTTGAAGTCCATGTCGCCCAACGCATCTTCCATGCCCTGAATGTCGCTCAAGACGCGGTAGTTGCCGCTCTCCATGTCCTGCACCAAGCCCATGGCGATACCCGCCACCGGCGCGGTAATCGGCACACCGGCATCCATTAGCGCCAGGGTGCTGCCGCAGACCGACGCCATGCTGGTGGAGCCGTTGCTGCTAACGACCTCGCTGACCAAACGCAAGGTGTACGGAAAATCTTCCGGAATCACCGGCAGCAGCGCCCGCTCGGCCAACGCGCCGTGACCGATCTCGCGGCGCTTCGGCCCGCGCAGCGGGTACGCTTCGCCTGTGCTATAGGGCGGGAAGTTGTAGTGGTGAATGTAGCGCTTTTCTTCCTCCGGCTGGAGCGTATCCAACCGCTGCGCCTCGCCCGGTGTGCCCAAGGTAGCAATGGTCAACACATGGGTTTCCCCGCGCATGAAGAGGCCGGAGCCATGCACACGCGGCACCTTGCCAACCTGGATGCGAATCGGGCGGATGGTCGTTGTATCGCGCCCATCCGGTCGCAACCCTTCGTTGAGGATGCGTGAGCGGGTTGCTTCCTTCACCACGGCGTCCATGGCATCGCTGATGTCGAGGTCGGCGGCTTCTTCATGGGACATATAGTCCGTCATCGACTCTTCGACCTCGATTTGCACCTCGCGCAGGCTGTCGCGCAGCGAATGCTTGTCCAGACCGGCGGCGAGCAACTGCGCCACCTTCTCCTTCGCCATGCTGTCGACCTTCTCTTGCACATCCGCCGCGGGCAGGAAGAACTGCACCTCTGCCTTTTCCTTGCCCTGCTTGCTGCGCAGTTCTTCGATCAACTCAATGACTGGCTGATTCGCCTCATGGGCCAGCCGCAGCGCTTCAAGCATCATATCTTCGGGGAATTCATGCGCCCCAGCCTCGACCATGAGGATGTTGTCATGGGTTCCCGCGGCCACCAAGTCCAAACTGCTGTTGTGCATCTGGCTGTTGGTGGGGTTGACGATGAATGCGCCGTCCACAAAGCCGATCTGCGTCCCGCAAATCGGGCCGTTCCACGGGATATCGCTCATGTGCAGCGCGGCTGACGCAGCGATGATCGCCAGTGGGTCGAGCAGGTGCTCTCCGTCGATGCTCAGGGCGGAGATAATCACCTGCGTCTCGTTGCGCATGCCCTTGGGAAAGAGCGGGCGCAGCGGACGATCCACCAAGCGCGCCAGCAGAATCGCCTGCTCGGTGGGGCGGCCTTCGCGGCGGAAGAAACTGCCGGGGATGCGCCCGGCGGCATAGAGCTTCTCTTCAAATTCGACCGTTAGCGGGAAGAAATTCATCCCAGGCCGTACATCTTTGCTCATGGTCGCCGTCGCCAAGAGCACCGTGTCACCATAGCGCACAGTCACCGCGCCGCCGGCTTGTGCCGCCAAAATGCCTGTCTCAATACTGAGTGTACGTCCACCGACTTCTGTGGTGAACTGTTCTGCGCCCTCAAATATGCGCATATCCATGTCTTGCATGTCTCCTTACTTACCTACAAACCGTGCAATTCATCGACACAAAGTCGATCTAGCTAACGGCACTGCGCCTTGCTTGCTCGGCCAAGACCGGCAAAGGCGCAACGCCAACAATGTTCGCCATGATCGGTAAACGGATCAGGTAAGTAGATCAGCAGATGTCGTTGAGGCAAGGGACTGTGCTGTACAACATCGGGCTTTTCACCGCTGCTGCTGCGACCGGGCGATCACAACAGGAGGGACACTGCCCATCGGCTGTACAACGATCGAGGTGCGGAACTGGAGACCAGGGCGAAAATACATAATGTCTTCCGACCAGGCGCTGCCATCCGGTGGGACGCTGCTGCATTTCGCCGCGCTCTCCAATGCCGGACCTCGAGCACGTCATGCTTACTTGCACAACATGCGCACAATCACTTGCCTATTTCCATCAGCTAGATCACTTCAACCCAAACCCCTTTACGCTGACCACTCTATTCTAACAGATCTACTCGAACAGATTTGCTCAAATCGCGCTGCTCAAGCAGATCTATTTAAATAGACGGCGCAACATATGATCCGATAACGAATCTACAGTACACTAACTTGGCGAAACCTTCAACACCGGACACCGGAAAAATCCGTGTCTGCGCGCCCGAAACCTATCCTGGCCTATCTCCCCCGGTCCATCCCTGGGGCATTCTCTTCAGGTCGCACGTTTCAAGCTGCCGGACAAGGTTGCAGAAAAAGAGAGGGCGAATGTCGAACCTGCCGACGATTCGCCCTCTTTATTTTCCCTATCTACTTGCGGAGGCCCAGGCGCTGAATCAGCTGCTGATAACGGTCTACGTCTGTCTTTTTCAGATACGCCAGATGGCGTCTACGCTGGCCTACCAGCTTGAGCAACCCTCGCCGCGAACTTTCGTCATGCTTGTGCGTGTTCAGGTGATCGATCAAGGCTTCGATGCGTGTGGTCAACAGCGCCACCTGAACTTCGGGCGAGCCAGTGTCGTTATCGCGAATGCGATAATCATTGATGAGCTGTTCTTTCTGCGCCTTGGTAATGCTCATTTAGGTTTCTCCTGTTAAATGCACTTCAAGGAAGACCCTAGTGCCTCCTTGATAGAGTCCACAGTGCAACCCACTGTGAGGTCTATCGCCAAATCACCGCTGTGCCACGCGCGTGATCTAGCACAATAGTTCGTCATAGTATATCATGTAGACATCCGATTGTCCAATTTTTTGGCATCGCTAATTTGCATCATGCGCCGTCTTATGGCCCCACACCTGATCACACTGGCGCAGCACACAAATCGAGCGAGGGTGTTGACTGTTCTAGAATGAATTTAGCGAAGTTATTATGAGCGATCCCACATTCGACGGGCCGAAATTGGATACGTTGCGCGGCGTCGTCGAACGGCTCACCTATTACAACGAAGAAAATGGCTATACGGTTGCCAAGTTGATCCCTGAACAAGGGCCGCGCCCGCGCTTTGGTGATGGGCCAGAAGTGACCATCGTCGGCAACATGGTCGGCATCAACGTGGGTGAGAGCGTCGAATTGCGCGGCCAGTGGACTGTTCATGCCGAGTATGGCAAGCAGTTCAAGGTCCAAACCATGCGTACCGTGCTGCCCGCCACCATCGCAGGCATCGAAAAATATCTGGGCAGCGGGCTGATCAAAGGCATCGGCCCGGTCATGGCAAAGCGCATTGTGCGCACCTTTGGCCGCGACACGCTCGACGTGATCGACAACCACCCCGACCGGCTGACCGAAGTCCCCGGTATCGGCGTCAAACGACAGCAGCAGATCGTGCGTGCCTGGGCCGAACAGCAGGCGATCAAAGAGGTCATGCTCTTTCTGCAAAGTCATGGCGTCTCGACCTCCCTGGCGACCAAAATCTATAAATTCTATGGCGATGACGCCATTGCCATTGTGCAATCCGACCCCTATCGCTTGGCGCGTGACATCTTCGGCATCGGCTTTTTGACTGCCGACCGCATCGCGCGCGCCCTGGGCATCCCGTCCGAATCGCCCGCGCGCATCGCCGCGGGGGTGGCCTATGCGCTGAACCAGGCCAGCGACGAGGGGCACGTCTACCTGCCTGCCCCGGCCTTGGTCGAGCAGGCCGCCGAGTTGTTGGAGGTTGCCCCCTCCCAAGTTGCTGCGGGCGTTGTCCAGCTGTGGGGCGACGACCAGATCAAAGTGACGCCGGGACCCGGCGGCGCAGCCGAGCCGCTGCCCCCGGCTGCCGCGCCGATGCCCAATCTGCTGGCGGAGGCAGGCCAGCTTTATGCCGCGGCAACAATCGATCAAGCCCATAACCTGCTGCACGAAACCCACGCGGTCTATCTCACCCCCTTCTATTACAGCGAAACCGGCGTGGCAGGTCGCTTGCAGCGCCTCTTGAGCGAAGGAAAGAGCCGCCTGTCCCGCTTTACGCGCGGCCCCGTCGATTGGGAGCGTCAGCTACACGCGGTGGCCGCGGCCACTGCCGTCGAACTCGCGCCCCACCAGCGCGCCGCGGTCGAGGCCGCGCTCACCCATCGCGTCACCATCTTGACCGGCGGGCCAGGAACCGGCAAGACCACCACCGTACGCGCCATCTTGCAGCTTTGCCGCCAAGCAGGCCACCGCGTGCTGCTCGCCGCGCCCACAGGGCGCGCGGCCAAGCGGCTGGCCGAAACCACTGGTGAAACAGCCAAGACACTCCACCGGCTGCTGGAATTCCAGCCCGCGGAGGGCATGAGCTTCAAGCGCAACGAAGAAGAGCCGCTCGAAGGCGATCTGCTCATCGTCGACGAGGCTTCCATGCTCGACTTGGTGCTGACCAACCACCTGCTCAAAGCCGTCGCGCCGGGGATGCACCTGCTGCTGGTGGGCGACATCGACCAACTGCCCAGCGTCGGCGCGGGCAACGTGCTCAAAGACCTGATCGCGGCCATCGAAACGCTGCATGACCAGGCCAGTCCCCTGGCGCGGCAGGCCACCGTGATCCGGCTGCAGACCATCTTTCGCCAGGCCGCGGACAGCGCCATCATTACCAACGCCCACCGCATCAACCGGGGCGACATGCCCATCATCACCAACCAGGGCGCAACCGACTTTTATCTCTTCAAGACCGACGATCCGGAGCGAGCCGCGCAGCTTTGCGTCGAACTGGTGCAGTCGCGCATCCCGCGGCGCTTTGGCATCCCCGCCCAGGATATCCAAGTCCTCAGCCCCATGCACCGCGGCGTCGTCGGCGTGGCCGCGCTCAACCAGTCGCTGCAAGCTACCCTCAACCCGGCGCGCCCCAACCAGGCAGAGCGCGTCATCGGCAGCCGCACCTATCGCGTGGGTGACCGCGTCATGCAGATCCGCAACAACTATGACAAGGACGTCTACAACGGCGACATGGGCACAATTCAAGCCATCGACTTGGAAATGCAGAGCCTCACCGTGATAATGGATGGGCGGCCTGTGACCTATGATTTTATCGAGGTGGATGAGTTGGTCCACGCCTTTGCCATCAGCGTACACAAAAGCCAGGGGTCGGAATTTCCTGCGGTGGTGATTCCCATCCTCACCACCCACTATATGATGCTCCAGCGCAACCTACTCTATACCGCGATCACGCGCGCCAAGCGTCTGGTGGTGCTGGTGGGCCAGCCGCGCGCCATCGCGCTGGCCGTACGCAATGACAAAGTTGCCCAACGCTACACGGGCCTCTGCGAACGGCTGCTCGACACGGTAGGCTAGGCCCGCGGGGAACGCGCCTGCCCCCGGCAGTCGTTCATACGCTACAGACAAACAATTCTAGACAAACGCCCAAACCAAACACCTTTAACCAAGCACCTAAGGAACCCAACCATGTCTGCCGCAACATTACCGTTGGCTGTGCAACTCTACAGTCTGCGCAATATGACCGAAAGCCTCGACCAGCGTTTGGCAAAGGTAGCCGAGCTTGGCTATCGCGGGGTAGAAACCATCGGAACCCACGATCTCAGCGCCGATCAGCTGCGCGACCTGCTGCAAAAGCATGGGCTGCAAGCCGTCTCAACCCATGTGGGCCTGGCCGCGCTCGACGCGGACCTCGACAGCGTGATCCGCTTCAACCAGGCCATCGGCAACAACACCTTGACCATTCCCGCCTTGCCCGAAGCCGACCGGCCCAACGACGCGGCCGGTTGGCAAGCACTGGGCCGGCGGCTGGGCGAACTGGGCGCGCAGATCGCCGCGGCCAATATGCGCCTGCTCTATCACAACCACGCCTTTGAGATGGTGCGCTACGACGGGCGTCATGCCATCGAATGGATGCTCGAAGCCGCGGACCCAGCCCACCTACAATGGGAACCGGACCTGGCTTGGATCGTGCGCGGCGAGGCCGACCCGGTGGCGCTGCTGCGCCAGTTCGCAGGGCGCTGTCCCATGATCCACGTCAAAGACCTGGCCCCCGCGGGCCAGGGCGAAGACGAGAAGGGCTTTGCCGACGTGGGCCACGGCACACTGGATTGGGCCGTCCTGCTGCCCGCGGCCAAAGCAGCCGGGGCCGAATGGTACATTGTCGAACACGACCTGCCGCGCGACCCGATCCGCACCATTCAACGTAGTATTGTTACGTTACAGTCAATGGCTGACCTGCTCTAGCGGCCCGGTTGGCTGCACAGCGAGCGCTGGGCGCGTGGATGGCGCTGCAAGATGACACCATCCACACGCCCAAGCGGCAGGGACCAAGCGAAGTATTTGTGAAGTATTTATAGTATTTGTGAAGTATTTATAAGGAGAGGAGACTCATGGCCGCCCATGCCATGTTCGACGGATTAGTCTTTGACGAAGCAGGCAACCCGGCAGAGGTCGCCTATGTGGGCGCGGACGCGTGCTATGTGGTGGATGAGGATGGTTTTCGCCGCCACATCGACGCGGAAAAGGTAGACCGCGCGGTGCTGCGCTTCTTGCGTGAGCAAGTCGAGGAAAATCGCGACATCGCCGTCTCAACCATGCTGGACATGATGGGCAAGGACGACGTCTTTACCAAAGCCGCGGTCGAATCGTCCATCAACCGCATGGAGGAAGCCGTAGGCCAGCCGATCCCCCAGGACGCGCGCCAGTGGATGGGTATGCTCGGCTTCCGCATCATCATCAACGACCAGGGCGAGGTGGTGGACATCAACCTGCCCGCGGGCGGCATCGAAGGCGACGAGGAATAGACACGGGAGAAGCCCGCATGGCGCAGCTTCAGCCGCAACAAAGACAGTCACTCATAGACATTGCCAAGCGCCATCGGCTGGCATCCTTGGCAATTTTCGGCTCCTATGCGCGGGGCGAGGCCAGCCCCAACAGCGATGTCGACCTCTACGTCCGTTTTGGCCGGTCTATTGGCCTCTTTGAGGTGCTAGCCTTGCAGCATGAAATGGAAGACGCATTGGGGCTGTCGGTTGACTTGATTGCCGAAGAAGCCATGATCCCACATGACTTCATGCAGCAGGAAATGGCGCAGAACTTAGTCGTACTCTACACAGACGAGCCTCGCTACTTCAACCCGCCAACTGCGCTGTCTACAGTCGGAGGAAATCCCATATCAGTCACCGAACCATCCTGAAGTGAGAACAGGACAGTTTTCCCATCATATTCCGACAGGAGTAGGCGAGTCGCGTCAGGCGACCAACCTATACCCACATAGTTGGAGAACCCCATGTTGGACAAGCCCGTTGTGATCCGCTTCAACTGAAAATCGTTCACATGCACCAACCACAGATCAGACTCATACCTGTCTTCGGCTTGTTCATAAGGTAAATAGCCGTAGAGAACGAACCACTGTCCGTCGGGCGATGGCCGATAGTGGTAGACAACCACGTTGTGTGTCAAAAGTTCAACCTGCCGCGTCTGCAACGACACAGCGGATATGTTATTGAAGCGATTCTGCTGATAAAGATCCCGCGTTCCAGCAGCTGACACGAAAAACAACTGGCTGTCATCTTCTGCCCACGTCAACAGGTAAGGTGGGGGGTCTGGTGCCAACTCAACGAGCCTGACGGGTGAATTCTCAGCCTTAACATCTACGAGCCAGATTGTGGATAAAGGTATGCGAGCCTCATCGAGCATGTAAGCGATGCGTTGTCCGTCGTTTGACCACTCATATTCCCCTACAAGCAGAGAGTCTTCCGGCGGTGTAACGAGTCGCCTCGGCTCGTTGATCAGATCAGACACATACAGCACACCCTGGCTAATCAATGCAATGCGCGTACTATCGGGTGACCACTCCACTTCATAGCCCGTCCCGACGTACTGGAACGATCGGCTCGCCACATCGAAAACATAGATACTGTACGTGAACGATTCTCCTCTCATGATATTAATCTTATCCAACACAACCAACGCCAGCTTGCTGCCGTCCGGCGAGACAACCACCCTCGGCCCAACCCAGCAGCAGTCCGAGTTGGGGATGGGATGCCCTGTCAGCCATTGGCCTAGTTCTGCATAGGTGTCCAGCAGCTTCTCTTGATCATTCCCCTGGCTGTCTACCCGCCACACCTCATTGTCATACCAATAGTAGATCCAGAAGGGCTGCGGCTCTTTTGCGGCAATGTCCGGAATGAACGGGGGTTCACTGTGCGGGATGGGTGTTACAACATCCGTTGGAATCGGCGTGGGATAGGGTGGCAGCGGGGTCGGGGTCACAGTTGGAAGAGGCGAAACGGCCAATTCTTCAATGACAGCTTCGAGTGGTGTTGGCGTGGGCAGTAAATTTACGGCCACGCCCGGCGTGACTAGAGGCGATAGGATGGTAGGCGCAGCCAAAGGAGATGGGAGAGTAACGGTAGCGTGGCTCCCCGACATAGATATAGCTGTAGACGCGCCGCTTGGCGCATCCGCCTCCCCCTTCCCGCCACAACTCAACAGCAGGCCTGCAAGCAGCCATAGGACAAGGTAGCGTGCGCTGTGGAGCATGTGCATCGGGGGATCTCCTCTTACTTCAATCTGTTATTAGCCCACCGCGGCCAGCCGCGTCAGGGCAAGCGCCACGTTCGTGGCCCAGGGCAGCACTTTGAATTCGCCCGCGGCCAGGGCTTGGCGCATCTCGTCCAGCGAGAGCAGCAGTAGCTCTTGCTCCTCCAAGTCGTCGGCGTCGATGGGCTGCACCGGATGCGCGCCGCGTGCTAGATACAGGTGCGCCGTACCGCTGCCGCGGTTGCCGTCCACAGCAAAACAGCCCAGCCGTTCCCACTCATCCGCGGCATAGCCCGTCTCTTCCAGCAGTTCACGCTTGACCGCGTCGTCCGGGTCTTCGCCCGGCTCCAGATAGCCGCCGGGCACAGCCAGCGTCACCCCATCTACCGCGTATTTGGTCTGGCGAAAGCAGAGAAAGCGGCCCGCCGTGGTCTGAGCCACCACATTGACAAAGCTCGGCGTCACCACCCACGGCCATTCCTCGATCACCCGGCCATCGGGCAGTTGCACCGTATGGTGCTCCACCGCCAGAAAACGGCCATCGCCCGACTGGTGGACACGACGGCGCAGAAGTGTCTGCCAAGATTGCATGAAGTTGTCCCTCTCCTATGAGGTATGAGGAAATCCGCCAGCCCCGGTGATGCTGCGCGGGCCGGACAAGGGGGCTGGATAGGCTAGTGGACTTGGATGCGCGCCACCCACTTGACTTGGCGCAGCGCATCGTCCGTTTCTTGCGGCACGATCAAACGCACGACCCCCTGCGCACGCGTCATCGCCTGCCCATCGCAGTGCGTCGCCAGCAGGATAGGCCGGGCCGCGTCGCCGGGAAGTTCGGCCGCGTCCACACGGTTGCCAAAGCCGTCGGCGCTGATCACATCGACATACGCGCGAGGATGCGCGTCGTAAGCAGCCAGCAGATCGGCCAGCCGCACCCCGCCAAAGGCAAAGGGGCCTGATGTGCCATGTCCCGTGCTGACAATAAAACAATCCTGGGCCGTCGCTTGGGGCAAACGGCCCAGGTCGTCCAGCGATATGGTAGCGGTACTACCATCAACCCGTTGTAGAATCAGCGTTGGGTCCGGCGTAGGGGGTACGGGGTTCGGCTCATGGGCATGTCCATGCACCCAAGCCGGTTCTGCTGCATCGCCTTGCATGGGTCGGGCCTATCGCCCTTGCTGCAGCGAGAACGTGAGGGGATACCCTTCAGAGCGTGCCCGATATTGGGCCGCGCCGGCAAGCGTTTCGGCCTCGCGCCGCGGTCGCACCACAACAACCGCCGTCCCCTTGGTGTGGGCCGTCCACGCAATATGTTCTGCCATCTCCTCCGACAGCATAAAGACATCGCCCAACGTCGCAGTCACATATTCAAAAGGCGTCTCATCGTCATCATGGACGATGACCAGCGCCATATGCTCGTCGGACGACTTGTCTGCTTGTTCCTGTTGCTTTCGTTCGTCAATCTCTGGATCGGAGAAAGGTGGCATTTCACGGAGAGACATCGATCATCACCTCGTTTTAGTAATTACTATCTAAACCAATAACCTAGCGAAAAGATACAGAAGCCATGCCGCCTTTCAAACGACATGGTTTCAAGCAAATTACCCTATATTATAGCCTCGATTTGCCGATTTGTCTTATTTGAGCGTCCAAGCAATTGGCACGTTGTCAGCGGATGTGCAAGCGCACGTCTGGCTGCCGGAGCGGGGCAACCTACTTGGTCAAGCAGAATGGACGGTGCTAAAATGAAAGCGCTGTGACCGGCAATCACAGCACCCTACCGACATTATACATAATACCCGGCCCATCCACTTTTCACGATCAACACGTCCCAAACGATCAGCACGTCCCCAATACGTCCCGATTCGCGGCGCGTCCCTAGGGGCTTTCTCCTGCCGTTACACCAGAAGAGCCTTGCGCGGGCACGTGCATGGCTGGACAACCACCTCAAGCGAACGCTCTCTAAGCAATGCGCGCGACTGCCGCGGCGGAACCACCCACCCCAAAGGAGAACAGAAGCACATGTGGCGAGTACTGGTAGCAGAGTTGAAGCAGGAAACCGCAACGTTCAACCCCATGCGGACACGCTTCGATGATTTTCACATCTACCTGGGCGACGAGATCCGCCATGCCTACCGCAGCACACGCACGGAATTGGGCGGTGCGATGGAGGTCTTGGCCGCGGATGGGCGCATCGAGATCGTGCCCACCTTTGCCGCGGCTGCCGTCTCCGGCGGGCCTGTGTTGACGCAAGACCTAGATCGGCTGCTGGCGATGATGGTAGATGCCATTCGCGCGGCGGATGCCATTGATGGCCTCTATATTTGTCTGCACGGCGCGATGGCGGGTGAGGAGGAGGGGGACCCCGAAGGGCGCGTGCTGACCCAGGTGCGCGAGATCGTGGGCAGCCTGCCCCTTGTTGCGTCGTTGGATCTCCACGCCATCATCACCGACCGGCTCGTCGAGGCCGCTGACATTCTTGTGCCCTTTCACACCTATCCCCACGTAGACCAGTTCGAAACGGGACAGCGTGCCGCGCGCAACCTGATCAAAATGCTGGAGGGCAGCGTGAAGCCGGTTACCGCGCGCGTCCAACTGCCCATGCTCGTCCGCGGCGATGAACTGATTACCGTGTCCGACAACCCTGGCCGCTTTGCCGAAGCCATTCGGATGTGCCGCGCAATTGAGGACTCTGCCAACGGGCTGGCCGCGGGCGTGATCATCGGCAACCCCTTCACCGATGTGCCAAACCTCCAGTCGAATGTGCTCGTAACGACCAACAACGACCCAGCCTATGCACAACAACAGGCAGCGGAGATCGCGCGCTTCATGTGGGAAAATCGAGAGTGCTTCCAGGCGACCTTGACGCCGCTGGACGAAGCCATTCGCTTGGCCGAGCAGACGGATGGGCTGACCATTTTCTCCGATGCGGCGGATGCCACGTCTAGCGGCGCATCCGGTGACAGCAATGCCATCCTCCAGGGGCTAATCGAGTCGGGCGTTGCAGGAAAATCGCTGGTTCCCATTGTCGATCAGCCAGCTGTGGCCGCGGCCTTCGAAGCGGGCGTGGGCGCAACGATTGATGTGCCGTTGGGCGGGACACGCGACCCAGGGCGCTTTACGCCGTTTCGGGTGACCGCAACGGTCAAGAGCCTGCACGATGGCCGCTTTGTCTATGAAAATGGCATGCCGGAGGACGCGGGCCGGGTCGCCGTCTTGATCGCGGGGAATTTGTCCATTTTGGTGGCGGAGAAAACGCTCTACGTAGTCGGGCGCAAAGTTTTCCAGGCGTTTGGCCTGGAACCCGCGGATTTTGACGTGGTCGTGGTCAAGTCGCCAAACGGGTTCCGGCCCTATTACGAATCCATCGCCAGCCGCATCGTGCCGGTTGATGTGCCCGGCTCAACCAGCGCCAACCTGCATTCGCTGCCCTATCGCAACTGTGTACGCCCGATCTTCCCCCTGGATGCAGATGCCCGCCCGGCTTTCCTAGATAGCTGACGCTACACGCGGTTGCGCTGATGCCAGAGCAGATACAGGAAAAAGGGCGCGCCGACCCCTGCGATGATGAGGCCGCAGGGGAGTTCTAAGGGCGCAAAGAGGGTGCGCCCTACCAGATCGGCGGTGACAACAAGCAGGCTGCCGATAACGCCCGCGGTAGGCAGCAGCCCGGTATGGTCGGGGCCAACCAGCCGCCGCGCCAGATGGGGAGCCATCAGCCCGACAAAGCTGATGGTTCCGGCCGCGGCCACAGTCGCACCGGCCAAGGCCACCGCGGACAGCAGCAAAAGCCCACGGCGCACCTCTACCGCGCTGCCCAGCCCGCGCGCGATGTCTTCGCCTAAGTTGAGCGCGTTGAGATCGCGCGCCTGCAGCAGCGCCAGCGGCGCAAAGACAACAATCCAGGGCAGCAGCGCCCAAAATTCACGCCATGTACGCCCATAGACGCTGCCGGTCAGCCAGATCATCGCGCGCTGTACGTTGTAGATGTCGCCAAAGGTGATCATCAACGTCGTCAAGGCGCTTGTGATCGCGCCCAGGCCGATGCCAATCAGGATCAGGCGTATGGGCGAATCGCCGCCATGCCACGCCAACCAGTAGATCAACAGCGCCACCACCAGCGCGCCGCCAAAGGCCGCCGCGGGGATGACGCCCGCGGGCACCGCGGGAAAAAGCACAATGAGCGACACCGCGACCAGCCCGGCCCCCGCGTTGATGCCGAGGATGCTGGGCGCGGCCAACGGGTTGCGCGTCAACCCCTGTAGGATGGCCCCGGACACAGCCAGCGCGCCGCCCACCAGCGCGGCGACAAGCATACGCGGCAGGCGCAGCGTATTGACAATGAAGGCATGATCCGGGTTGGCTGTGGGCAGACGGAGCACGGTGCGGATCACGTCCAGCGGCGCAATGGGATATTCGCCCACGCCCATGTTGATGACCATAACCGCCAAGGTCAGCAAGAGCGCAGCCGCCAGCACGCCGGGGACGCGCCGGTCGAGACGAAAGGAGAAACGACCGCCCCGAATCACAATCCAGTTCGAGCGCAGCATTGAAGTGTGCATGAATCCTTCTACTTCCAGGCTAACGCCGCACGCGCAGCCGCACCAGATAGATAAAGAGCGGGCCGCCGATCAGTGCGGTCATCACGCCGACGGGCAGTTCCATCGGGCGCAGCACAAGCCGCGCGGCCACATCGGCCAGCACAAGAAAGATCGCGCCGATGAGCGCGCCATAGGGCAGAATCCAGCGGTAGTCCACCCCCACCAGAAAGCGCACCATATGGGGAATGACCAGCCCCACAAAGCCAATTGGCCCGGCCACGGCCACCGCGCCGCCCGCCAACAGCACCACAGCCAGCGCGGACAACCCCTTGACCCAGCCGGTGCGCTGGCCCAGCCCCTTCGCCACATCCTCTCCCAGCGCCAGCGTGGTAATCTGGCGGCCCATGAGCAGCGCCAGGATCAAGCCGCCCGCCAGGTAGGGCGCGGCCTGCACCAGCAGCGCCAGGTCGCGGCCAGCTACCGATCCCGCCAGCCAGAAGCGCACCTCTTCCAGGGTGCGCTGGTTGAGGATGAGGATGCCCGTGGTCCAAGACGAGAGCAGCGCGGTCAGCGCGGCCCCGGCAATGGTCAGTTTGAGCGGCGTCGCGCCACCAGACCCCATTGACCCCAGCCCATAGACAGCCACGGCTGTCGTGGTTGCGCCCAGCAGCGCAAAGAGCGTATAAGTGCTGAGCGAGCCGATATGCAGGAAGTTGACGGCCAGCACCACCCCCAACGCGGCCCCGGCGTTGATGCCGAGAATCCCCGGATCGGCCAGGGGGTTGCGCGTCAGCCCCTGCATAATGGCCCCCGCCACAGCCAGCGAACCGCCCACCAGCGCGGCCACTGCCGCGCGCGGGATGCGCAGCGTGCGGATGATCAGGTGGTCGGTCGAAGTCGGGTCAAAGGCGAACAGCGCGGCCCACACATCCCGCGGCGCAACATCCGCCGCGCCAAAGGCAATGCTCACCAGCATGGCAAACACCAGCAGCCCAACCCCAACCGCCAACCCCATGAGCAAGGCGGGACGGCTGCGCGGGACGTGCAGCGCGCGCGCCAAGCCGCGCACAGCAAGCCACCCCCGCGGGGCAGCAGGCGATGTGCTCGACGAAGTCATGTACTCAATTCACTCCTCTCCCCCGCCCCCGCGTGTTCTGCGCGGGTCTGGGTCAGGTGCGTCACCGCGTACTGAGCATAGGCGTGCGCTTCCGAGCGGCCTGAGCCGGTAATGGTTTCGACCGTGTGAGTCACTTCGACGCGCGCGGTGTAAGCGCCACACGCACCATGGGGCGCAGCGTACTCCACGCGCACAGTCGCCCAGCGCGGTTCATCCTCATTCGTATCCTGCTCAACGATCGTCGCGCGCTTGGCATAGGTAAACCAGGCCCAGCCGGTGTCCTGCCACATGGCCCGTTCCGCGGCCTGCATGAAGCCTGCATCCAGACCCGACCAGCCGCGATAATGTCCATTGAGCGCGCGCACGTCGCCTTGCTGCGTCACAATCTGACGCGCCTGCTCTGTGCCCACATAGGCCCAGTAATGGCCTGTGGGCATGTCGATCAGGGTGGGCGCGAAGACATGGCCGCCGAAGTGGCTCACGCGCCAGACCCGCGTCGACACATCATCGTGATATTGCTCGCGCAGCATCTTATAGAGTGGATAGCCGAACTTGGCGCAGGCCACATCGACCGTGCCGTGGGTGCAGACGAGAATGTCGCGCAGCGCGTCGGCATCGGCGCGGCGATAGCGGTCAAACTTTTCCAACTGCGCCGGTTCCTTGAACCACGCCCAGACCAGCGGCCCCAATGCCGCTTCGGGCACGCGATATTCCATCTTGACAAAGCGTGCAAAGGGCTGCTGGGGCATGGCATAGAAGATCACGGTACGCAGCCCCTGAACGCTGGTAGCCGGGTCCGGCGCAATCAACAGCAGACGTTTATCATAGGGCAGCCCCGCGTGGTAGTCGTCCATCCATTGGGCCAACAGGTCAGTGACTTCCTGGGGCATCACCCCCGTCATCTCGGCTGCCTTCCTGCGCCACGGCAGCGGTGTCTCGATCAGCACAGCCTCTTTAAAGGTTCCGGCGTACCCCGCGGGATCAAGGCCAAGTTGCGCCGCCAGGACATTGCAATAGTCCTTTGGGGCCTTGTCCATCTCGTTAATAATCTCGTTAATATACGCCCCGTTAAGATGCGTCCCGTTACCGTTGCCGTTAGCATTACCACTAGCGTTACCGTTAACGTGCGCTTTGTTAATCGATGAATTGATGACCGATGAATGGATCACAGTGGAGACAGTCCTTTATATCCCTTATATCCCTCAATCAGAGTTCAATCAGAGTATGGTTAACGCAGCGCATGTCAGCGGCCCGTACCGCCCATCGCGTCCGCCAATTGCGGCACTAACCCGTCGAGCAAAAAAGGGATGCTCAACACGCTTACAAAGGACGTGGCCCCACCGAGCGGATCGTTGTAGCTGCTCAGGTGGACTTCGCGGCCTTCCGTATGCACCGGCAGGCTGCTGTAGACCGGCCCGCCCAATTCTCCCTCGGCCTCTTCCGCGTCGAGCCAGATGATCACATCCACGTTCAGCAAGTCGGCGCGCTCCAGGCTCAAATTGCCGCCAAACTCTGCCCCCGCGACCTCGGCCAACCCATCAGGCAGTTCGAAGCCGAGCAATGTGAGAAAGCGACCGCGCGGATCTTGCGGGCCATAGACCCATATTCCTTGATAGGGCGTGGCGACGATGGAGGTCGCGCCCTCAAATTCGGGATGTTCGGCGCGCACCTGCTCAAAGAGGGCTTCAATATCGGCGATCAGCCCCTCGGCCTCTTCCGTCTTGCCGATGGCCTGGCCGACCGTATAGGTCAGTTCTTGCCAGGGAATGCCGTAATCCACATACTCGCCCGGCTGCGCGACAGTCGGCGCAATCTGGCTCAGCAGCGCGTACTCCTCCTCCGTGATACCGGAATAGAGCGCCAGGATCAGATCCGGCTGCAACGCCGCAATCTGCTCGAAATTGAGCGAGTCCGAACCGCCTACCCCCTGCGGCACATCGCCGCCCAGCGCCTCCAGTTCATCCTGCGCCCAGGGCCAAATGGAGCCTGGATATTCGCCGAACCATTCGGTTGTCCCCACCGGCACAACGCCCAAGGCCAACAGCGCATCCTGATCGGTCAGCCCCACGGTGACAATGCGCTCCGGCTGCGCCTCGACGGTGGTGCTGCCGTATTTGTGCTCGATGGTCACAGGGAAGGCTGCGGCGCGGTTACTCGCCCCTTCAGCGGGCACGGCATCGGGCAGGAAAAAGGCGTAGAGGTCATCCAACATGTGATTGGCCGCCTGAATGCCGCCGCCTAGGTTCCAATGCTCCTCGTTGACCGGGTACACCGCATCGTTCTGCACCACGGACAGCGTCTGCCACAAGGGGTGGTCGGTCCATTCCGCTTGGATGGCGCTGCCTTCATCGTTGCCCCAATCCGAAACCATGTAGAACATCACATCGCCGTCCATCAGCGGGATCTGTTCCATCGACAGGTTCATGACCTGGGGGTCGGCCTGCGCATCGGCATCCCAATCAGCCACCTGCTGCGCTTCGGGGCGGCTCAGACCAGCCTCGCGCAGGATGGAGCCGGGAAAGCCTGTGGTATAGATGCGGACTTCACCGCTGCGGAAGCGCACCAGTGACACTTCCGTGTCCAGCCGGTCGCCCATCTGCGCCTTGAAATCCGCGATGCGCGCCGCCCAGTCGGCCAGCAGCGCGGCCCCGGCCTCGTCGCGACAGAGCGCCTGCGCGTGGAGTTGGAAGTTTTCCTTCCAGGTCTTGCCGATGCTTTCGGTGAAGACCGTGGGCGCAATCTGCTTCAACTGATCATAGATGGCTTCATGGCGGAGCTTGCTGCCAAGGATTAGATCGGGGTTGAGCGAAGCAATTGTCTCTAGATTCGGCTCGGTTTCGCTGCCAACAGAGGCAATCCCTTCCGTCTGGTCGGCCAGATAGGCGTACCACTTCCCGCCCCACGGATCGACCGCGCCCACGGGCTTGATCCCCAAGGCCAGTGCGTCTTCCGTTGCGCCTTGGCCCAACGTGACAACCCGCTGCGGCGCGCACGCCACTTCTGTCGAATCCACAGCATGTTCAATGGTGCGCGTTGTCGCGGGGCCGGTTTCCTCCTGCGCGGGGTCAGCGGGCGATGCTGCCGGGCCACAGGCGGCCAAGAGCAGGGTCAAAACGAGCGCCCAGGCCGCTATGGCGGACAGCCGCCCATGACGATGGTTCGAATGGGACATTGCTTGTGCTTTGCTCATCGATGCTTCCAGTAATCTATGATCTCAATAATCTATTTTGTGGGGTCTTCACGCTGAACTTTATTCTGAAACAGGCAGGACACTGCCTAATCAGCAGCAGCCACCTGCGCGACCGCGGGAGACGCGTAGCGCAGCCCCATCGCCCCGTCTGCAACAAGCTGCTGCGGCTCGATTGCCGCCTGGCTCACGCGCATGGCCCGCCCAATGGGCACGCACATGGGCATGCCGGTCACCGGGTCGGAGACGATATGCGCGTCGACATGAAAGACATCGGCCAGCATCTCGGCGGTCAACACCTCTTGCGGTGTCCCCTGCGCCCAGATCTTGCCCTGACACAGGGCAATGATATGATGGGCGTAGCGACAGGCTTGGTTGAGATCGTGCAGAACCATCACAATGGTGCGCCCGGCCAGGTTCAGTTCCTGCAACAGATCCAGCACCTCGAGTTGATAGGCCAGGTCGAGATAGGTGGTCGGCTCGTCCAAGAGCAGAATGTCGGTTTCTTGGGCCAGGGCCATGGCAATCCAGGCGCGCTGGCGCTGCCCCCCCGACAGCGTGTCCAGCGGGCGGTCGGCCAGTTCCAGCATATTGGTGATCGCCAGCGCTTCCTGGGTGATGCGCTCGTCGTCCTGGGACCATTGCCGGAACCAACCCTGGTGGGGATAGCGACCCTGCGCCACCAGTTCGCGCACGGTCAACCCTTCGGGCGCGGTGGGGCTTTGGGGGAGGATGCCGATCTCTTTAGCAAGTTCAGCGGTCGGCAAGCGGGGGATCGCCTTGCCATCCAAATAGACGCAGCCGGACTTCGGGTTCAGCAGCCGCGCCAGCCCGCGCAGCAAGGTCGATTTGCCACAGCCGTTAGGGCCGACCAGCGCGGTAATCTTGCCCGTGGGGATGGCGACATCCAGTTCACGAATAATGGTCGGGCCGTCATAGGCCAGCGTAATCTGTTCGGTGTAAAGACGGTGTGTCGCAGTATAGTGTGTCACGGTATGGTGTGTCATAGTGTGGCGTGTCATGGAATAGCGCTCAATTCTATCTATTCGGCGTCTGCCAGGATTTGGCCGAGATCGTCTAGGACCAGACGCGCGGCCTGAATCCCCAGCCCCGCGATCCAAGTGTCGTCATTAACATCGAAAACATGGTCATTTTGCACAGCGGAAAGCGTCTGCCACAGCGGGCTATCCAGGAAGGTCGCCAAGTTGCTGTCCTCCTCGTCATACCCCGTCACAAAGATATAGTCGGCGTCGGCCGCGTCAATCTCTTCCAGCGAAATTTCCCTGGCAAATTCGTCAATGTCTTGGCTCTCCGGCCGCGGCAGGCCCACATCTTGCAGGATGTAGCCGATGTACGAACTCTTGAGATAGAGCCGCACCTGACCGGGCCGAAAGCGGATGATCGAGATGGTGCTGTCCAGGTTGTCGCCCAACTGCTCGCGCAGCGCGTCGACCGCGGCCGCGTATTCATCCAACAGTTGCGCCGCCTGCTCCTCCTTGCCCAATGCCTCGGCATGGAGTTGGAAGTTGGTCTGCCACGGGACGCGCAGCGACTCGGTCAAGACCGTGGGCGCAATGGCCGCTAGCTGGTCGTAAATGGCCTCATAGCGTTGGCGGCTCCCCAGGATCAGATCCGGGGCAAGCGCCACAATCGCTTCAAGATTCGGCTCGCTGATCGAGCCGGTTGACTCGATCCCCTCCAACTGTTCAGTCAAATAGTCTTGATGCGCCTGTACATCGGCGACCGGCGCACCAACAACCGGCGCGCCCAGCGCCAAGGCGTTGTCCAATTCGCCCGTATCCAGCACAACCACGCGCTGCGGCGCAAGCGGGACACAGCTTTCCCCCATGGCGTGAGTGACTGGGTGGAAGCCCTCGTCACACGCGGCCGCGTCGCTCGCGGCATCTGTCTCGGCTGGCAGCGCGTCCGCCCCGGCTCCGCTTGGTGGGGGCGCGACCGGCGCACAAGCGCCCAAGAAGGCCAACAGCAAAATCAGCAGCAGCGCAGCATAATGTCGCTTTTCCAGCATCGTTTGTCCCCTTGCTTCCTCTGCCCGTAGTCAATGATTGCTGCACTTGATCAGTGCCTATGCATTGGCTGAATTCATCCGCAGCCAGCATCGGGAGCATTGTAACGCATGAATGAAGGCTTTTTGGGGCGAATTTTGTCGGGTTCGGCTGTGGTATGGGTTAAAGCCTTATGTAACCGGGTATGCGCGTGGACATAACTGTGGTTTCATTTCCGCTTAACCGGGGTTAATTGGCGCGACGATGGGCTGTCGGAAGGGTCGCCCAGGAAAATAAAAGGCTGGAGCGCCGCAGCACCCCAGCCTTTTGCTCTGATGTTGAACGAACCCCAACAAGGGGGGATCGCGCTAGGCCGCGCCGCCTACCCCTCAGACGATGCCGGAAAGTACTCGATATGCAGCACCGGCGCATTGGCCGGATCGAGATCAAACGCCTGTGCCACGCGCTCACCTGTCCCGGTGATGACCAGCACCAGCGCATTGCCGCGCTTCCATTGCGGCTGGCTCACAATCTCCTGAATGACCGGGGCCAAATTTGGCGTGCGCTGGGCCGGGCCTGCTTCACCCGGCGTAGGCCACGGCTCCGGCGTCCATGCGACGGACGCGCTGGTGGCAGGCCGATTTGAAATGTCGAAATCGGTTGAGCCGCTAAACTTCTTGGCATTGGCAGACTTTTCGCCGTGGATCAACAGTTGGGCAGGCTCGGTGGAGGTTTCATCCACCGTGAACTGCACGTAGGCGCTGCTGATCACCGCGCCCGGCGCAATGTCGATCTCGGTAAAGCGCAGGCCCACGCGCTGATTGCCCTCTTGATCGTAAACCAGTTCCAGATCGTTGTTGTTTGTAACATTGCCCGGCTCCCGTTCCTCCGCATCGTCCCATCCATCTGTGATGGGGCGCTCAAAGAGGATGGCGCTGCCCTGTGCCGGGTCTTGCACCGACTGGGCAGGAGGTGTCACAACGCCGGTCAGCACCGCGCCGGCAGTCAAGGCTGCGCTCGCGGCCGGTGTGGCAACCGGCTCAGGTGTGAGCGTGCTATCGGCCGCGGTCGCCTCTTCCACGACCGTGATCACCACCTCATCCACGGCAAAACTGCCCAACCCGCCGTCTGTGGCAAAGAGGCCCAGCCGATAGACGCCATAGGTGGGAAAGGTCACTTCTGTATCGAGCGCCCTGCCCTGGGCAAAGGTCGCCCATGCAGGTCCCGAAAGCGTGCCCCAAAATGCCGTGACGGTTCCAGGCGGAACAGGCAGCCCGTCGTCGCGCACGCTGCCGTTGAGTGTTGTGGTCAGCGTGCCGGTCAGCACCTGGTCCGGCCCCGCATCCACCACTGGAGCAGCGTTGACGCCCACCGTGTCTGTATTTGTGCCCGTGTCCGTGTCTGGCTCCGTGTCTGGGTCTGTGTTTAGGTCTGTGGGCGAGCTAGGCAGCGACTTCAGGTAGAGTTCAATGACGCGGCCATCCGTTGGAGGCGGGCCGCTGTCGGTCAGATACAAGTCGATCAGCGCGGGGTCATCGGTGGCGTCGGCGCTGGGCGCGCTCGCCAGCCCGCGAGGATTCGCCAGGCGCATGTCGGACAGGTCAAAGGTCATCACTGTCTGCCCGGCTGCGTCCAGCTTATAGAGGACTGTTGTGCTTGCATCCAGCACATAGAAATGGTCGCTTTGCCCATCATAGGCCAGCCCGCGCAACAAAGCCGCGGCGGGCACATCCAGCGGGATGCGCGAGACGTGCGCTGCTTCCGCCCCGGCAACGGCATAATTGCCCGCCGCGTCCGCCTCGATCTGGATCAACTCGCCTGCGGTGCTGTCCAGGATAAACAACCTGGCTGCGGACGGGCTGACCACCATCCCCTGCGCGTCGAGCGCCCCCAGGCCGCGCATATCGTAGCGCACGGCTTCTGCTGCGCTGTCGATCTGACCACCCGGCTCTGTTTCAAGCACGACCAACTGCTGGGCCGCTGCGTCATAGAGCAGCAGCCGCGCCGAGCCAGGATCGTAGGCAATGTTGTCCGGCGTGAAAGAAGCGCCGGACAGATCAAACACGTCGATAAATACTTCGTTCGGCGTGATGGTGAAGATTCGCGTCGGGCTGTCAGCGCCCGCGTAGCCAATGAAGAGAAAACCGCTGTCCGGCGCATAGGTAATCCCTGCCGGATTGGCGATCCCCATATCATCTAGATCATGGTCACGAAAGTCCAACGTCCCCACGCGCACTTGCGCCGATGCCTGCGCCGCGCCGATCCAGAGCAGCGCGCACACCAACACACAGGCCGGTATCACCCCACACGCGGATATAGCCACCGATCTAAGCGAGTTGAGCCAACATCTATGAGTCAATCGTTCCATCCATTCAGCCCCAAGCATTGCGCCCGTGTGCTTTGCGCCCCTGTGCTTTCGATGGTGGGCAGGCCGGGCCTTTCGCAACGTCGCGCATGCACACGGTGCGCCTACTACGAAAATCGACCGTCTCCTTCCCAGCCACGGCGCTCCTTTTCTAGCTGCTCATGCGCCTAGACCGGCTTGCCTGGAGGGGCTATCCACACACGCGCGCGGCTAGCCCCAACATCACCTCACAACCTCACCCACAACCAGGGGCATGGCGGCCCCGGGGTGCAAGGTTTTTACGACAACTATTCCGCTTCCGGCTGCGCGAGGGCTGCTACCCACAGGGTGTGCTGGTCCGTGCCAATCTGGACCGGGCCGGAAGTAGATGCCGTGCTATAGACCACATGCAGCAGGGGCGCACCGGCCTGGTCGCCGCGCCACGATTCGGCGGTTCGCCGTCCGCTGCCACTGACAAAGAGCACCATCGAATTGCCGCTGGCCCACCCTGGCCGGTTGATGATCTCCTGGATGATCGGCGCTAAGTCAGGGGTGCGCTGGTCCGGTCCGGCGACACCTGCCGTCTTCCACTTGGGCGGCTGCCACGAGACCGAGGCAGACGTTGTGTCGCGCGACGAGATGTTGCTGTTGGCGCTGACGAAGGCAGGCGGGTTGTCCGCGGCCTGGCCCCGAATCGTCAGGTTGGCGGTGTCTACCGACTTCTCATCCACCTGGAACTGGATGTAGGCACTTTGAATCACCGCGCCCGGCGGGATGGTGATGTCGTTGAAGCGCATGCCGACGATCTGGATCATCGACTTGTCGACACCCAACTCCAAGTCGCTGCTAGCCAAGTCCACTGCGCCATTGGCCGTGTCTTCCTCCGCGTCATCGTTTTCAGCCGAGACTCGGCGCTCCAACACCACTTCAGCCGCAGGGCCAGTGGTCACCACCGTCACTTCATCAGAGGCAGTGAGCGCGCCATCGTTGGCGGTCAGCCGCAGCACGTAGATGCCCAAAGCCGAGAAAGTAGCGGTTGTGTCCACCGCGTTGGGGTTGGCAAAGGTCACATCGCCAGGTCCAGAAACCTTGCTCCAAGTCGTGGTTACCTGTCCAGGCGGGTTGGGCAGCCCATCATCCGTGACCGTACCATCCAGGTTGGCGTTGGCGAGCAGCAGGATCGTCAGATCAGGCCCCGCGTTCACGCTTGGCGGCTGGTTCACCGGCGGCGCACCGCTGACCGTCACCGTGAGTTCATCGAACGTAGACAACACGCTGTCATTGGCGGTCAGGCGCAGCACATACGTGCCCGCTGCCGAGAAGTTGGCCGTTGTATCTACCGCGTTGGCGTTGCCAAAGGTGACCTCCCCAGGACCAGACTGCTTGCTCCAGGTTGTCGTCACCTGACCAGGCGGGTTGGGCAGCCCATCATCCGTGACTGTGCCATCCAGATTCGCCGCGTTGGGCAGCGTCACAGCCTGATCCGCGCCCGCGTTCACCACCGGCGCTTGATTGCCAGGTGCGGCTGGATTCACCGTCACGGTGACTTCGTCGAAGGCACTGAGCACACTATCGTTGGCGGTCAGGCGCAGCACATAGGTTCCGGCTGCCGAGAAGGTTGCTGTGGTATCCACTGCATTGGCATTGCCAAAGACCACATCCCCAGGGCCGGACTGCTTGCTCCACGTCGTCGTCACTTGGCCGGGGGGGTTGGGCAAACCATCATCTGTCACATTCGCGTCCAGCGATGCATTAGCAGGCAAAGTGATGGTTTGATCCGCGCCTGCGTTCACCACCGGTGGTTGATTACTTGGTGCGGCTGGATTCACCGTTACCGTCAGTTCATCGAACGCGGGCAGCGCGCCATCGTTGGCGGTCAGCCGTAACACATACGTGCCCGCTGCCGAGAAGCTCGCGGTCGTATCCACCGCATTCGCATTGCCAAAAGTGACATCCCCAGGACCAGATTGTTTGCTCCACGTCGTTGTCACCTGACCGGGCGGGTTGGGCAGCCCATCGTCGCTGACAGTACCATTCAGGTGCGCCGCGTCAGGCAGCGTCACAGTCTGATCCGTGCCTGCGCTCACGCTCGGCGGCTGATTGGTCGGTGCAGCCGGATTGTACTCAATGTACAGCAAGGGCGCGTGCGCCGGATCGTCGTCATGGCCGACCGCGACCCGCTCGCCTGTGCCGGAGATGATGATCGCCAACGAGTTGCCGCTCGTCCAGCCGGGCTGGCTGACGATCTCCTGCACCACCGAGGCGATGTTGGGCGTCTGCTGGGCCAGGCTGGTTGTATTCACCGGGCCGCTCCAGGGAGGCGGGTTCCACGCCACCGAGGCATTCGTCCGCGGGCGGTTTGTGATGTTGAAGTTCGGGTTGCCAGAGCTGCTAAACGCGGCTGCGTTGAGCGATTTCTGCCCCCGGATCGCCAAGTTTGTTGCAACAGAGGTCGCTTCATCCAGCGAGAATTGGATGTACGCCTTGGAGATCGTCGCGCCCGGCGGGATGGTGATGTTGTTGAAGCGCAGCCCCACGGTCTGGTCGCCGCCGTTGTCAAACACCATCTCCAGGTCGCCATAGGTGACGGTCGTCCCGTTCTGGCTGCCCCCGCGCTCTTCCGCGTCGTCGTTGTTGGCGCTAATCCGCTGCTCCAGCACCAGGGTTCCGGCAGGCAGCGTGACGATCACTTGGACTTCGTCAGACGCGGTCAACTGGCCGTCATTGGCTGTGAGACGCAAGACGTAAGTCCCCGTTTCGGAGAAGTCCGCCTTCGTGTCCACCGCGTTGGGGTTGGCAAAGGTCACATTCCCTGGCCCCGAAACCTTGCTCCACAGGGTCGAGACCTGACCGGGCGGGTTGGGCAGCCCATCGTCAGTCACCGTACCGTCCAGGTTTGCGCCCGCCGAGATCTCGACCACCTGATCCGACCCAGCGTTCACCACCGGCGCGTCATGGCCCAGTTCCACCACCACGGTCACTTCGTCGAATGAAACCAGTTCGCCATCATTGGCGGTCAGACGCAGCACGTAGACGCCAGGCTCGGCGAAGGTCGCCGTGGTATCCACCGCGCTGGGATTGCCAAAGGTGACATTTCCAGGGCCGGACTGCTTGCTCCAGGTTGTTGTCACTTGGCCGGGCGGGTTGGGCAGCCCATCGTCGGTGACTGTGCCGTTGAGCGTCGCCACCATCGTGCCCGACAAGCTCTGATCCGGTCCAGCGTTCACAACCGGCGCGTCTTGGTCCGATGCAATGGGTTCAACCGCAATCTCATAGAGCCTGCCGTCGAAGCCCTCGTCCCGCCCGCGGTCCACAATGTAGAGATAGATGTCATTGGGGCGCGACGGGTCAAAGGTGGAGGGCGGCGCTTTGGCAATGCCCGCGATGTTGTTGCTGGGGATGGCATCTGTGTCAATCAGACGCACCAACGTCCCGTCTGCCAATGTCTCGGCGATGCGGTTGCGTCCCAAGACATAGATATGGCCGTTGTCCGAGTCGAACTCCACCCCTTCCGGGTCGCGCAGGTTCATGGGCGACTGGCTCACGTCGAAGCTTGTGGTGATGTCGTCTCCGTCGCCAAAGATCCCGTTGGGGCCTGGATCGACGATAATGACACCCTCATTGATGCCGTCCGCCACCAAGATGCGGTCGTTCCAACTGTCATAGGCCACGCCTTCCGGGTCAGGCTCCCAGGACACCTGCGGGGTGAAGGAAGTGACCACATCGTCGGCTGTGCGGAACTGCCCATCCGCGCCCAGATCCACCACATAGATCGAGCGAGTTCCCGTGTCATCCGAGACAAAGATGTACGAATGCCCATTGGGGCCGCGTGACTCGGCGTAAGCGATGCCCGTCGGCTCGTCCGAGACGCCCGGATCAGTTGTATAAGTGGCCTGCACTAAACCTGCCAGCGAGATCTCCCACACGTTCACGCCGTCATAGAGATCCAGTTCGTTGATCTCGCTGTCGCTCATCAGCAGCCGGTTGCGGCTGGGCACATAGGCCAGGCCCGACGAGTCGGTGCTGGGCGGGTTGAAGCTGGCCGAGGTGTCGGTCGTGCGCACCAGCCGCGCCACCGCGTCATCCGCCGCTGCCGACACATCCTCTTGGCCGATGCGGGTGAGATACACCTCCAGCAACCGCCCGCGCCCCTCCGCTACAAGGCTGGCGCGGCTGACGACATCGCCCCCGCGCAGCAGAGGCAGAAAGGTCTTGTTCGCCAGCGGCTCATCTGGCTCATCCGGTTCATCTGGCTCATCCGGCTCATCCGGCTCGGCTGGCACAAGTTGGCTGTCCACCAGGTACAGGTCCAGCAAGGCCGGGTCGTCGCTGC
>CAZZNG010000029.1:0-31678 GCA_964655505.1 uncultured Litorilinea sp. | reverse complement strand
TGCCGGAGTCGCTTGCTCCGCCATGTTATCCTCCTATATTTCCACGTTCAACTCGCTCAACCTGTGCGACAAGCGCGCGGCCTAGTTGAATCGAGTTCATCTTTCTAATTGACTGATACCTCAACGTTTCATTGCAACGTTTCATTGCAACGTTTAATTGCACAGTGTAGCACATCTCTCGGCGGGCGACTGTAGGTCTGCATTCTCTCTGGATGCCTTCTGCTTGTCATGCCGGTTGGGACAGTGATCATAGCAGTGATCATCGCTGCGTTCAGGGTTGCGGCGGGCGCGATTGGTGCGCCGCGGCAAACGCATAGACGCGCTCGAAGATGGCCGGTCCCACAGGACTCATGTTTTCGCCGATCTGGATGTTGTGGCTCACATCTTCATAGTACATGGTTTCGACGGGCACACCGGCTGCGTGCAGCGCGGCCTCCAGTTCGTAGGCTTGCTCAATGGGCGTGATCTCGTCGGCGGGCGTATGCACAATCAGCGTCGGCGGCAACTGACCGGCTGTGTAGACGGGTGAATAGCGTAAGTAGAGCAGCGGGTAGACATGGGGCGGCCCCAGCGCAGGGATGGCATAGGTGTAGTCGGGCGGCAGGCTGATCGCACCGGCATAGTAGGCCGCGGCCAGGGTGAATGCGTTGCTAATGCCGCCCACCGTCACCCAGCCTGCAACGTGGGCGCTCTCGTCGCGCAAGAAGCGGTGCATGATGGGGCTGCTGAAACTGCCGCCGAGCATGATCGCCTCGTCCGCGGCCAGGACCGGGTCCAGCGCACCCTGGCGCAGCAGGGCAAAGGCCACGCGCGCGTCATAGGCATGTGCGTCGATGTCTGTCCCGCGTGCGGCCATGGGCGATACAGCCACAAAGCCATAGCCCGCCGTGGCAAAGCCCACGCTGACTGGCTCCCAAGCCGTCACGTCGGTGGGATAGATCATGAAGAGCAGCGGCAGTTGTTCCCCACGCGCTCGCACTGCCGCGGCAGAGCGGGGCAGGTAGACGCGCAGCGAGTCGACCTCCACGCCGTTGACTTGGTAGATGTAGCTGGTGACCTGCGCGACAGCATCGGGCGGATAGGGCGCGCTGGCTGTGTAGGTCGCGGTCTGCGTCAGCGACACACTATCGGGCAAGGGCCGCGGCTGGTGCGCGGTTAACTGCATGGGCGGCAGTTCGGTGACTGTGTCCGCGGCCACGGTCACCAGTTGGGGAATGCCCAAAAGGCCGCTTGGGCTTGTCTCGTCAAAGCCGGGGGCCACGGCAGCAGGCACATACTGGCCTGCGGGCACGCCGCGGATGGTGACGCGGCCCTGCGCGTCGCTTGTCGCGGCAAAGGGTGTGCCATCGGGCGCGGCGACAACCAGCGTCGCCCCTTCAATCGGTTGGCCTGCGTGGGTGAGCGTCCCGCTCAATGTGCCGCGCGGCATGTTTGGGGCGGGCGCGGTCGGCGCTGTCCCCAACTGGCGCGCCAACAGATAGCCCAACACGTTCACCTCTGGCAAGGGCGCGCAGCCGCCCAAAAGCAGCATGAGCAGGGCAAGCGCAGGCCAGCCGCGCCGCGCCTGGCGCATGGGTCGTTGGTCTGTCTGGGCCATTGACCGTCTAAGCGCCGAGCAGTTCGCTGACATCGGCATGGCTCAACCAGTGGCCTACCAGTGGCTGCGAACCGTCGCTTTGGCCCTGCTGCCAGGTCGCCAGCAGCCCGTCATCCGCGATCAACACGTCGACATAACGGCTGACGCCAGTGCCCCAGGGCGAGATAAAGAGCGGCTGGAGAGGGGAGAGGCGCGAAACGGTGGGGAATTCGTCGTCCCAACCAAAGAGCGCGCCGCCAATCTCCTCGCACGAGAAGCCGCGTGGACGCTTGCGCGCACGCGCGTTTTCTTCATGATCGCGCAGACATTCCGCGCCGTCGTAGAAATAGACAGACGCGGGGGGCAGGTCGGCGAAGACGCCGATGCGCGGGATGGGCAGGCGCGCGGTGATGCGCGTGGCGGCCACATCCCAGGCCGCGCCGCGCGGGGCCATCTCCCAAGTTTCGACGCTGAAGCGGTCACTGCCGGAGGGGCGTTGGGCCAGTCCGCTGTTGCTCGACGCCCAGGTGAATGGATGCGAACAGAAGATTAGCGCGGTTGTGCCGTTGGCGCTGTCAAAGACAACTGGGTCTTTGACATGCAGATACTCGGGATGGCTGAACCCGTCCAGCAGCGGCTGGAGCGTGGCCGCGTCCAGCGCGTCGAGCGTCGGCCCGCTGATGCGGTCGATCATCCAGACGCCTGTCCCCGGCTTCTGATACTCCTCCCACGGGCTTGGATAGGCGGCCTCTTTCTCCATGGAGATGTAGAGTTCCCATGTGCCGTCGGGCAAGCGGTGGAGCGCGGTGCCCTCAATGGAGATCACGCGTGCGCCGTGGGCAGATAGATCGGCCTTTGTCCAAACCTGTACGCGGCTGAACGGCTGGCCGGGGCCATCGGCGCGGAAGAGGGCGCACTCTAGCCCGCGCGGCCCGGCTTGCAGCCCTGTACGCGAATCGCCCTCGTTGCGATAGCGCCCGCACAGCCAAAGCGCCCCGTCATCGGTCTGCACCACATTGCCCCCGCCAAACCAGAAACCGGATTGGGGGGCATAGGGGGGCACAAGGAGTTCGGCGTCATGTTGGTTGATCAACGCGGCCAACAGATCCAGCAGGCGCGCTTGGGCCTGGGCCGGCAGATGGCGAATGGTTTGGGTCGTCATGGCAGAAGTCCTTCGCAAGCTGGCACATCATCGCTTGCACAGCGGCAGCCGGATGGGCGATGATGTGGAGTGATGGTCATGATCTGGCACGCTATTTTGCTCGGCGCTCTGTTGCGGCGCTATACTACACCACTACGTTCAACCCGGACTTTGATTTGCCGCATTCCGGCTCGTTGCCGGATTTTGAATCCGGACATGGTTGAATCTACTTTATCATACTCGGCTCTGCGTTCACCTACTAGAATTGTCCTAGAACGGTCCATGCGACAGAATGGGACGGGCTGCGACGCAATGGCCGATTGTTACAACGATTATTACAAATTGATTAACCTTCAATTGATTGACATTAAACTGATTGATCTTCATACAACTGGCAGGATAAAACTGAACCAGACAGCGCTGAACCAGATAGAGCTAAAGAGGATGGCATGACGGCAGGCTATTATCGTTTTCCAACGTTGCATGATACGACCGTGGTCTTTGTGTCGGAGGACGATCTGTGGCGCGTCCCGACAACCGGGGGGGTAGCGCGGCGCTTGACGAGCAATTTGGGTGATGTCAGCTATCCAATGCTCTCTCCAGACGGTGAACAGGTGGCTTTCGTTGGCCGCGAAGAAGGCGCGCCTGAAGTCTACGTAATGGCCGCGGACGGGGGGCAGGCGCGGCGCTTGACCTACCTGAGCAGCAACTGCCGCGTGCTGGGCTGGTCGCCGGATGGCCGGTCGATCCTCTTTGCCAGCAACTACGGCCAGCCTGTGCGGGCCGAGATGGGCTTGTTCAGCGTCGCCGCGGACGGGCAGAACGGCGAGGTCACGCCTTTGCCCTATGGCGCGGCCCGTTCCATTGCCTATGGCCCCAATGGCGGCATCGTGATTGGCCGCAACACCGGCGACCCGGCGCGCTGGAAACGCTACCGTGGGGGGACAGCCGGGTATCTCTGGATCGACCGCAACGGCGACGGCGAGTTCGAGCGTTTGCTGCCCGATGTGACGGGCAACATCGCGTCGCCCATGTGGCTGCCTGCCGCCGCAACCGCCAATGGCGATCAAGACCGGGTCTTCTTTGTGAGCGACCATGAAGGGGTGGGCAACCTCTATAGCTGCCGTCCGGACGGGGGCGATCTGCGCCGCCACACCGACCACGATGATTACTATGTGCGTAACCCCAGCAGCGACGGCAAGAGCATCGTCTATCACGCGGGGGCCGACCTTTATCTCTATACGCCCGCGACCGACACTTCGACGCGCATCGACGTGGTCTATCACAGCCCGCGCGTGCAGCGTAACCGCAGATTCGTCGCCGCCTCTCGCTACATGGACGGCTTCGCGCTGCACCCCACCGGCAAGGCGATTGCCCTGACCACGCGCGGCAAGGCATACACCTTTTTTAACCATGAAGGGCCTGTGCTGCAATATGGCAAGCGCAATGGCGTGCGCTATCGCTGCCCCGCGTGGCTGTACGATGGCCGCCGCGCCGTGTTTGTCAGCGACGAGCCGGGCGAGGAGACGCTGGAGATCTACTATGGTCGGCCAACGACGCCCCCGCGCCGCCTGGAGGGGTTGGACATTGGCCGCGTCGAAACGCTCAAGCCGTCGCCCGTCGAAGACAAGATCGCGCTGACCAACCATCGTTACGAACTGCTCTTGATCGACCTCAAGAGCGAGGAGGTGACGGTGGTTGACCGCAGCCTGTACCGCAACATCGCGGGCTTCGACTGGTCGCCCGATGGGCGTTGGCTGGCCTACAGCTTTGCGCCCGACTCGCGCACCAATGAGATCCGCCTCTATCAACTGCCGGAAGAAGCAGAAGAAGTAGAAGAAACAGCAGAAACAGAGGCAGCGGCTTCCGAGCCAAGCACAGACGAGGAGGATACTCGCCCCGTCAAGTCAGACCTGCACACGGAAGCGGGCGATGTCGAAGCAGGCGTGACCGTGGGTGGAGACCGCAGCGCGCCGCCCATTGCACGCACAGGCACGCGCCATGTGATCACGCGGCCTGTGTTGCAAGATGTGCAGCCTGCCTTTGACCCGGAAGGCAAGTATCTTTATTTCCTCAGCTATCGTGAATTCAACCCAGTCTATGATGGGCTGCACTTCGATCTGGGCTTCCCGTGGGGGATGCGCCCTTACCTGGTCACCCTGCGCGCCGACCTGCCCAATCCTTTTGTCCCTGTGCCCGATTTGGAAGACGAGGACGAGGGGCATGACCATGATCACGACGACGATGATGAGCATGACGACGAGGATCACGATGACGAGGATCATGATGAAGATCACGACGGGGAAGAAGATGAGGACGGCGACTTCGACGGCGACGATGACGAAGACGATGATGTAGACGAGGGCGACGTCACGCTTCGCCGCTTTGCCGCGGCCATAACCCAGGCGCAGGATGGCGAGCCGCGCAATGATAAGCGCAGTGATAAACAACGTGGCGGCAACAATGGGGAAGAGAAGCGCAACGACCAGCGCAACAACAACCAGCGCAACAAGGAGCGCAAGCGCATTCGCATCGACCTGGACGGCATCGCCCAACGCGTGGTGGCCTTCCCTGTGCCCGATGGTCGCTATGGGCAGATCGCGGGTATTCCGGGCAAAGCGCTCTTCACGCTCTTTCCCATTCACGGTCAGCTTGACGACCAGTATGATTGGGACGAGGAACCGCCGGAGAGCGGCGAACTGCGCGCCTATGACTTCCGCGACTATCGCGCCGACACCCTGGCCGACAATGTGTCCTCGTTTAAGCTTTCGGCCAACCGCAAGCGGCTGATCTACACCAGCCGCGGCCAACTGCGCGTCATTGCCGCGGGCGAAAAAGCCCCCAGCAGCAGCGGCAGCCCGCGCAAGACCGGCTGGATCGACCTGCACCGGGTCAAGGTCTCGGTGGACCCGCAGCGCGAGTGGGAGCAGATGTTCCGCGAGGCGTGGCGTTTGCAGCGTGACCACTTCTGGACCGAGGATATGTCCCAAGTGGACTGGCTCGGCGTTTATGAGCGCTACTTCCAACTGATCGAGCGCGTCAGCACCCGCGGCGAGTTCAGCGACTTGATGTGGGAGATGCAAGGCGAACTCGGCACCAGCCATGCCTATGAAATGGGCGGCGATTACCGGCCCCGGCCCTACTACGGTCAAGGCTTCCTCGGCGCGGAGCTGCGCTATGACGCCGCGGCCGGTGGATATGTGGTCGGCGATCTGGTCGTGGGCGATCCGTGGGACATAGACACGAATTCGCCTCTGGTCGCGCCAGGGGTGGATGTGCGTCCGGGGGATGTGTTGGTGGCGATCAATGGGCAGCCGCTAGATGAGACGACCGGCCCTTCCCAACTGCTGGTCAACCAGGCGCGCAATGAAGTCCTTTTGACGTATCGCCGCCCATCACAAGAGACGGAAAACGGCGCAGGGACATCCGGCGCGGCACAGAATGACGCGCACGCATCAGATTCAGATGGGGCGCAAGAGGCCGCGCAGCCATCCGGTGCAAGGCAGGAGCAGCCGGAAAAGGGCCAAAGCGCCTCCACGGGCGATGCCGCGCCGCCGGGGGATGAGCCGGACGCGGAAGAAGCGGATCGTGACCTGCACAACGTTGTGATCAAGGCCATCGCGGACGAGGCCCCGGCGCGCTATCGCCAATGGGTCAACCGCAACCGCCAGGCTGTGCATGAAGCCACCGACGGCAAAGTCGGCTATGTGCATATCCCCGACATGGGCGCGGGCGGCTATGCCGAGTTCCACCGTGGGTATTTGGCCGAAGTCGACCGTGACGCGCTGATTGTGGATGTGCGCTACAACGGCGGCGGCCATGTCAGCCAACTCATCCTGGAGAAGTTGGCGCGGCGGCGCTTGGGCTACGATCTCTCGCGCTGGGGCGGGCTGATTCCCTATCCGGTCGAGTCGGTGGCCGGTCCCCTGGTGGCGCTGACCAATGAGCACGCGGGCAGCGACGGCGACATCTTCTGTCACAGTTTCAAGCTGATGAAACTGGGGCCGCTGATCGGCAAGCGCACCTGGGGCGGCGTCATCGGCATCTCCCCGCGCCATGCGCTGGTCGACGGCACGATCACCACCCAGCCGGAATATAGCTTCTGGTTCGAGGATGTGGGCTGGGGCGTGGAGAATTATGGGACTGATCCCGATATCGACGTGGACATTACGCCACAGGACTACCGCATGGGGCGTGATCCGCAGTTGGAGCGGGCGATTGCCGAGGCGTTGCGCCTCCTGGAGCAAACGCCGCGCCCACTCCCTGAACTGACCAGCAAGCCAAGCCGGGCGCTGCCCAAGCTGCCGCCGCGCCCGCAAAATGGCCCATGATCTGCGCAATGGTGGTAATCCCACTCATGTAGGGATTCACCTTCCCGGAAGCTCCGAGCTTCATGCCCATCTGCTCGCGAGATGGGCGTAGCTTCTGGGAAGATCCGCCTTCCGGATCGATCCTGGCATCGTGCTGATACTCCCATCAATTGCTTAATCTTCAAAAAGGGACACCGTTCAAAGGTGTCCCTTTTTTTGTTGCCATCTTTTCTGTGACACATGGCTGGGCGCGGCGGCATACGACAAATGACGGAGTGCCTTGGCGTCGCCATCTCATCCATGTGGCATGTCGCTGCCATCCGCGCCCAGCTTTTGGCCCATTCCAATCTGCCCATCGTCGTAGCGGAAGATGCTGCATCCGTCTCGTGCCATCGCGCCCTATTCACTCTATCTTATGAAGCAAGTCACTGCCCATTGATAGGCAAAAACATCGTGAATCGGGCATGGCGGATTCGGAGATGGGAAAACAAACGATTGCCTGTCGCAAAAGATGACGGTAAGCCTGCGTACGATTTCCTGGATAAGGGTAGATTTTTCGCACGGTTTACGTGGGCATGGGGTAGGTAAAAGGATAGGGAAACGGGGCCGAGTAACCGAGCAGCCGACGGCACAAAGATGTAGGCTAGCGCCGTAGTTAGAATCTACATCTGCCTGCCAACTGCTCCGGCAGGGTCAACTTTTTCCCCCGACCCAAATTTCTTCCCCATTTAGCTCAATGATCGCCGTCATTCAGTCATGACCGGCGGAGAAAGAGAATGATGACTCATAATTTAACGCGTGCTCAGAATGGTTTTAGTGGACTAAACCATCGGCGGGCTGTTGTGCGTACGTGGCGTTCTGCCGCGGTGCTGGCGCTCGTGACCGTGCTGACGGTCGTGGGGGTGCTGCTGCCCGCACGTTCAGCCTTTGCCCAACAGCGTATTTTTGTCCCCCTGGTGGCAAACACGCAACGCGACGCCCAGCCTCAACCGCAGCCCGAATCTGACCCGCAGCCCCAACCGCGGCGCAACGTCATCGGCAGCGGTGAGCAACAATACCCCTGCAGCCTCTCAGGAGAAGAAGAGGCCGCGGCAAACTTGATCGCCGCGCATAGCGAGCAGCGGCGCGGCCAGATGTTCTGTGATGCAAGATTGGCCGAGGTGGCGCGGGCCAGGGCAAAAGATATGGCAGAGCGGGAATACTTCGGGCACATCAACCCGGATGGCAACGGCCCCAACTGGCTTGTCACGCAGGCTGGCTATGAACTGCCCAATTGGTATTCGGATCGGCGCGACGCCAACAACATCGAGTCCATTGCCGCGGGGTTCGCCACAGCCCAAGATGTGGTCCAAGGTTGGGAAGGCTCGGACGGTCACCGCAATCATCTCCTGGGACTGAACGATTTTTATAAGGATCAAGAAGCCTTCGGCATCGGCCACTATTATGATCCTGACAGCCCCTATCTCCATTACTGGGTCTTTTTATCGGCCCATGCAGAAGGGGTGACTGTGACCAGCGTTACGACGACACTGCCCGAAATGCCGGAGGGCATACCCTAACCAGCAACGGCAGCGGGTAAACAAGATAGACAGATAGATCAGACAGATAGATCGAGCGAGAAAGCGGGCAGACTGCGGGTCTGTCCGTTTTTTCTATTGGAATTTCTAATTGGAATTGGGCCGGCCTGGGGCCAATCCTCGCTTTGGCTTCTTTCTACTTTCCACCAACTTGGCGCAACGAAGCAGCCTCTCCCCTGCAAATGGGATTTTGCGGACTTTTAAGCCCTGTGTAAATCGTGTAGACTGCGCGTGTAAGCATGGCACATTCATCATCCACATTCATCATCCACCATCGAACCATCGCTGTCCCACTGTTGTCCCACCGTGCAAATGAGCGCGTGTGTCATGCTTAATGGCCTCTCCCAGTATTTTGCAGCAGCTACAAATTTGTTCCTACAAAGCGACAAAGGAGTAATCCAATGGACAGACGGCGTTGGCTCTTATTCACGTTTCTATTGATCAGTGCTTTGGTCTTGGTAGCTTGCCCTTCGGGCGGGGGATCTTCCGCTCCGGCTGCACCCGCCGATGGGGCTGCCCCTGCCGAAGAAGCCGCGCCCGCGGCCACACCCACCGAGGACACCGCGCAGGCCGCCGAACCTGCCGCAGAGGAGGCGGCAGAGGGGGCGGGCGCTGCTGCCGAAGCACAAGGGCCTGCGCTGATCATTTGGGCGGACGATACACGGGCACCCGCGCTCACCGCGCTGGCCGCCGACTTCGAGGCGCAGTACGGCCTGCGTTTGGTCGTGACGGAAAAGGCATTTGACAATATCCGCGATGATTTCAAGGTGGCCGCGCCGACTGGTGAAGGCCCGGACATCATCATCGGCGCGCACGACTGGCTGGGTGAACTGGCCGAGAACGGTTTGCTGGCCGAGGTTTCGCTGGGCGACAAGGAAGATCAATTCCTGCCCGTTGCTGTGCAAGCCTTTGTCTACGACGGCACGCTCTATGGCATGCCCTATGCCACCGAGAATGTCGCCTTCATCTATAACCCCGAACTTGTGGCCGAGCCGCCGACAACATGGAGTGAAGTGACCGAAATTTCAGCCCAGATCGCGGAAGAGGGAAGCGGGGCGCAAGGCTTCATCATCCAGGAGAACGACCCCTATCACTTCTTTCCAATCATGACTGCCTTTGGCGGGTATGTCTTTGGCCTGACCGAGGAGGGCTATGATCCGAGCGATATCGGCATTGACAACGAGGGATCGATCGCCGCGGCCCAGTGGCTAAACGATATGTACGCCCAAGGCTACTTGATGCCGGGCGCGGCCATCAACTATGACTTGATGCACGCTGCCTTTGAGAACGGCGAAGCGGCCATGATGATCAGTGGCCCGTGGGCGCTGCCGCGCATCCGCGCATCGGGCATTCCCTATGCGGTGACGGATCTGCCCAATGAGACGCAAAACTCACAGCCGTTCCTGGGGGTGCAAGGCTTTATGGTGAGCGCCTTCAGCGATGATCAGCTGTTGGCCCAGACCTTCCTGCAAGAGTTCGTCGCCACCGAAGAGGCCATGCAGGCGATTTTCGATACGGACCCGCGACCCTCCGCCTTCGTGCCCGTGCGCGAAAACATTGAGGATGAAGACATTGCCGCGTTCGCAGCCGCGGGCGAAGACGGCATGGCGATGCCGGCCATCCCCGAAATGTCCGCAGTTTGGGATTCTTGGGGCAATGCCTTGCAGCTTATCGGGCAACAAGCAGTGGATCCGGAAGCGGCCTTTGTGGAGGCTGCCGAGCAGATACGCTCGGCAATCGGCGGACAGTAACCGACTATGGCAACGACATCAGTGCAAACAGGGGGCGCGCAAGCGTCCCCTGCTTCGCCTTCTATCACAACTTCGCTGACGTCTTGGATATTCCGGCTCGGAGGCTTGGCGCTGATCGATGCGTTCAGCATCTATCTGCTCTATAACATGGCCCGCGATGGCGTCTGGCAGTTGGGGGCTGTCATCGCCATTGTCACACTGCTGGTCAACCTGATCTTTCTGCGCCAAGATCTCTATCCGCTGCGTTGGGTGGCTCCGGGCCTGGCCCTCTTGATCATCATCGTCCTCTACCCGATTCTCTCGACGGTCTACATTTCGTTCACCAACTATGGCGACGGGCACTTGCTGACCAAGCCGGTGGCGATCCGGCTGATCGAACAGGAGACCTACTTGCCGGAAGATGCAGTGGTCTTCGACTGGATCGCGTACATCTCGCCGGAGGGTGAGTTCTTGCTCTGGCTGGAAGCGCCCGACGACAGCGTCAAGTTCGTTGCGCGGCCGGACGCGCCCTTGGAGGAGGTGAGCGGCGAGCCGCCGGCAGAGATCGACGGCTACCGCCAGCTCAACAACATCGAGCGCGTGCGCTACACCCAACAACTGGTCGCGCTGCGGTTTGGCGAACCGCCCTATGTCTTCCAGGTGAGCGACCGGCAGATTGGCCGCGCGGCGCGCTATCAACAGCGCTATGTCTATGATGCAAGCACGGATACAATCACCGACCAGCAGAACGGAACCATCTACCGGCCCATTGAAGGGACGTTTACAGCCGAGGACGGCACGCGGCTGCGCCCTGGATACCAAGTGCCCGTTGGCGCGCGCAACTTCGTCCGCCTCTTCACCACGCCTTCCTTGCGCGGTCCTTTTGTACTGGTCTTTGTGTGGACGCTTGTCTTTGCCGCGCTCAGCACACTGCTGACCTTCATCTTGGGGATGTTCTTGGCAATTGTCTTTAATGTGCCTGAAATGCCCATGCGCCGCCTGCTGCGTTCGCTCTTGTTGATCCCCTATGCCATCCCACCCTTTATCAGCGTGCCTATCTGGGTTGGCTTGCTCAACCCCCAATTCGGCGTGGTCAGCCAGTCCTTGTTGAATACGTTTGGCTGGGTTCCCCCTTGGTTTGCCGATCCGATCTGGTCCAAGGTCGGCATCCTGTTGATCCAGTTGTGGCTGGGCTTTCCTTATATGTTTGTGATCGTCACCGGCGCGCTGCAAGCCTTGCCCACAGATGTCTACGAGGCTGCCGATATCGACGGCGCGGGCGGCTGGGCCAAATTCTACGCCATTACCCTGCCGCTGCTGTTGATCACGGTCGGGCCGCTGCTGGTGGCGTCGTTCGCGTTCAACTTCAATAATTTCGTCGTGATCTATCTCTATAACCAGGGCGGGCCGCCCATGAGCGGCACGGCTTCGCCTGTGGGACACACGGATATTTTGGCGACCTATACATTCCGTATCGCCTTTGCCAGCGGTCGGGGTGCGGACCTGGGCTATGCCGCGGCCATCACAGTGATCATCTTCTTGATCCTCGTGGTGATCACCTTCTTCCAGTTCCGCTTCACCAACGTTCTGGAAGAGAGGTCTGAAAATGTCTAGTCAAACCTCAACGGGCTCCTTTTCGCCCATGCACACCATCTCCGGGCAGCGGCGGATCGCCTTGATCCTCCGGATTATCCTGGCGATTGTCACGCTGATCTTTGCGCTCTTTCCAGTGGTCTGGATCTTTTCCGCCTCAATTGATCCGAGGAATTCGCTGGCAAATCAGTCGTTGATCCCGCCGCGGGCAACCCTAGACAACTACCGCAGCTTGATCAGCAGTGAGACCTTTCCATTCGGAACGTGGATGCTCAATTCGCTCAAGCTGTCGATTTTGACTACCGTGCTCGGCGTGATCATGACGGCGATGGCGGCCTATGCGTTCTCGCGCTTTCGCTTCCGCGGGCGGCGCAGCCTGCTCCAGACCATTCTGCTGATCCAGGTCTTTCCCAACTTTCTCAACATGGTGGCGCTCTTTGTGATCCTGCGCCAGTTGGGCGAGTATGTGCCCTGGCTTTCGCTGAATTCCCACGGCGGGCTGCTCTTGCTCTACCTGGGCGGCGTATTGGGGGTGAATACATGGCTGGCAAAGGGTTATTACGATGCCATCCCGCGCGATCTGGATGAAGCCGCCATGATGGATGGGGCCAGCTATTGGCAGACCTTCTGGCTGGTGCTCCTGCCGCTGGTGCGCCCGATCCTGGTGGTGATTGGCCTGCTGATCTTCATCTCTACCTATTCAGAGTATGTGCTGGCGCGCATTATGCTGCAGACATCGGACCAGTACACGCTGGCCGTAGGGCTAAGTAGCTTTATCCAGGACCAGTATGCCAACCGTTGGGGGATCTTTGCCGCGGGGTCGCTCATTGGCGCAATCCCCATCGTGGTCCTCTTCTTGATCTTCCAACGCTACTTGGTGAGCGGGTTGACAAGCGGCTCGGTGAAAGGATAGCGCCCAAGCCGCGCCCACAGCCGCACGCAAAGCCGCAGCAGTTCCCCCTGGATAGGCTCTCCCGCATGGGGCACGTCACCGGCGTGCCCTATTTATTTGGCTGCACGGATTATTTGGCTGCGTGGGCGGCCCTGCGTCGCTCCGGTCTGCTCGCGCACCTGTGGTACAATCGCGTCAGGCGCGCCGGTTGCAGAGCACATCTTGCATGCAGCAGACCGGCAGCAGATCGGCAATCAAGCAGGCGCACAGAACAGCGCCACAGTAGGGCTACAGCGTAGAGCCGCAGCGTAAAGTCGCAGCGTAAAGCCATAGAGATAAAGCCATAGAGCGGGCAGACAGTGGATTGGCAAACATTTCAGCAGCAGCGCAAGCAAAAATACACGCCTTTGGTGATCGCCCATCGCGGGGTTCCGGTCGCTGCGCCGGAAAATTCGCTGGCCTCTTTTGCCCTGGCGCAAGCCGCGGGCGCGGATGTGCTGGAGACGGATCTGCGCATTAGCACCGACGGCGAGATCATGCTCTTTCACGATGCGTCCCTGGCGCGCATGAGCGACGGTCAAGGGCCGCTCTTTGCGCAGACGCTGGCCGAATTGAAACAGTGGCGGCTGCGCGCGCCCGATGGCGCGCTGACCCAAGAGCGCATCCCGACATTGGTCGAACTGCTCGCCGCGACCCAGGGCGAGATGCCGCTCTTGTTGGAACTGAAGGATTGGCGCTTTACCCAACCGCGCCACGCGCGGCGCTTGGTCGAAGTGCTTGCCGATTATCGGGTTTTGGCAAAATCGGCGATTATATCGTTTAATCAGCCGTTGGTAGACGCCGTGCGCCGTGAAGCGCCGCAGATCCCGGTGGGGCTGGTGACGCTGTTCAATCCGCTGCCGGTCGGCTCCGGCCAGTTGTTGGGACCGTGGTGGCCGCTGCTGCTGCTCAATCCGGCTTACGTCGCCTGGGGCCATGCGCGGGGGATGATTGTCGCGCCGCTGGATACAGACCCGGCTCCACGCATGGGCTACTATTTACGGCTGGGCGTGGACGCGGTCCTGGCCGATGATCCCGCCGCGGCGCGCGCGGCCATGCAGCGCGTGCTGCACAGCCGCGGCAACAGGTTGGGGGTAGAAGGAAAGTGATGAGCAAACCGCCAGACACCATCTTGCCCGAACCAGGCCAAAAACCGGCCTATGTGAACCGCATGTTCGCGCGCATCGCGCCGACCTATGACCTGATGAACCGGGTTATGACCGGCGGCTTTGACCTGCTGTGGCGGCGGGTGCTGCTCGATCTGGCCGATCTACCGGCACGGGGCAGCCTGCTCGACATCGGCACCGGAACGGGGGATATTGCCGCGGCCGCGCGGCAGCGTCACCCTGCCGCGCAGGTCGTGGGGGTGGATTTTACCATCGAGATGATGCAGGCTGGACGGCATGACCCGGCGCGCGCCACATTGCCCTTTGTGCAGGGCGACACCTTTGCGCTGCCCTTTGCCGACGATGTTTTTGATGCCGTGGTCAGTGGTTTTTTGCTGCGCAATGTGGTGGATCGAGCGGCGGCGCTGCGCGAGCAGGTGCGCGTGACCAAGCCCGGTGGCCGCGTCGTCTGTCTGGAGACAACGCCGCCGAGCAACAGCGTCTTGGGGCCGTTCTTTCAGTTCTATTTCTTTCGTGTGGTCCCGTTGATCGGTGGTTTGGTCAGCGGCGACCCGGAAGCCTATCACTACTTGCCCCACAGCACAGTTGACTTTCCTCCGCCGCGCGCCCTGGCGCGTATGATGGAACAAGCCGGGCTGCGCAACGTTGTTTACAAAGAATTGATGTTGGGCACAGTCGCCATTCATGTTGGGACCAAAGTTTGACCAGTCAATCCCTGCGCGGGCAGATTGCAGCGCCCCGTGCGGCACGATTCGGAACGCGATGCCTATGACGCGCACATCCCTCGCCGCCAACCCACCGGACAGCACAGCCCAGACGCTCCACGGAGCGCGCGCGGCCTTGCGCGGCAACCCGAGCTTTGTCTGGCGCGCGGGCCAGCAGCGCCGTTTGGAGATGATCCTGCGCTGGGGCCTGCCCGCGGGCCAAACGCGTGTGGAGCGGATCTTGGAGGAAGGCTGCGGCGTGGGCATGTATATGCGCGCGCTGCTGCCCTATGCCGAGGAGGTGTGCGGCATTGACGTGGAACCCGACTACCTGCGCGAGGCCGCGGACCTGCTGCCCGACGCACCGCTGCAACTGGCCGCGTCGGAACATCTGCCCTATCCCGACGACTTCTTTGATTTGATCTTGAGCCATGAAGTGATCGAGCATGTGCAAGACGACCAGGCCACCGCGCGCGAGATGGTGCGCGCGCTCAAACCCGGCGGCCGGTTGGTCATCTTTGCGCCCAACCGGCTCTATCCCTTTGAAACCCACGGCCATTATTGGCGCGGGGTCTACCACTTTGGCAACACGCCTTTGATCAACTATCTGCCCATGCGACTGCGCAATCTGCTTGCGCCGCATGTGCGCGTCTATACAGCCGAGGCGCTGCGCGGCCTGTTCGTGGGGCTGCCTGTGCGCGTGGTACATCACACCCAGATCTATCCCGGCTATGATAATATAATCCGCCGCTATCCTCAGATAGGGCGGCTTGTGCGGCGGCTGACCTACGCGCTGGAGCAGTCGCCGTTAACGGTGTTTGGGATCAGCCATCTGCTGGTCATGGAGAAAGTTCGCAATCAATAGCCTATGCAACGCTTAGATCGTCACGACCGCATCTTCATTTCACGGCGCAAACGCACGCGCCGTGTGCAAAATCGCCCGCGCCCCTGGTTTTGGCTGGGGCAAAGCGTCCTCGCCATGATCACCATCGTGGTGGCGTCAGTCGCCATCGCCGCGGGGACGGGGGTGGCCGTTGGGGTCGGCATTTACAACACCTACGCATCCCAACTGCCCGATGCCAGCATCATCGAGGCGCAGCAAGAAGAGTTCGAGACGGTTCGCATCTATGACCGCACCGGCCAGCACCTGCTGTATGAGAGCGTGGACCCGCGGCCCTTCCGCGGGGATCGCACCTATGTCAGCCTCTCTGAGATGTCTGAATGGGTTCCCAAGGCAGCCGTGGCGCTGGAAGACCGCAACTATTGGGAGAACCCCGGCATCAACATGCGCGGTTTGCTGCGCGCCTTTGTCTCCAACTTGCAGGGGGGCGCGGTGCAGGGTGGTTCGTCCATTACCCAGCAGTTGATCAAAAATGTCATTATCCCCGCCGAAGAGCGCGCCCAGCAGAGCTATGCGCGCAAGATCAAAGAAGTGATCTTGGCAACGGAAGTGACGCGCAGGTATCCCAAGGAGAAGATTCTTGAGTGGTACTTGAACTATAACTTCTATGGCAATCTCTCTTACGGGGTCGAGGCGGCCAGCCAAGTCTACTTTGGCAAGAGCAGCACCGAGCTAAACGTGGCGGAAGCCGCGATGCTGGCGGCCATTCCCCAGTTTCCCGCGCTCAACCCAATCGACAACCCGGAAGAGGCCAAGCGCCGTCAAGGGCTGGCGCTGCGGGCCATGGTCGAGGCGGGCTACATTACCCAGGCCGAGGCCGAAGCCGCGTTTGCCCAAGAGTTGACCTTGCGCAAGTCGGTGGCCGAGCGCTTTGATATTCTCACCGCGCCCCACTTTGCCCTGTACGTGCTGGACCAGATCAAGCAGGAATTCAACACCGCGGAAGACCCCTATTTCATTTGGAAGAAGGGGCTAACCGTTTATACCACGCTGGACGTGGACTTGCAGCGGCAGACCGAGCAGATCGCGCGCGAGCAAGTGGCCCAGCTTTTGGAGCAGGGCAAGAATGCCCACAACGCCGCGGTGGTCGCCATCAAGAACGATACGGGCGAGATCCTGGCGATGGTCGGCTCGCTGGATTATAACAACGAGGAGATCGATGGTCAGGTCAATGTCGCCATTTCCGCGCGCCAACCAGGCTCCAGCTTCAAACCCTATGTCTACTTGGCGGGCTTGCAGCAGGGCATGACGCCCGCCACCATGATCTTGGACGTGGCGACTGCTTTCCCCCAGGCGGATGGAACCCATTACCGGCCTGAAAATTATGATCGCCAGTACCACGGGCCGGTGTCGCTGCGCAATGCGCTGGCGCGTTCCTATAATATCTCGGCCATCCGCGTGATGGATCAGGTCGGTGTTGCCAATGCGCTGCGCCTGGCCCACCGCATGGGGATCAATGGTTTGGATCGCGGCCTCAACTTCTACGGGTTGAGTTTGGTCTTGGGCGGGGGCGAAGTGACGCTGCTCGACCATACGTATGCCTACACCGTCTTTGCCAATCAGGGCGTCATGGTGGGCGAGCCGATCTTGCCCAACCAGCAGCGCGACGGCTTCCGCAACCTCAACCCTGTGAGCGTGTTGCAGGTGCGCGACAGCAGCGGGAATGTGCTCAAGAAGTATGAAGCGCCGGAAGCCGAGCGCATCTTTGGCGCGGAAGTTGCTTACTTAATGACGGACATCATGAGCGACGATGTGGCGCGCGCACCGGCCTTTGGCGCGAATACGGCCTTGACCCTGCCCGACCGCAAGGTCGCGGCCAAGACCGGCACGACCAACGGCTGGAAAGACAACTGGACAATGGGCTTCACCCCCCAATTGACCGTGGGGGTGTGGGTCGGCAACACCGACAACGAGTCGATGGAGAATGTCACCGGGCTAGACGGCGCCGCGCCCATCTGGAACGCGGTCATGCGTTACTATCACCAAGGCTTGCCCGCAGAATGGTATGACCAGCCGCCGGGCGTGGTCGCGCGCACCGTCTGCATGCCGAGCGGCCTGCTGCCCACCGACGCATGTCCCGGCAACCGCCAACGCACCGAGCTTTTTGTCGCGGGGACAGAGCCGACGATTGCGGATAACATCTGGCAGGTCTTTGATATTGACACCGAGACGGGCCAACTGGCTTCACCGTTGACGCCGCCGGAGCGGATCGAGCGCCGCGTCTATGAGATCTTGCCGCAAGAGGCGATGGACTGGGTGCGCGAAAACGGCATCCCGCAGCCGCCCACAGAGCAGACCGTGGTCAGCATCGAGGACTTCGACCCCGACGCTGCCATTATCGAGCCGACCATCAACGGCTATATCAGCGGCAACTTCGAGATCAAGGGCAATGCACGCGGCGGCCCCTATAAAGTGGAGATCGGTCGTGGTGTGGAGCCGTCCGAGTGGGTGCAGATCGGCCCTGAACATGGTGAAGAGGTCGTCAACGATGTGCTGGAGCGCCTGGATACCACGACCTTTGAGGAAGGGCTGTATACGCTGCGCTTGACGGTGAACCGCGAGGACGGGCCGCGCGTTTGGACAACGCCTGTCACCATCGACAACACGCCGCCGACCGCGATCATCAGCGATCCACAGCCCAACCGGCTCTATGTGCTTGAAACGGACGAACAGATCAACATCAATGTGTTGGCGAACGATACATGGGCCATCGACCGGGTGATCTTTACGGTGGATTCGGTCGATATCGGCTCGGCGACCGTCGCGCCCTTCAACGAACGTTGGCGCATCACCATGCGCGACATCCAACAGATCGAGGCCGCCGGTACGGAAAACTGGCTGGGCTTTGAAAGCAGTGATCCCGACGTGCAGCCGGGGCGTGTGCTCAAGTTCGGCGATGGCTTCATGGCGATCCGCACGGCTGGCGGCGTCTACTTCGAAGGCCACACCATCAAGGCACGCGTCATCGACCGGGCGGGCAATGTGGCGGAGAGCGAAGAAGTCGTCGTCTATGTGCGGCGACGGCCCAGCACCGACTAGCGCGCCTGCACGCGGAAGGAATGGATCGACATGCCAACCATTTTGGTTACTAATGACGATGGCGTCTACAGCCCCGGCCTGCTGGCCCTGGCCCAGGGGCTGCGCCAACTTGGTGAAGTCATGATCTTGGCCCCGGAGCGCAACTGGAGCGCATCAAGCCACAGCAAGACCATGCACAAGCCGCTGCGCATCCAGCGCGTTGCGCTGGCAGACGGCAGCGAAGCCTACATGAGCAGCGGCAGCCCCACCGACTGTGTGGCGCTGGTCGCAGGCGGCGCATTGGAGACGCTGCCTGATGTGGTGGTCAGCGGCATCAATGCCGGGTACAACCTGGGCATTGACATCACCTATAGCGGGACAGTGGCCTGTGCGATGGAGGCGACGATCAAGGGGCTGCCTGGCATTGCCGTCAGCACGATTGCGCCCTTTGCGGCTGGCGCTGCGGAACTGGATCAGGTTGCTCTGCTGGCAAAGACCGCGCAGATCGCCTGTGAGGTAACAGCCGAAGTGCTCAAGCAGGGGCTGCCCGCCAATACCCTGCTCAACGTCAACGTGCCGGGTGTTGCGCCCGAAGAAATCCGCGGCATCCACATCACGCGCATGGGCAAGCGGCACTATGCCAGCGCCGAACTGCTCGAACGGCTCGATCCGTATGGCCGCCCCTACTACTGGCTGGGCGGGTCGGAGCCGGTTGATGTCTATGACGACGGCACAGATGTGAGCGCGGTCAAACATGGCTATGTGAGCGTGACGCCTGTGTCGCTCGATCTGACCGATTATGCCATGCTGGATACGCTGAAGACGTGGGCCTTGGCCGCGCCCGCGGCGACCGGTTAGGCGGGGAAGCGACCGATGGAGTTCACGCCGTGGCCCTGCCGCACCCGCTGGGAGGGCCTGACCGTCGCCTTGTGGATCGTGCTGATCGATATGCTGCTCCTGATTTGGATGGGGCGGCGACCCGTCGATTGGATCAAGTTTGCCTTGATCCTGTTGGCTGTCAGCACGCTGCCCCTCTTGGCCTATATTCTTTTTCGTACCTGGTCGGCCTTTTCGCTGCGCTACCGCATCGACCGCAACGCGGTGACGGTGAGTTGGGCCTCGATGCGCCAGGTGATCCCGCTGCAAAGTGTGCGCCGGATCATTCGCGGGGGGCTGCCCGCGCTGCATCCCATGCCGTGGACCCACTGGCCCGCGCCCTACTTGGGCAGCACTGAAGCCCTGGGCTTGCCCAATGTGCAGATGTTGGCGACCCAGCCGCTGGAGGATTGTCTGCTGTTGGATACAGGCAAAGCGGTCTTTGCGCTTTCGCCGCGCCACGAAGAGATCTTCCTAGAGGAGTTGCAGGCGCGCTACCGGCTTGGCCCGGTTGAAAAGCTGTCGCTGGCGCGGGTGCGCTCGTCGGTGTGGCAGCGGCTCTTTGGCGATGACATCATGGGGCCTGCGCTGCTATTGGGCGGGCTGCTTGGCGTGCTGTTGCTCTTTGGTATCTTAATGGTGCGCTTTCCAAATTTGCCCGACGCCTTGGCTTTTCACTACAATAGCGAAGGTTTGCCGGATGTAGTTCGGGAGAAAACTGCCCTCTTTCTGCTGCCGGCAATTGGCTTGGTGGCCTGGTTGATCAATGGGCTGTGGGGGCTGTGGATGGCGTTCCATCGCCAGCGCACCGGTGCGTATATGTTGTGGGCCGGTACTCTCATCGTTCAACTCTGTTCCTATTTTGCCCTGACCGGCCTGATTAATTAACCTGAACCAGGTTATCGAACCACTAGGATTACGCACTGGTGAGCAATTCGGATTCCTGCACCTTTCTGAGCATTATCATTCCAGCCTATAACGAAGAAAAGCGGCTGCCGCCCACGTTGGAACGGGTCGCCGAGTTCTTGCGCGGCCAGCCTTACCACGCCGAGGTGCTGATTGTCGAAAATGGCTCGACGGACCGCACCTCCGAGGTGGTGGAGCACTTCTGCGCTACGCAGCTGCGCGCCGACGATCCATTTGAGATCCGGCTGCTGCACAGCGAGAAGGGCAAGGGCAACGCGGTCAAGTGCGGTATTTTGGCCGGTCGCGGCGCGTACCTGTTGGTGAGCGACACCGACCTGTCTGTGCCGATTGAAGAGTCGCCCCGTTTCCTGCCGCCCGCGCTCGACAGCAACGGGTATGGCATTGCCATTGCCAGCCGCGAAGTGCCCGGCGCGGCGCGCCACGGCGAGCCGGTCTACCGGCATATTATGGGGCGTGTCTTTAATTGGTTGGTGCGGCGGCTGGCCGTTCCCCATATCCAAGACACTCAATGCGGGTTCAAATGCTTCAGCCGGGAAGCCGCCATGTTGATTTTTCCGCTGCAGCAGATCAACGGGTGGGGCTTTGATGTGGAGCTATTGGCGATTGCCCAGCATCACGGCATCCAGATCATCGAGATCCCGGTCAACTGGTACTACCGCAGCGACAGCCGTGTGCAGCCCATAAAAGATACGATCACCATGGTGCGAGAACTGCTTTTGATCCGGCGCAACCTGCGCAGCGGCGTCTATAACCTCACGCAGGCTGCACCGCAGCAGGCCCACTAAGATTATTAACCAGGCTGTTTGATAAGACTATTAAGGCTGAGGCGAATCTAGATGAGCCAGGAATCGGGGCAGAAAACGCTCCAGGAATTGCGGCAAATTTTGGCGGATGTCAAGACCATTGCCGTTGTCGGGCTGTCCGATAAGCCCCAACGCCCCAGCTATGGCGTTGCATCCTATCTCCAGGAGCAGGGGTATCGCATCATTCCCGTAAACCCCAACATCTCCAGTGTGCTTGGCGAAAAGGCGTATCCCAACCTGCGCGAGGTTCCTCATGCAGTGGACATGGTGGACATCTTTCGCCGCCCGGAATATGTGCTGCCGATTGTCGAGGATGCCATCGCTATCGGCGCGGAGGTCGTTTGGATGCAACTCGGAATCGTCAACCAAGAGGCCGCTGCGGCTGCCGAGGCTGCGGGTCTGACGGTGGTCATGGACGAGTGTACAGCGGCAACCCATCGGCGGCTGCGCTCAATGGGTTGGATCTAGGCTAGAGCAAACCGAGCCGCTGCAACCGGTAGGCCGCGGCGATCTGTGCCATATTGGTAACGTAGTGGCAGACCAGCGGCATGACCAGGCTGCCCGTCGCCACGAACATCCACCCCAGCAACAGCCCGCCCAAACTCACCCCCAGCATCCCCCACAAGCCCTGGGGGCTGTGCATCAGGCCGAAGATCACGCTGCTTGCCACCACCAGCGCCCAGGCTGGAACCAGTGGCATCAGCCCGCCGATGAGCAGGCTGCGAAAGAGCAATTCCTCCACCAGCACGACCGTCAACATGACGAGCAGCATGACCGCGAACTCGCGGCGGTTGCGCGGCACGATCAGGCGGATCAACTTGGTCGAATAGAAGCGGAGGCCGGTGCGCGCCATCACCCAGCGCGTGCTCCAATAGTAGATCAGCGCCAAGAGCAGCCCGGCCCCAACGCCCAAGACCAATTCAAGCGGCGTTGCGGACCAGCGCCAGCCCAATTGCGCGGGCGACAATGTGCTCATCCACCCCAACCCAAAACAGAGCAGGATGAGCAGGAGGCGAAAGGCATTTTCGCCTGGATGCAGCAGCGGGTTCAGCGTTGCAGGCCAATGGTCGAGCAGGCGCGCGCTGCGATAGGTGGCATAGGCCATGAAGGCGACCAGCGCCAGGGTCGCCACAACAAAGAGCCAGTATTGAAGGGGCGCGAGCCGCGCCAGAAAGGTCAACATAGAGGCCGATTGTAGCAGGCGCGGGGATGTGGGACAATGCGCTGTGCGCCTGGAAGAATGATCAAATGATTTGCCTTTCGCGTGCAGCGGTGGTACACTGGAGACTAATGTACAGCGGCCTTGTGCCGTTGTCACAGCGGGAACAACGGCGTTCCCGCTATTTTTATTTCTCGCCCTTGCCCCTGCATGATCTGGCCGCTACATGATGTGATCCGACATGTGATCCGACGTGCCCTTTTCTCTGTCTTTCTCTCTGTTTACCAGGTCAAAACAGCCCAATGGAGAGTTGACGCAGGGGGACGTGCCGCCTACAATAGAGATGGAACAAGTGTTCGTTGCGGCGTGTTCGTTCATGATCTATTGAGGTTATGAATTGTAGTTAAATAGGGAGTCGGTTGGTGGCAAAACCACGCGTACAATTTGTCTGCGCCGAATGTGGCAGCGTCCAAATGAAGTGGATGGGCAAGTGCCCGGATTGCGGCGAATGGAACACGCTGCAAGAGACGGTGATCCGCGCGCCGGAGAAGGCACGATCCACCGCGGCGGCAGGCATGACGCCCAACAGCCAGCCGGTTTCACTGATTCACATTCCCGCCGAGCGCACAGGCCGCATCCAACTGCGTAATACCGAGTTCAACCGCGTCTTGGGCGGCGGCATTGTGCCGGGCGCGGGGGTTTTGGTCGGCGGCGATCCGGGCATCGGCAAGAGCACGCTGCTGCTGCAGATGGCCGCGGACGTGGCCGAAACCGCGGGCAATGTGCTCTACGTTAGCGCGGAGGAGAGCGACCATCAGATCAGCCGCCGCGCCCGGCGCTTGGGCATCCAAGCCGAACGCCTCTTTGTCTTTTCCGAGATCATCGTCGAGCAGATCATCGACCAGATCGAGCGGATGCAGCCGCTCTTGGTCATTGTTGATTCCATACAGGCCATCTACAGCGAAGCCGGGGCCAGCGCCGCGGGCACGGTTAGCCAGGTGCGCGACTGCGCGGCCTTGCTGCTGCGCGTCGCCAAGCGGCAGAATGTGCCTGTCTTTTTGGTGGGCCATGTGACCAAAGAGGGCACGATTGCCGGGCCGCGCGTGCTGGAGCATATGGTCGATGTGGTGCTGCAGTTGGAGGGGGAGCGCTTCCACGCCTATCGTCTGCTGCGCTCGGTGAAGAACCGTTTCGGCAGCACCAACGAGGTCGGCATCTTTGAAATGGGCGAGCGAGGCATGGAGGAGGTCAGCAACCCCTCGGAGATGTTCTTGGCCGAGCGGCTGCCCAATGCCGCGGGCAGCGCCATTGCTGTGTCGATGGAGGGCACGCGGCCATTGCTGGTCGAAGTCCAAGCCCTGAGCAGCAGCACGGCGTTTAGCCAGCCGCGGCGCACGGGCAACGGCATCGACATGAACCGGCTGCTGCTGCTGACCGCGGTGCTGACCAAGCGCGTCGGCATCAATCTGAGCGACCAAGATGTCTTTGTCAACATCGTCGGCGGTATGCGTATTGTGGAGCCTGCCGCGGATCTGGCGATTGCCGCGGCCATGGCAAGCAGCTATCGCAATCGGCCTGTCTGCGCCGATCTGGCGATCTTGGGCGAGGTCGGCTTGAGCGGCGAACTGCGCAGCGTGGGCCAGTTGGGGCGGCGGCTGCATGAAGCGCAGAAACTGGGCTTTCAGCGTGCCTTGACCCCGCGCAGCGCGCTGCGCCACCGCGAGGATCTGCCTTCCGGCATCGAGGTGCTGGGCGCGCGCACAGTCGACGAAGCGCTGGATGTCGCCTTGACTGCCTAGGCGCGGCCCGGGTCGACCTGATCAACCCGCACCCCCTGTCCACACCCCTCACCCCTGATTTTACTCTGATTGTATCAAGTTGTATCAAGCGAATCGCGTCAAGCCCTTGCGTGTACCGGCTGGAGATGGTCGAACGTGTCAAGCAAGGGTTTTCATTTTGGTGTATAATAGAGGTACGAATCGCGATTTAGCCGCCTCGGCGGCGCTGCCTCGCGCCCTATGAATCCACATCCGGCGCACTGTGCCATCGCCCGGTGGCTGAAAAATTAGATGGTGGAACATGGCCCGCTCTCTCTGCGTACTATGAAGTAGAGAGGGCCTGTGAGCATCTAGCCCAAAAGGAGCGCGTCCGGCGCTTCTAGGGCTGTCCGGCGAGAGAACCAGGATGAATAGCATGAAGACGCGTACTGGCCTTTGGGCGGTTAGGCTGCCGGCGGTTGCGTTGGCTGTAATAATGGCGATCGTGCTGGCTGTGGTGCTCCTGCCAAGTATTGCGGCCGCCAATCCGTTGGCCCAACTTCGCCCCCAACAACAAGTGTACATTCCCATGATCGCCGCGTATGACGTGGCGGCAACGCCCGCGCCTACTTTGGTAACGGGCAATCGGGTCTATGGTTTATTGGGCACGCTTGAACGGTCCAATGAGCGGCTCTATGACAACTATCTGGTGACGCGCAACGGCACATTTGCCCTGGCGGGCCTGACGCCCGACCTGGAAGCCGAGCTGTCCGCGCTGGCGTCAACGCCCGGCACGCAGATCAAGGTATGGGGCGAAGTGACGGATGAGAGCGGCGGCCCAGAGCCGCTGATTGTGGTGAGCGGCATCTTGCCCCAGACGCGGCCCGCCACACCTGCGCCCGTGCAGGCCGCGTCCGTGCCGATTGCCATCGTCAAGTTTGACCTGGTCAATCTGCGCGCCCTGCCTGTAACCACTGCCGAACGGGTGGGCGCGGTCAAACTCAACCAAGCGTGTGATATTGTTGGGCGCAATGCCCAGGGGACGTGGTGGGAACTGAGTTGTGCCGATGGTCAGCGCGGCTGGATCGACGCGCGCTTGGTCGAGGTGCAAGGCAGCACCAACGGCGTGGAGATCGTCGACATCACCCAGCCACGCCAGGTTGTGGCGCCGCCTACGCCGCTGCCGACGCCAACGCCCGCACCAGCCCAGTTCAGCGGCTGGCGTGCTGAGTTTTTCGACAATCCGAATCTGTCCGGTTCGCCGAAACTGGTGCTGGATGTGGCCGCGATCAACTACGATTGGGGGGTGGCCGCGCCCGCGTCCACGCTGCCCGCCGATGGCTTCTCGGCGCGCTTTGAACGCACCATCGACGTGCCGCCGGGCTATTACCAAATTACAGCCCAGGCGGATGACGGGGTGCGCGTCTGGTTGGACGGCGATTTGATCATCGACGAATGGCGCGGCGCGGCCAACCGGGTCCATTCCGTGGGGCGCGTGCTCAACGGGCGTCATCAACTGCGTGTCGAATACCACGAGGTTTCAGGGGCGGCGCGGCTGCGCGTCGACTACAAGGTTACCGACCAGCGGCTTGTCTGGGAGGCTGATTACTACCGAGGGGTCGTGCCTGATGGCACACCGGTTCTGAGCCAGATGGAGCCGCGTGCGCAAAACCCGCTGGATTACAACTGGGGCAACAGTTCGCCCGCGCCCGACGTATTAGGCACGGACTTCTGGTCGGCCCGTTGGCAGGGAACTTTCTATTTCGACAGCGGCAACTATCTCTTCCGCGCCAATGCCGACGATGGCGTGCGCGTCTATATCGACGATCTGCTGGTCATCGACCGCTGGGATGACGGCTACAAGGAAACCAGCAACCGCATTCTGGGTGTCGGCTCAGGCGATCACCGCATTACGGTCGAGTACTATGAACGGACAGGAGCGGCCTCGGTCGCGGTCTGGTGGATTCGCGAGTCCGCCTACACCGGACCGCAGTAGCCTGCCCAGTCGAACGGAACCGGCACGCCGGGGCGCAGCACACCTGTGGCCCCGGCGTTTCGCGTGATGCTCCTGCGAGATGTTCGTGCCAAGGGGTAGGTCGCCCTATCTGTCGTCCTCTCTGTGAAAGATTGGGATGTGTGAAAGATTGTGCAAAAGTCGGGCGCAACTTTTGACGCCAGCGTGTGTTCCTATACAATGAGCGACTTGTTTGCATCCGCCGCGCCGTATGCCGGTCTGTTGCTCGGCAAGCAAAAAGTCGGTTGCAGCTGGAATTGCAGCAGGAAATATGTAGACATAATTAATGGAAACTGATATGCCAGCAGAACATCAAACTTCAGCCAGCGCCAATGGGCGCAATGGCGACCAGCAGCCGACCCGTGTCGTGATTACGGGGATGGGCGCGATCACGCCGCTCGGTCTAACCACGGCAGACACTTGGAATGCACTCTTGGCCGGGATCTCCGGCATTGATCATATTACGCGCTTTGACGCCAGCGAACTGCGCACGACCTTTGCGGGCGAAGTGCGCGGTTTTGACCCGGCCAACTACATGGACCGCAAGGAGGCGCGGCGGCTGGACCCTTATATCCAGTATGCGCTGGCCGCAACCAAAGAAGCGATTGCCGACGCCAAGCTGGACATGGAAGCGGAAACGCCCAATCGCGTCGGCTGTATTGTCGGCTCCGGGATCGGCGGCGTCACCTCCACCCTGGAGGGGTTTGAAACCGGCCAGGCAAAAGGGCTGCGCCGTCTTAGCCCGTTCATGGTTCCCAACATGCTCGTCGACAGCGCGGCGGGCAAGCTTGCCATCGAGTACAACCTGCACGGCCCCAACCACGCCGTGGTCAGCGCCTGTGCCAGCGGTACATCGGCCTGTGGCGAAGCCTTTGAGGTGCTGCGCCGGGGCGACGCGGATGTGATGATTGTAGGCGGCGCAGAGGCCGCGCTGGTGCCGACCATCGTCGCCGGGTTTGACGTCATGGGCGCGCTCAGCCAGCGCAATGATAACCCCAAAGCGGCCTGCCGCCCGTTTGACATCGACCGTGACGGATTTGTCATCAGCGAAGGCGCGGCCATCTTGGTCATGGAGACCGAAGAACATGCACTGGCGCGCGGCGCGACCATCTACGCCGAGGTCATCGGCTATGGCAGCAGCGCCGACGCCTATAGCATGGCCGCGCCGCATGAAAACGGGCGCGGGGCCATCGACTCCATGCAGATGGCGCTGCGCAAGGCCGCGGCCTATGGGGTGCAGCCGGGCGACATCGACTATATCAATGCCCACGGCACATCCACCCGGCTTAATGACAAGACCGAGACTTGGGCGATCAAGCACTGCCTGGGCGAACATGCCTACAATGTGAAGATCAGCAGCACCAAGAGCATGACCGGGCATCTGCTGGGCGGAGCCGGCGCATTGGAGACCATCATTTGCGCCAAGGTGATCGGCGAAGGGGTGATCCCGCCGACGATCAACCTGGATACGCCCGACCCTGAATGCGATCTGGACTATACCCCGAACGTGAAGCGCGAGGCGGACGTGCGGGTGACGTTGAGCAACAGCTTTGGATTTGGCGGCCATAACGCCACAATCATGTTGCGGCGCTACGCCTAGCGCTGTCGCGCAACATGCGACATGCAGCAGATAGAGGAGAGACCATGGCCGAAACATCAAACGTGAACCCGGTGCAAGAACCCCAAACCAACGGAACAACCCCGCATCCGGCATTGATCCCCCAGCCGCCCGTGGAACCGGAGCGGCGCTATGCCCAGATCATTGGCTGGGGCTATGCCGTGCCCGATAAGGTGATCACCAACCACGATCTCGAACAGATCGTGGATACCAGCGACGAGTGGATTCGCACACGCACCGGCATCGAAGAGCGCCGCGTGGCGACCGCGCCGACCGAGACCAGCGCCTCGCTGGGGATTCAGGCGGCGCGCCGCGCGCTGGAAGTGGCCGACGTGCACCCAAGCAAGATCGACCTGATTATCTGCTCGAGCAGTTCACCGGAGTACATTTTCCCTTCGACTGCCAGCATTATTCAGGATGCCCTGGGCGCAACCAACGCGGGCGCATTCGACCTCAGCGCGGCCTGCTCCGGCTTTGTCTATGCCTTGAGCATGGCGCGCGGCCATATTTTGGCGGGCGATGCCGAATATGTGTTGGTCCTGGGCGCGGAGACGCTCAGCCGCGTGACCGATTGGACCGACCGCAACACCTGCATCCTCTTTGGCGACGGCGCGGGGGCTGTGCTGGTCGCGGCCAGCAATGTGCCCGGCGGCATCATCGCCACCGAATTGGGCAGCGATGGTTCAGGCGCGGAACTGCTGATCCTGCCCGCGGGCGGCAGCGCCATGCCTGCCACGCTGGAGACGGTGAGCAGCGGCAACCACTTTATCAAGATGGACGGCAAGGCGGTTTTCCGCTTTGCCACGCGCGTCATGGCCGACGCCACCAAAGCAGTCTTGGCGCGCGCGGGGCTTTCTCCCGACGATGTGGACTTGGTGATCCCGCATCAAGCCAATCTGCGCATCGTGCAGAACAGCGTGCTCAAGCAGCTGAAGATCCCAGAGGAAAAAGTCTTTGTCAATCTGCAAAAGTATGGCAATACCAGCACAGCCAGCATCCCCATTGCTCTGTGCGAGGCGATTGACGCGGGCAAGGTGAAGCCGGGCGATCAACTGGTCTTTGTCGGCTTCGGCGCTGGGTTGACCTGGGCGGCCTGTGCCATTCAGTGGAGTGTGCCGACCGACCGTCATGAAGCCGACTGGTGGCGCAGCACCCGGCGGCAGGCAGGCTACCAGGCCGCGGCCGCGCGCAGCATGTGGCGTCGCGCGGTGCGCTGGGTCTATCATGTTTGGCCCAACGACCCGGAAGCCGCCCCGCTGCCGGTCGAGGAGCCGCCCAAAGAGGTGGAAACGCCCACCAACGGCGCAGGTCACAGCGGCGACGATTAACAATTAGCGCGCGGCAAACGCGTAACCGTCCGCGAAGTTCCGAACTTTCCGGAAGATCGACCAAGACGAGGCAACATAAAAGGCGAGAGGCCAGGGAGGTTTCCCCGGCCTCTTTTTGTGGCGCTCGCGCTGAGTGGGTCAACGCAGGCAAGATGTTGGCGAGTGCTGGGCGTCAATCCGCTTGGCGTCTGGCTTCGAACAGCGCCGTCACATCCGGCTTGATCAAGTACCAGATGATGACAGCCCCCACAACCGTGCCCACGGGCGCAAAGAGCAGCGCCACGATAGCCAGCGCCATCGCGGCCATGCGCGCCCACGGGCGCATGGTCCATAGGCCGTAGCCGACGATCAGGTGGAGCAGACAGAGCGCCATCATCGCCATGGCGATCACCCCTAAGGCAAACATGCCGATGAAGGCCCCGGCGTCTTCCGTCAAGCCCACGATGCCCAAGATCCCGGTCGGCAGCGCCATGAACAGCGTGCCCAAGAGGAAGAGGAGCGAGGCCAGGAAGTAGTAAATCGCGATGAGGGTGACCCCGTCGGGCCGTTGGTTTTGATTCGGCTGCACAGACATCATTGTCTCCTCGTTTTACAGCTAGGTCGTGTTGGTTCATGGCGAATCTGCCTGCCGCCGCTGAACCCGACCGCTTATCGAACCGTGTCTCTATCTAACAGTACGCAGCCACCCCAGGAAAGTTGCACAGGGGCGTTGCCGCTACGTGTGTAGGGGAGTTTGCAGGGAAGCTTGAAGGACTAGGCGCACGAACACAACTATTCTCCGGTAAATCGTCATCCAATTCGCTCAATTGGGCAATTCGTGATACAACCGTAAGCTGAACTGAACAGAGATTTGACGCATGGCGCAGGTCGGATTGGGCCATCCACCTGGCTCGTCGCATTATCCTACTCTTGGAGGAAGCATGACTGAGATCATCAACATTGTTGGGCGCGAAGTGCTGGACAGCCGCGGCAATCCGACCGTCGAAGTGGAGGTCGAGCTAGGCAATGGGGCCAGGGGCCGCGCCATTGTCCCCAGCGGAGCCAGCACTGGCGCGCATGAAGCGGTCGAACTGCGCGACGGCGACAAGCAGCGCTATGGCGGCAAGGGGGTGCTCAAGGCAGTTGAGAATGTCAACGACACACTGGCCGACGAGCTGCTTGGCTTCGACGCGCTGGATCAAGTCGCCATCGACAACTATATGCGCGAACTGGACGGCACACCCAACAAGGGCAACCTGGGCGCGAACGCGATCCTGGGGGTGAGCCTGGCGGTTGCTAAGGCCGCGGCTGAAGCCCTGGGCCTGCCGCTCTACCGCTATTTGGGCGGCGTGGCCGGGCGGACCCTGCCTGTGCCCATGTTGAACATCCTCAACGGCGGCAAGCACGCGGCGGGCAGCACGGACTTCCAAGAGTTTATGGTCATGCCGGTGGGCGCGTCGAGCTTTAGCGAGGGGCTGCGCTGGGGGGTGGAGATCTACCAGAGCCTCAAGAATGTGCTGCACGATGACGGCTTTAGCACCAATGTGGGCGATGAAGGCGGGTTTGCGCCGAGCTTGGGCGGCAATGTCAAAGCGGTTGAGGTGATCCTGCGCGCCATTGAGCAGGCGGGCTATCGCCCCGGCGAGGACATTTTTATTGCGCTCGACCCCGCGTGCAGCGAGCTATATGACGAGAAATCGGGCTTGTACACGTTGGAAATTGAGGGCAAGCAGCTTTCCAGCGATGAGCTGGTCGACCTGTGGGCCAATTGGGTGAACCGCTTCCCCATCATCAGCATCGAGGACGGCATGGCTGAGGATGATTGGGGGGGCTGGCAGGCGCTCTATGCCAAGGTGGGCGACAGGGTGCAGTTGGTGGGCGACGATCTGCTGGTCACTAATGTAGAGCGCATCGAGCGCGCCATTGAGGCCAAGGCGTGCAATGCGCTGTTGTGCAAGGTCAACCAGATCGGCACGCTGACCGAGAGCATCGACGCCATCGAGCGCAGCCACCGCGCCGGGTGGGCCGCGGTGATCAGCCACCGTTCGGGCGAGACCGAGGACAACACCATCGCCGATCTGGTAGTTGCCTTCAACACGGGGCAGATCAAGACCGGTGCGCCCGCGCGCAGCGACCGCGTCGCCAAGTACAACCAACTGCTGCGCATTGAGGAAGAATTGGGCGATACGGCCATCTACCCCGGTCGTGACGCCTTCCCGCACCTGCGCTAAACAGCACTCGCCAATCACTTCCGGGACGCTTCAAGCGTCCCGGAAAGGTGTATCTTTGTATCTTTTGCGCTACGCGGGCTTGTAGGTGAGCAGCACCGAGCCGGTCTGAAACGGGTGGGTGTTGGTCAGTGTGAAGGGTATCTTTTCCCCTAGCCCCTCGAACAGCGGCGTGCCCGCGCCCAGCAAAACCGGGTTGACCAGAATTTGCATCTCATCCAGCAGCCCTGCCTGGATCAGGCTCACACACAGGGTATTGCTGCCGAAGATGCCGATGGCTTTGCCTGGCTCTGCCTTGAGCTGCCGCACTTGCTGCATGACATCGCCGCTAATCACCGTTGTGTTCTGCCAATCCGGTGCAAAGTCCCTGTGGCTGGCGAC